>CAYGTY010000036.1:0-41763 GCA_964352825.1 uncultured Anaerolineaceae bacterium
GTGTGACCCTATCAGGACCGCATCGGGATGAACTGCGGATGTTTATCAATGACCGTGATAGTGGCTTATACGGCAGTCGGGGGCAAGCGCGGACAGCCGTGATGGCACTCAAATTTGCAGAGTTAGAATGGATGCGTGAGCGAATCGGAGAATACCCCCTATTCCTATTAGATGAGGTTGTTGCCGAGTTGGATAGTAAACGACGGGCATTTTTGTTAGACCGTTTAGAGGGGCAAGCCCAAACGATTGTGACCACCACTGAGTTAGATATTTTCTCCGATAGCTTTATTAAGCGTGCCCAAGTGTTAAATGTCGTCAACGGGCAAATTGATAGTGATACGTAAAAAAATGTGAAACGACTTACGGCTACGATGACAGTGACCCCATAAGATAGAATCCCCATTTGGCGGACGAGACAGGTCTCGCCCCTACGAAACCCCGCAAACCGTTGTAGGGACTGGCTTCCGCCTGTCATTCCAGAACCGCAACTGATGTATAATCTAAGTGTCCAGTTAGTTGCCAGCTACTTTGTTGGTGATGGACAGTGGTTGGTTCATAATGTTACTTTGGATGCAAAAAGAGAGTGGTTGAATAATCGTGGTGAATGGCGTATTCCTCAAAATAACGAATACACTAAGTGGCGTTATACATCACCTGACAGTATCACAGCATCAGGGCGTTTGCCAGACTGGTTTGATTCTTGGTATGTAGACAAAGCTGGAAGACGAATGCCTAACATTGGTGGTAACTTACCAGTTAACTGGCAATGGGCAGGGCGCAATATTTCAGCAAGTTGGAAGGGGCTTCAAAACGAAGCCAAACTAAGAGCATATGCACGTCTTGGGGTTGACTTTGACTTGTATGGATTCCCAATATTCGACCAGTATTCTTTAGGCAGTGTTTCTGTTAATGCGACAGATATATGGAAAAACGACTTTGCGATGGCAAACTACCAGTTTATTGTTGAAGGTGGGCTGGAAACGTTTGATTATATGGAAAAAACAGGGGGTGACCCAACATTTTGGCATCAGAAAGTTGGGTATCATGACTATACATGGCATCATCTTCAAGATACTGAGACGATGCTTCTTATTCCCCAGTACCTTAATGATGAGGTTTGGCATACTGGTGGTGGCAAAATATGTACGTTAAAACCATAATTCAAATGAAAGACACAACTATGGGATTCAAATACGCTTCAACTCAACCTAATATCAATTTGGATGACATCCACAGATATGAGGAATCAGAAGGTATCAAATTGCCTGTTGAATATAAACAATTTCTCCTAACATCAAATGGTGGGCAATTGGAAAAAGGGCAAATCTTAAGATATGTTGACCATAACTCTAATGAAAGAATACTGAGTCCTTACTTAGTATATGGAGTTGCTCCGCCCAATTCCGTTGGGCTAGATGTACTCAAAACAAATAAGGAACGACCCAGTTCTGAGTATCTTCCGTCTCATCTACTTGAAATCGTCATCTGTGATGACGGGCATAAGCGTCTTGTGCTTTCAACTAGAAAGGATGACTATGGTCAAGTATATGTATGGGATAATCAATCTCCATTCGATTATGATGAAACTTCAGTCGTCGCTGAGTCAATTGGAGAATTGTTATCCAAAGTTGAAATAGAAGACCCTCAGGAAGGAATAAACCGACTGAAAGAATTGTTGAAAAAGCGACAACAGGATGAAAAGTAAAATAGGTCTTCTGAATTACGTTTGATAGACTACAAAAGCCAGCCCCGCGCTGGCTTTTCCTCTTTCCGCTTTCATTGCAGGCAACAGCTTCGGTGGGGTGGGTGGATAACAGACAAGCTCTCCACACATACCAATATCATCTAAGATTCGCAGGGTGTTAGACGATAGGTTAGCCGTTCTTCACAGGTTAAATCACGGATGTAGCGATTGTTTTTCGCAAACTCGACCAACTGCTCCGATGTCCGTGCGATGCGCCATTCACGCAACACTCGATCTTGTCCAGCAGAGATAGCAAAGGTCTCATCTGGGCTAAATACAACCTCTTGTACCCAATCATTATGTTGGTCAAAGCGGTTGAGTTCTTCGCCTGAGGCAATATCCCACATGCGGACACTTGTATCGGATGATGTCGTGAGCAAGATGCTATCGTCTTCGGTGATGTCGATACCAAAGGTGTTGCCTGTATGTCCGATGAATTGTCGGATTTCCTCACCTGTTTCGGTATCCCACATCCGAACCGTATCATCCCAAGAGGTGCTGATGATAAAATCTCCAGCATGGGAGAATTGCACTTCATTGACAGACGATTCATGACCAAGATATTGTCGGATTTCGTCCCCTGTTGCGATATCCCATAAGCGCAAGGTTTGGTCGGCGGATGCACTCACCATCAGTGAGCCATCGGTATTGACATCAATCCCATTCACTTCGCCGTCGTGTCCGCTGTAGGTACTCAAAACTTCACCGCTATCTATATTCCAGCGTTTGAGTGTACCATCTGCCGAAGCGGATATAAATTCCTCGCCATTTGCCAATAAGTCAATCATATAGACCTTTCCATCATGCCCTTCATAGGTCTGCAATAGTTGTCCTGTGATAACATCCCATTGTTTGATTGTGCCATCCCATGATGCTGATAGAAGATATGCGCCGTCTTGTGTGAATTTGACAGAATCCACTGTATCCGTATGTCCACTTAATGTCTGTATGACTTCTCCTGTTTCGATATCCCAAATGCGAACTGTGGTATCCACATCACCCGAAGTTTCAGAAATCCGTAAAGGACCACTGCCCGATGCCGTTAACATACCATCAGGGCTAATATCGGTTGTCCATGTCCAATCATCATGCCCACTGAAAACCTGTACCTGCGTCCGATTTTGTAAATCCCATAAAATCATACTGGTATCACTTGGATTATCTTCGGCTGTGGTAATGGCGTTATCTCCAACATTGCCGAGACCAATTAATAGATATTCACCATCAGGGGTAAACTCAATATCAATAATGCGCTCAGCAAAGTCAACATAACTCTTGACCTCGATACTTTTATCAATATCCCAAAAACGCACACTTTTATCCCAAGAGGCAGTCACCAATTGTGTGCCATCAGGTGAAAATTCAATATTGGTAATCACATCACGATGCGCGAAGAAACGGCGTAACTCCAAGCCACTTTTTGCATCATAAATACGGGCTGTTCCACCATTATCAAAGTCCCATGAGGTGCTGGCGACAGTCCTACCATCAGGGCTAAATTCGACATCACGGATAAAGCCTGATTTGGGGTCGATTGTGAGGATATTTTCGCCTGTCTCAACATCCCAAATCCGCACCGTACGATCAGTTATATCATCTGCGCTACTGGTTAAGGTTTCATCAGCAGAGCTAGAGACCAAGCGTGTCCCATCTTTTGCGAAGCTCAACTTCATGACAAACCCTGTATGGTCATCCAGAATATGCAAGGTTTCACCAGTTGCCATGTCCCACAGGCGGATACTGGAATCCCCACTCGATGAAGCCAATAGTTGACTATCAGGGCTAAACTCGACATCGGTCACAATTTGAGTATGTCCACTCAGGCGATATTGTTCTTCACCATTGGCGACAACCCAGACAATAACTGTGCTATCTTCTAAGCCTGCTGCAAGGAATCTGCCATCAGGACTGAAAGATAACCCTAATATAGATGACTCTGTCGCTACTGAGCGAATATCATTACCTGTTGTGTTATTGACGAGGTGTACCATGCCATCAACCCCACCATATGCTGAGATTGTTCCGTCGTAATTACTTGCCACAGCCAAAACAGATTGCTGGGCATTGGTAAAGCGAAAGCGTGGTCCGGGTGAAAAGGCTGTCAGCCCCAAAATTCTTAAGACTTCAGCTTCAGCTGGTGCATGAGCTTCATTCGCAGATAGTGCAATCGGCAATGCCAATGCAGGCTCATTTTCAACCAGCGCATTCCGTGCATTAGCGGCTAAGGCGAGGCTGAGGTTTTTCCGCTCATTATCTTCAGCAATACTTAAGGCTGTTTCAGCACGTTCTCGCTCAGATTCTGCCAGTTCTTGTTGTTCGGTGGCGATCGTCGATTGATTAAATGCAAAAATACTTAAACCAATGGCAATCACAAATGCGACGGCAAACACAGCCACTAATAAGCGCAAGAATTGGGTTGTGCGATGTTCTAGGGCTTCTTCTCGTTCTTGACGTTTGCGCTCAGCATCTAATTGTTTCTCATGTGCGTTGACACTGGCTGATAAAAAGTTCGCTTCGGCTTGATTGAGACTGAGTGATGTTGTCTCTGCCCATTCGCTGAATTGTTCTAGGCGTGACCCTTGTAAAAGGTAGCTATTATCATTACCGAACTGCTTCCATTCTTGGGCGGCATGGAGGAGGCGACGTGATAGGCGTAAATCTTCACGGCTATTATCTAACCAATCTCGTAGTCGTTCCCATTGGCGTATCAGTGCTTCATGGGCGACTTCTACCGTTGCACTACGGGTGACTTCATCATGGTCAAAGGTCAGTAGGCGATAGCGACCAAAGCGATCAATGATGTCTTCTATAATATCAGTTGATCCCAATGAGAGTAATTCGGTTTGAGTGACACGGCGACGGGTATCTTCTTGACCTTCCCCTAATGTGACAAGGCGTAAGAAAACTTGCTTAGCCATGTCTTGGCTTTGTGGGTTGAAGCGACCAAAGACTTCTTCCGCACGTTTCGCCAATGCACCTAATGTTCCGCCGATGTCCTCATAAGCACGAAGTAAGAGCAATGGTCCATCACGTCGTTCAAATAATTCTGTGAGCGCATACTGGAGTAAGGGTAATGCCCCCGGTTGTTCACGGACATCATGTACAATTCGCTCAACTAAACCATCTTCCAAAATTGCCCCGACACGATTAGCAGGTCCAGTAATCGATTCCTCTAATTCTTGATTTGATAGCGGTAAGACTAGTTCCGTCCGTTGTCGAATTAATTCACCAAATTCTGGGTAGAGCAGTGGCTTATCATAAAAGTCAGCACGCAGTGTAATCATCACAATCACAGGGCTATCATCTGCCATGACAGCATAATGGATTAAATTTAAGAAATGTTGACGTTCATCTTCATCTTCGATTTGTGTGAAGATTTCTTCAAATTGATCAATCAATAAAACGAGTTTACTGGCTTCAGTCGGTAGTGACCATTGAACACCTTCTGTTAGACCATAAGCACCTTCTCGCAAGAGTTCTCTCATGCGCGGTAGAGGCGATATTGATACACTGAGTAAAGCGGCTTCAAGTTCTTCTATCGGGTCATCACTTGGCACCATTTCTGCAAAGAACCAACCATCCGACCCCTCGATTTTACCTTGTCGCAGAGCAGGAATTACCCCTGCTTTAACCAAACTCGATTTCCCACTACCACTAGGACCGATGACCGCTAGAAAATTAGCTTCAACGACATCCTCTTCTAAGCGTCCCAAAATACGGTTTATCATCACTGAGCGTCCAAAGAAGTCGTCTGCATCTGATTGTTGGAAGGCGCGCAACCCTTTATAGGGATTTTTGGCTTCGAGTAATGTATATTCTGCGCGACCTAATTCGAGAGTGGATAGCTCATCTATGGTGCTGTCCATTTGTAAGGTCTGTTGCAGTTCTTTGACAAGTGCCATTGCATCAGGGTAACGAACACTCACATCTTTAGCAGTCGCTCGTTGGATAATATTATTGATGGATGGGGGTAGATTGAGTTGATTATGATCAATCAGCGGTAAGGGTTCATTGAGGTGCTTGTATAACAATGTCGCTGGGGTCAAATTCGCAAATGGACGGCTACCTGTCAGAATCTCATAGAGCATAATCCCAAATGCGTAAATATCACTCTGTGGGCTGACAACATCCCCTCGGATTTGTTCAGGTGCAAGGTAAGCAGGTGTCCCAATAATATTATCTTTGGTGAGATTCGCCTCTGTACCGAGTTCTTTAGCAATCCCAAAATCACCAAGATAGGCGTTTCCTTCTTCATCGAGAAGGATATTATCCGCTTTAATATCACGATGAATCACACCATTGCGATGGGCAAAGGTTAATGCTGAAGCCACTTGCTCCAGAATCTGACCAATGGATTCTAAACGTAATGCCCCAAATTCGTCCAAGCGATCCCGTAAACTGCCCCCACGTAAGAAGCGCATCACCAAAAAGGCACTATCGGGTTCACGCCAATAATCATAGAGAGGGACAACATGTGGATGTTCAAGTCTGGCAATGACCTGTGCTTCTGCCTCAAACCTCCGAATGAATTCGGGGGAATTGGCATAGCGTTGCAAAATCACCTTGATAGCGACATCACGGGCAACGGCTTTTTGTCTTGCGCGATAGACAACGCCATAGCCACCTTTACCCAATAAGGTATCTATATCATATGATTTTACAGTCTTACCCGACAATTTTAAGACATCCATATATCCGCCTATCTAATGGGATGTAGATATTTATTCATAATTGACTACATAGTATAGCGCACTTGAACATGACAAACAGTACTCGAATAACTGATATACGTTTTGTTTACGATACACTTAACCAATATATGTCATTATTATGATTATATCCCAATATATCCCAAATTTGGGATATACTAGGTGTAATTTGGGATATTTAAGTAATTACGATTTCAGATATGAGTTTTCTGAGGAATAAGTGTCTCTTATTTAATTTGATTAGAGGGTAGCATCGGTTGGTCTGGATACATAAATGCCCCTGGGAAATCGGGTTCGACAACTTTTTTCTTGCCTGACCATTCATTTATTTGAATGCGGTAGACAGATGTTCTGGGGAGTTCTTCATCGACAGGTGGACGATAATCTTCGCCTGCTGTTAGATGGGGTGCATATTTATCCATGATTAACTGCAACAGTTGTTTGGCTTCTTCTTTTTCGCTAACAACGGACATCTTACCAAATATAGCAACACCTGCATATTCAACGCTAAATTCTAAAGATTCATCGGCGGGTAGAATCCGACCCATCTCCATAATCGAGAAACATACTTTGTCATGGATTTCGATATTTGCGCGTGTTCGTCCAACCCGTGCTGTGTGAATGATGATGCTGTGTGATGCTTCATCATAAACAAAGATATTGGTATTGATGAAGGGTTGTCCATCATACACAGTTGCCAATGTACCAACGGCTGCTGTTTTCAAAAATTGCTTCATCCATTGTTCGTCGTTCACAGCGCGGTCATCGCGGCGTATTGTTGTTGCAGGTTGATTGGCATAATCTTTTACCATAAGTATTCTCTCCCAGTGATGTAGTTAAAGGACTTAACTCGCTCATTTTGCGCCTAAAGTATGTTGATGAGTATGTCCGCTTATAACCAATAGAACCAACGATACGTCATATTGGTTGTAAATCTGTGATGATTTTAGATAAGTCCAGTTAAGTCCATGGCGAGGAAACAAAAAGCACCCAGTTTATGGATGCCTTTTGAATTTAGAGAGCGTATCGGGTTGGATTATGCTTCTTGGGTTTCTTCAACTTTGATAAATTCTGCATCGATTGCAATTTTGATGTCGTTGCCGACAAGCCAACCACCTGTTTCTAGCGCAACGTTCCATGTAAGACCAAAGTTTTCACGGTTAATTTTGGTATCTGCTTCAAAACCAACAATGCTTTGACCATATGGGGTTGTGCCTTCACCGTGGAATTCTACATTGAGGACAACTTCTTTCGTAACATCTTTGATGGTCAAGTGACCATAAACTTTGGCTTCGCTGTTGTCACTATTGGGTTCAACGCGTGTGCTTTTAAAGGTGATGGACGGGTATTTTTCAACATCGAAGAAATCTGGGCTGAGTAGGTGCTGGTCACGTTGTTCTACGCCTGTGCTATCCATACTTGCTACGTCGATTGTTGCTTCTACAACTGCATCAGCTGGGTTAGCTGGGTCAAATTCAAGATAGCCTTCAACCTTGCGGAATGAACCGCGTACTGTACTAACCATCATATGCCGTGCAGAGAAGTTTGCTTGGGTGTGTGCTGGGTCGAATGTCCATTTAGCCATGAGTATGTCTCCTTTTGTTTTCATTTTTGATGTGGACTAAAGTCCGTTTAACTAACTACCCATACTATACACCGCTTTAGACTGAGATTCTATCAGAAAAACATTAGAAATGGACGCACGTCCGCTTATAAAAAACTCATGTAAGATATATACTTTTTAATAAGTCTGTTACTGGAAAATTTGATTTTTAGGGGATAAAGAGTTTACGGGTGGGGTCATGTAGAGAATCTGAAAGCATTGGATATAAATCAGCGGTTGAGACAGGTCTCAACCCTACGAAAATATATCGAAACCCTGTAGAGACACGGCTTACCTTGTCCGAGACTCAAGGTATATGTCAAAATTTATTTCTAAAACCTAGAAGATTTTATATTTACATTGATAGGAGCGAAACATGTTCCACTCCTATATCTTTGAGGTGTAAAAGCCGATTACTCTTGTCCACCATAGACGGGCGTGTAATCAAGCGCATTGGGTACAGCATCCATCATCTGTTGGTCACCGGGATAGAGCTTGGCATTGGGACGACGTTGCATCCGCACATGACGTTGATAGGCATCGCGCACAGTTGCAAAATCAGGAGACAACCATCCATCACCAATGATAAGACAAGCTAACACACCCCGTATCTGCATCCCACCTGCACTATTCCAATCTAAAGTATCGGCATTCAACATATCTTGGGCATCTTGTGCTTTACCACGTCCTATGAGATTACCCGTCATACGCTGAAACATATTTTGGGCTTTGTTCATATTCATCCCCTGTGTCATCATACGAATCTCTGGCGGTAAGTCATTAATCGCTAAAATCTGTGACTGTTCATCTGGGTCAGCATCAATAATAGGAAGTGGCATTTTGCCATCTAAAGCGCGAGCAAGGTCATCATGGGTTTTCCCATCTAGCATATAATCCACCAAAACCAATTGCATATCGGCTAGCTCACCATCTTGATATAAAGCAATTGTCGCATCGGTCAAATCAAGTTGGGTTAGCATACATAATCCATGATCAGAGAGGTGTTCTGCTAAGAGTTCTAAATCTTGGCTATCGGTTTCGTCATCAACCAAGATTTGTACCCATTGGCTATCTGATGGGACGATAAAGGTTTTGAGGGTATCAGGATATGATTGCCCTGGGATAAGGTCGAAGGCGTTATATAAATTGTATTCCAGTTGCTGGAGTGTTTGTTCTAACTGTGTAAGAGGGTCTTTAAGTAAGCAAAACAAGCTGTTCCACTGTGTCATGAGTCACTTCACCATGTGATTGATTGCGTTTATCTGTATAACATAGCATACTGCCCTCTTGTGTTAGTGACAAGCCCGTGACAACTTGCAGATACTCTATTGTCGAATCACAGATAAAGAGCAACTCACAACCCTGTTCTTTGGCTGTTTGTGCGGATATTTCTAAGAGCCATTGTTGTAAGCGTAATGGATTTGTCGATTGAACAAGGGCGCGCGCCATCAGATGGGCAGTATTTTCATGAATGGTTAAGCGTGCGACTGCCATCGGCTTATGATGATTGTATAGAATAATATCCACCACATGGTCATTTGATGGGTAAAGTGTTCCAATTTGTAAGGGTTCAAGGGTTGTTCCAAAAACCCGATAGCTGGCGTTACGCCAAACCAAAGACCAAATCGCAATCCCGTCTTCATTATGAACCGTATTGACGGACATGTGTGTCGATAACTGAGGTTCTACCATTGGAGCATTGAGGTCTACCACCCATAAAGGGATTTTGGCATATAAGCTCAAATCCATATCTTCTAGCTTTTTTGCAAAGAAGGGTGGGAATAGTTCTTCTATATATAGCAAGCGTAAATCACGGCGATAGGCTTTGAGGGCTTGCATCCCTTTTTTGACATCTTTGCTAGGGACAAGAGCCGTTTTGCGACGCGGTGTCACATAATTAAGGGCAGGCAATCGATAACTAAGATGATGCACAACCTCGACAAACCCCACAGAATCTCGCTCGATACCGAGATCATCATGTGCAAGCCGAAGATGGTTTTCAATTTTCCTGAGCTTCTCTTTATGCGATTTAATTTCTGAACGATTCATAACCATTGGATAACCTATAAATTAATATATCTTAGTATTGCATATCATTACGATTCATACAATGAAATGACGTTATGTTGTGGCTCGAATATGGTTTGATTTAATTAACGATTAGGTAGCCAATTGTTACATTAATTATTATAAAAGTCAAAATAAGCTCTGTATATAGGAATTTCGTCATTATCAGCACACAATTGCGAGTCATGCTAGCTTAGACTATACTCAAGATAATCATATTATGACTGTACAAGATAAGTTCATGTGCAGATAAAAATGCAAAAAGGGTATTCAGATGACAGTTTTATCTATTAGTTTAGGACAGATGAATATTGAACTCGGTCATGTGAAGAATAATTTTCGGACAGCAGGTCGCTTGATTGCAGAAGCCTCTCGCCGTAAGTCGAATATTATTGTTTTACCGGAGTTATGGTCAACGGGTTATGACCTAAAAAATGCAGAAGTCCATGCCGATGAACTCAATAAAGGGATGTTCACCAATATCTCTAAAGTTGCCACACAATATAAAATTGCAGTTGTTGGCTCGATACTAGAAAAGCGTGGTGAGACGATCACCAACAGTTCCACCTTCTTTTCTCCACAGGGGCGGATGATGGGTGTTTATCGTAAGATTCACCTGTTTCGCTTATTTGATGAAGACAAATATCTTGAAGAAGGTAATGCACCACTGGTCATGGAATTGCCATGGGGGCCAACAGGTTTGACAATTTGTTATGATTTACGTTTCCCTGAGTTATTCCGTGCTTATGCTGTTGATGACCAAGCAAAACTCATATTTGTATCGGCGGAATGGCCGTTGGCACGTTTGGATCATTGGCGAGCATTACTCATTGCACGGGCGATTGAAAATCAATGTTTTATTGTGGCAACCAATGCTTGTGGTGACACGGGTGGTACAGTCTTTGCTGGACATTCGATGATTGTTGACCCTTGGGGTAAGATTGTTGTCGAAGCAGGTGAAGGTGAGCAATTATTGACTGTGGATATTGAGCTTGATGAAGTGGATATAGTCCGTAGCAAAATCCCTGTGTTTGAAGACCGCCGTCCAGATGCTTATTAATCCACGTATATTATGATGCAGGGGAAGCCAATAATAACCGACTCCTGCACCATCAATCCAAAAGAAACCTTATGACATCATTCGCTAAACAGCTTGTTTATATGCTCATCTGTATGCCCTTGTTATTGACTGCGTGCCGAGAACGTGGTTTAACACTCGATGACATACCGACCCCCATCACACCCTCTGCTAGAGGGACTGAAATCGTTCTGACAGAAAACGCGCCACCGCCACAGTTTGGAGAAGTCAGTTTTCCAAAGATTGATGCAAACCTCCCCTTATTGAGTGGCTGGCAATATACCGTCGATATGGAATTTGATGGTGTTTTCACACAAGTTGACCGCAAAGTTTATGGACGGGTACAAGCGGATGTGTCTTATAACCAAATTGCATCTGCGCGACGGGTTATTGTAAAGTCCGAAGGCGATTTGCTCGGTTTAGAAGACCCTGAACAAGTCGAAGCGGTGCAACTCGGTCCTGATAATTTTTTGGTTGAGGGCGGAGCATGTCAATCTAATGCCGAAGAATCTGCTGATTTTGTTGTGCAGGCAGATGCAGGGTCATTGGTTGGTGGGTTAAACTCTGCGATGGCGAGTGGTCAACCTAAACAGCGTATCAATGATGAAATTGTCTGGCGGTATAACCTCAATTTTGACCAACTGAATTTACCTCAATTGACCTTAACATCAGAAAGTAAAATTCTGGCATTTAATGGTGAGCTATGGGTTGCGCCTGAGCATAATGCCGTGATTCGATATTATATGACCGTTGATGTAGAGAATGCGCTGGTCTTTACCAATGTGTTGGGTACAGCTTTACCTGTAACAGGTCGGTTGATTGTTCGGTATGATGTCAATGACATTGGTGTTTTGCCCAATATTACAGTTCCCTTTGGCTGTTAAAGGAGTCCTCATGAGCCAAATTAGTGTATCCGTTGCTGCAATTATCACCCGTGTGAAAAATGATACCCTGCAAATTTTATTAACCAGACGCTCGCAGAATTTGCATACCTTCCCGAATGCGTGGGTGATTCCGGGTGGACAAGTTGATTTATATGAATCACGCGAAGCTGCCATCATCCGTGAAGTCAAAGAAGAAACAGGCTTGAATTTTTATCCAACATTCTTTGGGGTGTATGATGAGATTTTCCAAGAGCACGGTATTCATGCCCTTGTGACTGTCTATGACGGTACTGCTGACGGTGAGATGGTCGCTGACGAATACGAAGTTTCTGAAATTGGTTGGTATTCACTTGATGAGGCACTGAGTGCAGACCATGAATTAGGTTTTGAGCATCGCAAAATTCTTAGCGAGTATAGGCATCATAAGAATAAATGATGAGCTTTATGCTATCGGTAGACGAATTGTAAAAATACTCCCTTTTCCAAGCTCGCTTGCAACCGAGATTGTCCCCTTATGCAAATCAATAATTTTCTTACTAATGGATAAGCCCAAACCATTCAGCCCTGTGGATTGGTTACGTGCACTATCTCCCCGATAAAAACTATCAAAAATGAGAGGGAGTTGTTCAGCCGAGATACCGATACCTGTATCACTGATATTGATAACCACTGTTTGTTTTTCTACACAGGTCGATATTTTAATGTCGCCCCCTTCAGGTGTATAAATGATAGCATTCAGCAAGACATTCGATAAGGCACGTTGTATATAATCTTCATCAACAAGAATGTTGATGGATGTTGTTTGACTTGTAATTTGGATCGTTTCCTTTTTTTCATCAATACGATCTTGATGTTGGTCGATGACTCTATTAATTAGCTTATCGACGGGTATCGCGGTTAATACTAAGTCGGTATCATCGCGCAATTGTGCCATATCAAGCATACTCAAGACGAGCTTTTGCAAATCATCAGAAGCATCTGTCAAACCATTAAGTACGCTATGTTCAGTTTCTGGTAATTTACGTTTAGCTAAATAGAGGCTACTTGAAATCCGCGATAAAAGCGTCCGTAAATCATGGGAGCTATGCCCTAAAAATTGGCGTAATATCTCCACACGTTGTTGCTCTATCAAGAGTTCTTGTTGGTCGCGGAGTTGTTGCTCACGACGAATTAAATGACTAATACCAATAATAATCCCATGCGACGTATAGACAGCAAGCAAAGCAGTAAGTGGTGCGGAAAAATAATCAGCAGACATTAAGGGGGATGGACGGCTTGCGGACATAACTAAATAGGTATAAATTCCAAGATTGATGAATATTGCGCCGACACGTATACGTTCATTGGTAATGAGTATCTGGAATGCAAAGGTGAATATAAGACAGAGGACAACAGTACCGGGAGACCAATAAGCAGCTGTTGGGTCAAGCAAGATTAATAACAGACCCGATATGAGGCAATAGGATGCCAAATCAACTTTCCGATAATGTAAGGCAATGAGTATTGTTGAGGCAATACCATAAATTAACCCGTACCATCCCAATGCAGATAGCTGCATATCATTAATCAGAATATCAAAAAGAAAGAAAATACTAAAAAATGATGTTGCAATGAGAACAATAATCCTTATAGCTCTTTCACGAAAGGCATTATGAGGATGATTGGATTGGGTTGTAAATAGAAAGTTGAATAGTCTCACAGGTTGATGTTTCTTCACTTAAATATTGTATATACATACATTATGACATGGAAACAAGTGATAAACCCTTAAACTATTGAGGTCAACTTAAAATTATCAAGGCAGTCGTCATATGGTATTATTACGATGAAAAATATCGTTGAGGACAATGTGACGGGATGTGGAGTTTATAAATGCGCTATATGAATCTAGTGATTTTAGCCCTATTCAGTGCTTTAATTGGTTTGATAAACCCACAGGTAAGTGATGCAAGCCGTGTTGATTGTACACGCAGTGAAGCCAAGCTGATTCGTGCGAATGCAAATGATAGCCTTGAATATCAAGGAATAATATTATATTCGGGGAGTATCGAAGGTAAAAATCATTATGATGCGCTTGTGGTTGCGTATATCGGTGATAATTTGCATTGGTGTCGGCGTTATGAAACAGATGATGATACCAGTACCCATGCTGAACAATTGGATGGATGGGGCGGGCGCGTTTTTGTGACCATCACAACAGATGGTGGTACGGGCGAGTTGGATACTTATACCGTTGCGGGTTGGCAACCCACTTATGGATTAGGTAGAGGACCACAGGCTGCAACCATTCTCGAAATTGACCCCACACAATCAGGTGAGGTTATGAACGGGACTTATGTGATTTCCAAAACTGAAGATGGTTTGACCAATACGGTGATTATTTATGGTGTGCAGTTCCATGATATGCGTGTGTATATTGATGGTGTTGCATCGTCTTATGTGCTTGATTTAGAGGGAAACCCTCTGTATTATGTGGATTGTCCTCGTGGAAGTGCCTTCCAATACGTTTTAGATTATGACATGACACAATTGCTTGAAGTTATTTGTAATGGTGTGACAGCCCGCTCGAATGCTGTCTTACGCAATAATGGCGAATTACCTGAAAACTTACCTGAGTCGATTAACCCAGGGGGCGGATTCTTCTCCTATTGTACGGATAGCCGAGGTATTTTGGTGATGCGTACTGAAGGCGGCATAGGTTATGAAATATTTGCTGTCCCTGCCGAGACGATAGGCAATGGCTTGCAACAAGCGGTAGCAACAGGGCAAAATGTCAAGTTGGGCGAAGGCGATAACATTAGTATTTGGGCATTGAGTACCGACGAATTACAGTTTTCTACACCTGATCCCTACACATTTATTGTATCGAAGTATATTTGTGGCGATCCAATTGTGACAGGCGAAGCAATCACTCTTGCAACCTCAGCGAATTCGCAAGCAGGTGAATTTATCATTCAATCCGCACAAGCGCAACCAAAGCCAACAGAGCCGTCTTCGTCATTACCTGTGTATCGTCCCTCACCCTTAAAGCTCAATGATGATGGCACATATACCATCCGTGCAGGTGATAACTTAAATACGATTGCATCAAAGTTAGGTATCAATGTGGATGTACTCGCCGAGTATAATGACATTAGCGATAAGCGGTTTATACAAATAGGACAAATTTTACAAATCCCTGACCTTGAGAATTAAGTGAGGATGCTACGATGTCCGTATATGATGAATCTGCAACAATCATTTTAAATGTTCCAATCAACACCGTATTTAACTTTGTGACAGACATCGAAAACTTGCCTACATGGGCTGGCGCATTTGAGACCATTAAAGATTTTTCGGGAGACCCTGTTCAAGTTGGGTCTACATGGACATCCATTAGCAAGTTTATGGGGCGCGAGGTTGTATCGCAATGTGAAATGACAGCGTTCCAATCACCGACTCGTCTCGTATTTTCTATCCGTAATATGGCAGGTGATGGGGATAACATCTGGACGCTAGAAGAACTGGCTGAGGATAAAACACGCTTCACATTACGACTGAAGGGTAAAGCCAAAGGGATTGCGACAATGGCTGTTGGCTTGATTCGCTCGCAGGCAGGTAAACAAATGAATAGCGACCTCTCCAAATTAAAGCGGATGCTTGAAGCCTAAGCCTATACACAGTCCATATGATGAATATGTTACAATAGAGGCATCTCATATCCCAATTAGGAGTGTCGAGTGGTACAGTTTATCCAACAGTTTTTCCTCAATCCCTTCTTAATTTTCATCATTTTGATGGCAGTGTTTATTGTTGTCTCTATCTGGGCAATCCGCCGTCGCCAAGAGTATATTGGTTATGGTTTGGGTTGGCTAATTGGTGTTTTTGGAATGGTGATTTACGGCGCATTGGTTGGAGATGCTGAACCTGTTGCACAAGCAGAACCCGTCATGGAAAAAGGGATGAACATCTTACAGGTGACCATACCCAGTATTTTGGGAATGGGGTTAGGGGCATGGACAATGTCATTGGTTGTGCAATCGCGCAAAACAGGGATGCTACGGTCAATCATTGTTGCATTTTTAACAGCTTTATCATTATGGCTGGTGTTCTTCTTATTGGTATCTGCGCCCTACCCTCCCACTCAGCGTATGCTCGGTCTATTTGCATGGGCATTTGGGATTGGGGCATTAACAATGATGGCGATTTTGCGTCAAGGTGGCACAAACATTCCATCATCCACACGACAATCGACTATCCAAAACGACCCAGCTGGACGAAATTTACCGCCTCAACGACGGATACCGAGTGCCCAGATTGATGACCAGAACACTCGGACGCGTTTTCGTAACCGTGAAGATCGTCGATAGCCTTAGCGTAGTTCGAGGTGCTTGCCTGCGAGTTGTCCCCAAATGCTTTCGGGGAAGGCTTCCCACACATCATAATATCCACGTCGGGCAATTTCTCGATTTGATAATAAATCATTGCTAAAGGCTTCGATAAATTGGAAGGCTTCAGAAAATGGAATATTAGGATTGGCGACACGGGTTGTCTCAATGATATTGAGTACCGTTGGCGGGTTATTATCGGATAAGAGTGTGACATAAACCGATTGTGGCACAGTGATGAGTTCGGGGACGGGGTCAGCCTCTTCAAATTCGACAGGTGTATCAATCGGTGTTGCAGTATAGAACCCTTCATTGGCAACAAATGCCCACCAACCTGCCGACTCAATACCAAAGTCAATCGCAATACGCTCTGCCCGTCCGAGTTCAGCAATCACACGAGACTGCACGACATTTAATCCGATGCGTTCTAATTGCTCAGCAATAGCCGTGTCACTAGGGAAAACCGCTTCATCAAAGACACGTCCTAATAAGGCTCTTACATCACATGCCCCAACTTCACCGTGGTCAGCTTCTGCTAATGCCACACAAATACCAAAGGCAGTATTGTCAGGTTCATTGAGCATTTGCAAGAATAATTCACTCTGCAAACTGACCCAAGATTCTACATCACTTGTAATCGCTTGGGCAGCAACAGCGGTCTCATTCGCTAAATCAACCTGACCATCTAAAGCATAAAACATCGCAAGTGTCATCACAGCACGGTCAGCACGTTCAACTTCACTGCCGTATTTAACAAGGTTGTCGGTGATGAGTTGGGTCGCAGATACAGGGTTCATCTGGAATAGGGGTTCGGCTTCAGTCATTACACAAGCAAAAGTATCTTGATTATTGAAGGTACTGTCTGATGCAACGATTGGACGGTAGAAGTTGCCTTCATAACGCCAAGTCACTTCAAGCTCGCTGATGCAGTTCCATTTTTCATCTGCAAGCTGATATAAGCGCGTTTCGATGGGATTGGATGACTCCCAAGAGACAATTTCGCCAAAGCGAAGCGATTCGCCTGCACGCGTTAAATCAACAGTTGTACCCCCCCGATAGCCTAAAATATAAAGCTGTTTATTGAGGTCACCATCATCAACAATTAGCGCAATTTCGTCCACACCATCCGCATTAATATCACCAAGCCGTTCCATTACCATACTATCAACTGTGTAAGGAACAACAGGTGAGCTAAAACCAGCAGGCACAAAGCGATATCCGCCGTCTGTATCCCCTAATGCCAAAACATAATCTTCATAGCGAATCGCATCCACCAAGGGGTCTGGATAGAGGATATGAATAATTGCATCATCAACACTACCTGCATCTAAGTTGGCAGGCATTACCTCAATAGTAAAACCCTCAAATTGGTTATCTTCAATCAAATCATTATTAATTGCATGTTCAATATAGGGACGAATAATAGACTGCATATCAACTGTTCCAAGGGGGGCATCAATCATGACTTCTACCAAGCGGGCGCGATTTTCTATGGTACGGGGTGCGCCGGGGAATCGAAATTCCAGTTCATATTGCAACAATTGAACGGCTCGTTGGCTATCAATATTGTCAGCAGACACTTTTCCAACTTGGTCTAGCAAGACTTCTAGCACATCACTTTCCAGCCATAAGCGCAAAGCATAGTTGCTATACCCTGCTGCAGGACCGAGTGGTGTCGGTTGTGGCTCGACGGTATTGGTCGCAATCATCGGTGCAACTCTTGTCGGTTGACTTCCCTCAGGTGTGTTGGTTGCGAAGCCACGAACAGGTGTATTGGTCGCAAATGCGCTATCTTGTGCCGATAAGGGTATCGTCATGCTCAATAATATAACTACAGCAACAAGGCTGATACTTGCGCCAAGTGCGATATGTGTATGAAACTTCGTCATTAGTTCCCCCATGAGTGAAGATTTTATGCTAGCTAAATTCTACCAAAAAAGGATCATTTGTGCTTTGTACTGTAGATATTGGTTACTTTACTCCCAGTTTTCATCACCATCATATGATGATTCCTGATACATTTCATCATCATTTTTACGCTTAGATTTGCGAGGGTCATGCGCGCCTGAGCGATAAATATCAATCGCTGCATAGATGATTAGGGCTGCCGCAACAATCGGCACAAGTTCTGCCATGTCCTTATCTCTTTCTATATCTATATAACATAGTGGATTATAGAGTGTCCTACCTAAATCTGCGACACCATAAATAATGAATCGGATATATTCATCATAGGAAGCGGTAGTGTATCGAGTCGGTTGAAATTCAGAAAAAGTCATTTTAACAGGTTATTGTTATTGGTTTTTTGTTATTGGCAATTGGTAAATGATGCCGTGAAGCTCTATGATTTACCAAAAACCAACAACGAAGTACCAAAAACATGACATACAATCCGCTGAAACTCCTATGTGCAATTTAAAAGTTCAACCGAAATAGATACAATATCTAACAAGCTATAATTTGAAAAATTGTTGTTGACCGCTTATATTACTATAAACAAGATATTATTATTTTCGGAGAAAACATCATGCAACCCAATCCACTCTTTGCTATTGGACTTGCTATCGGACTAGCCATTGGGGTTGTATTTGGCGTGAGTATGGGCAATATCGCATTTGGGATGCCAACAGGTGCGATGTTAGGTTTGGTATTAGGCATGTTTATTTCTAAGACAGGGCAAAACAAATAACATCATTAGGAGACAACACATGTTTTTTGAATTACGTCGCTATCCACTCAAAGCAGGAAAACGGGATGAATGGGTCAAATTTATGGATGAGATTATCATTCCCTTTCAACTATCAAAGGGAATGGTTGTCTTAGGGTCATTTGTTGATGAACCCAATGACCAGTACGTATGGATACGTCGCTTTGAAAATGAGGCAGAAAAAGAAGCCTTATATGAAGCGGTTTATAAAAGTGATTATTGGCAGAACGAACTCAGTCCATTAGTTGGCGATTTGATTGACCGTGAGGGAATTATCGTCAGCAATCTAACAGCGACACCACGTTCATTTATGCAATAAATAATACTATCCTACCCTGTCCTCATTGCAGAGTTGGTGAATATAAGCAGTGATGGCATGGTAGGTCTTTTCAGGATAAGGATAATTAAGTTGTACAGTAAGCTCTTTAGATAATTGGCTAAAGAGGTCAAGCATCACCAATAAGCTCGCCCAACATGCTTCCGCTGACCACCCTGACCAGATTTTTTGAATCTCTTGATAGGTATGTTCATCTGCCCATTGATGAATCTGTTTCCCGATAATCCATGTATTGGGCGCGTCCTCACGGGTCAGTTGCGTATGCCATTCAATGAGTTGTAAGAGGTCAGATTTCATCGTCCAATCACGAAATTTCACCACCCAAAATTCACGCCTGCGTATAAACTGTGCGACATGAATTGCCTCAAACCAAAATTCATTGAGTACCTCATGAACTTGTTCGGGGTTTGGCGGGTCGGGTTGTGGGAAAATGCGCGGTGTGGCTGGCATCTCAGCAAATAAGTTATCTTTATCTAAGGCGACAATATATCCCCGTTTATACTCATCGGAGAGTTGTCCAGAGCTTATCATTGCTTGTTTTTGGGCGACGGTCTGCAATTGAAAATCGACCTTATTTCCACCCACAAACCAAACTAAGCGAAAGGGGGATAGTGTATCAGCAGGAAAGCGTATCCATATCTCACCCAAATCATCTAACCAATTAGAAGCTAAGCGTTCATCACTCAAGTGGGTGCAAATAAGCTCAACATCTAAATCCGACCATTCATCAGTTGAGCCGTCATTACGAGATAATGAGCCAGTGACAACCACAGCCCGTACATCATTTTGTGTATTTGCCCATGAAAGGATGTTATCAAGATAGTGATTTTTAATCATCATATGGCTAAAGTTATGGACTGTGTAAAGGTAGCCAAAACCCGAATGTACTTCCCTTACCGTATTCGCTCTCTACCCATAATTCACCACGATGACGCTCAATGACATTATGAACAAGACTTAAACCTAGACCACTGCCCTTTTCGTTGCTGACATCTTGCTGAACGCGATAGAAAGATTCAAATAAATGGGGAAGGTGTTCATCTGGAATACCAATTCCTGTGTCCGTTACGCTGAAGTAGAAATTCTCATCATCATAAGAAGCCTCAACCGTAATGCTCCCGCCATTCGCTGTATATTTGCTGGCATTGTTGATTAGGTTTTCCATCGATTGCCGAATCAATACAGGGTCAGCGATGATACGTTGTACACCGTCTAATTGAATATTTGAAGACAAGGTATGTCCCTTTGATTCAACTAGGGGGCGCAGATTGACAACCACAAGTTTGACCATTTGCTCAAGGTCAATCTTTTCATGTAATTCTAGTGGCGAGCTACGAATACGTTCAATCCGTAAGAGGTCTTCTAATAAGCCCCCCATACGCTCCGTCGATTTTTTGATAATCTCGACATACTCGTGGATTTCACTATATTCTTCCGGTGTATCGAGTCCAATCATATCTGCATAGCCTGTAATGAGGGCTAATGGACTGCGTAAATCATGCGAGGCGACCCGTAACATCTCGTCTTTAAAGCGGTGCAAATCGCGTAAAGTCGTGACATCGTGCATCACAATGAGGTAACCTGCCACACCTTGGAAGGTATCATGCCATGTGGAGATGCGAACTTGATAATCGCGCTGGAAACGTTCTGAACGTGCCTCGAAAGACCAATCTTCTTGTGAACCCAGTTTATTTTCGATAATGGGAACAATCGTATCTAAGACCCGATCAACTTCAACAAATTCTTTGAGGAAATGTCCACGCGCATCCCCTAATTGTTCAAGTCCTAATAATTCTCTCGCCGCGTCATTGACCAAAATGAGTTTGCCACTCTCGTTGAGAACAATCAGAACATCAGTCATCGCTTGCAGAATCATCTGTAATTGGCGTTGTTGTGAGCGAATCCGATTAAAGAGTTGAGCATTATAGATCGCAATTGTGGCTTGATTGGCAATAATAGACAGCAAGCGCAAATGATAATCGGTAAAGTGTTCAGGTTCGCTATGGGTTAAGGTGACAATCGCGATCACATCGTCTTCATACATAAAGGGAACACATAAAACTGAGCGCACAACGAGCTTATCATCAGGGAAAATAAGCCATCGTCCATCATCATGTGTATCCATGATAATGTCAGCTTCCTTATTGCGTAGAACCCAACCTGCAAAGCCACCATCCAGAACTTTATTGACAACCTTAAAAGTTTCGTCGCGCGATAAATCCCGACTGGTAAAAATATGATTCCAGTCGATACGCTGTCCTTCGTTCAAGAAGAAGCTCGTTTGCTCTGCTCCGACAGAATCTGCAACCAGTTGAATGACACGATTGAGGACTTTGTCCAACTCTAATAATTTCAGAAGTTGGGATACTTCGGCAAGTAGTTCTAAATCTTCAAATGTGGGTTGTTGCATGTCCTGTGTGGACATCAGTTTTTCCACCCTATTTTTGATTGAAACATGTATACAATATAATACTTTCAATACTGTTTGTAATATTAAAGCTAGTGTAATTCAAAAGTTTTTTTTGCGCCAATATGTTCCTGATAGGTTTCTATGGAATGTTTGACGATGGAGGTGCTATTATCCGATTCAACCTCATATTGTGTGCATCATAATTATCACATCAGCAAAGCTAAAAAACCATAATCCCAATCCAGATATCATCGTATTTCAATCAGATATGACATGTTCGAGTTCTTATTCCATGTTATAGTCATATTAAGATTTACATTGCTTTTCGCTGAGTTGGAATATTGGAGAAACCGATGAAGATTGTATCGCGTTTATTTGGTTTATTGATGATTGTACGAGTGTTGGGTCTGCCCATTATTTTATTTTTGATTGTCTTTATATCAGCTAATCTTATCACACAACTGGATACACTCACGCAACCTCGACGAGATACCATCGAGACTCACCTCAATAATATTCAAGAGAATACAGAAGACCTTGCGGGTTGGGTTGGCAATGCCCAAAATGCTGCTCTGGAGACATTTGACGGGAGCTTTGGGTATCTTGCGAACCTGTTAGAAGAACTCGATTTTGATAATTTGCCCTTGCCCTCATTTACTGTACCAGAGTCGTTGTCGTTGAGTGTATTTGGTAATGTCCCAGCTGGTTTTCAAGGTTTTGCCAATTTCATTACAAACTTTACAACAATCAATATCCCCTTTGCAGCAGCCATCAATACAATTCCGCAAAAAATTGAAGATGCCGTCTCTGTTATTAAAACACCATTGGAACGCCTCGCAAAAACGAGTTTCCTTATGAATGACACACTCGATGAAATGCAACTGGCTAAACGCGAAATGGATGCACTGATTAGAGATATAGAAGCCTTCTTCAATGGAACACGCATTATCACAGGGCAAGATGGTAAACCTCAGATTGTGCCTTCAACCGATTGGCTTGGGATTTTACGCCTCTTATTGATGTTGTTGGGTGGGTTGCTGATTGTCTGGTATGTCACCGCCAGCTATCATGATTTAATACTTGGCTGGAAACTATTACGTGGGCAACCCATATAAGCTATTTCTTGCGTGAACTCCGCATGGCATATAATATCTCGGATGACGTTTTACATAAAGACGTATAGTCATCCGATTCAATTGGGTAAATTGCGATTTTGCCCTCATCATTATAATGTGCGCCCCAACCATTCTTTTTTGTCAGTGTTGATGCGCGCATACAGGGATGCCCTTTTTTGAAAAAATCAGCCCGAATCGCATCCCCATTTTCGGCTAATTCTTCTTCACTAAATTCTTGCCGAAGTGCATAAACAGCAAAAACAAACTCATCATGCGTATAGTGATAGGGCTTTTCTGTAAGCAACTCATATTGAATCCGATGAATGGTCTTCTTGGGTCGATTATCTGGCGGAATGACCGACGCTGTAGCAGTTGAATCAGGTGCGATTTGAATAAAAGTATCTTGATAACTCATCGTTGCCTCGTTTCATCATTAGATAATCTATTTTAGCATATTTGTTCTGTTTTAAGGAATGGGGTAATATTCATTTACTCTTATTCTGGTATTAATGTAGAAAATTGGGTGATAAATACTGTTTACCCTACCCGTGTGCCATTAGGGACAGGTTTTTCGGGTAATGCCAGCACGGGCAAAATCCCATCATCGTACCCCATATCAAATAACATCCCCTCGGATAGTTCGCCCATCATCTTGCGTGGTTCTAGGTTCACGACAAACAGAGCTTGCTTGCCTTCCACTTCCGCCTTGGGGTCATCGCGTTCTTGCTTCATCCCGACAAGAATGTTCCGTTTATGATCGCCAAAATCAACCGTGAGCCTCACGAGTTTATCGGACTTGGGAATATCTTCGACTCGCTCAATTGTACCGACACGAATATCTAGCTTGGTGAGGTCTTTATAGGTAATGGTTTCTTTGATAGGGGCTGGCGTAAAGTTTGTTTCATCAGACATATATATCTCCTTATGTGGCATCCAATTAGACAATAAATTTTATCATGATATGCAGATTATCTTCTTACACAATAGGATAATAAGGTAATAAGATTGATGTTTGGGTATAATCACTTCATACTGCAAAATCGCTACATAAAAAACAGATCAGAGTGCGACCAAAAAT
Source organism: uncultured Anaerolineaceae bacterium (assembly GCA_964352825.1). Lineage (GTDB taxonomy): Bacteria > Chloroflexota > Anaerolineae > Aggregatilineales > Phototrophicaceae > UBA6055. The sequence goes on from CAYGTY010000036.1 coordinate 24,100, forward strand.
AATCGTAGAATACAGATTTTTGATGTTTATATGTTATACTAGGCGCGTTCTATACGGAAAAATTTAATATATTGAAATAAAGGGGACTTTATGGCATCACCAAATAAAGAGATGCTCCTTGATTGGTATCGTCAGATGGTGCTGATACGGGAATTTGAAGAAACCTGCCACCAGCTTTATGAAGAAAAACGGATTACAGGTGTTTATATGCACTTGTATAGCGGACATGAAGCCAGTGGTATTGGATCAATGGCGGCATTACGCAAAACCGACCATGTTATTACGGCATATCGTGATCACGGTATTGCTTTAATTTTAGGTATGGACCCGAATGCTGTCATGGCAGAAATGATGGGTAAGCGCACAGGCTCTAGTGGTGGTAAGGGTGGCTCGATGCACCTTGCCTCGCGTGAGCATAACTTCTGGGGTGGCTATGCGATTGTGGGTGGACACTTACCACTCGCCGCAGGGATCGCTATGGAAGGTCGCTATCATGGTAGAGACGATGTAACCATGACCTATGTTGGTGATGGTGCAACCAATAACGGTTACTTCCACGAAGCCCTCAATATGAGTGCCATTTGGGATTTGCCTGTGATTTGGATTATCGAAAACAATGGCTATGCAATGGGTACAGAAATCCATCGCGCGAGTGGTCAGGTCGAATTACATCGTAAAGCAGAAGCCTATGGCATCAAAAGCATGGGACAAGTGAATGCACAAGACGCAATGGAAGTCTATAAAGTCGCATCAGAAGCAGTCGAGTATGCGCGTGAACATGGACCTGTTGTGATTGAGCATATCACCTATCGCTATCGTGGACATGGGGTATCCGATAAACAATATAATACCCGTGATGATATGTCCGAAGAGTTGAAAGAATGGATGGATACCAAAGAACCCATCATCATCCTACGCGACCACATCGAGAAAAAGTACAAAAACGTAGAAGATATTTTGAAAAAGCATGAAGACGATGCAAAGGTGATTGTCCAAAAGTCGGTCGAATTTGCAGAATCGAGTGATTTACCAGATACCTATGAAGAACTCATGCGGAATCAATATGTCTCGTCCGATTTGGTTTATAAAACTGAACACAGTATTGGCGCAGGAATTGACTAGTCTGACAAGGGATTAACATGGCAGGAAAAAATATGCCCATGCGGGAAGCAATCCGCAAGGCACTAATGGAAGAAATGCACCGTGACGAAAATGTCTTTGTCATGGGTGAAGAAGTCGCCTATTGGCAAGGGACACACCGTGTCACACGGGGTTTCTTAGAAGAATTTGGAGAACGTCGCGTCCGTGATACCCCGATTAGTGAAATGGCAATTGGTGGTGTGGCAGTTGGTGCGGCAATGGCTGGGTTACGCCCTGTCGCAGAATTTATGACCATCAACTTTGCTTTTCTAGCTTTAGATGCAATTGTAAACCATGCAGGTAAAGTTCGTTATTTCTTTGATGGGATGATGACAGCACCTTTGGTATTCCGTGCAGCAAGTGGTTGGGGGAATCAAGCGACAGCATCACATTCGCATACACCCGAACCGATTTTTGCTCACTTCCCAGGGGTATATGTGGCATGTCCATCAAACTCAATGGATGCTTACGGGATGCTCAAAACCTCGATACGAGACGACAATCCTGTACTATTCACCGAAAACATTGCGCTTTATTCTAAACCTGGAGCGATGCCTGATGAGGATGATACAGATTTCTTGATTCCGATTGGCAAGGGCGATATCAAACGTGAAGGTTCAGATGTCACACTGGTTGCTTATGCGCGTGGTGTGGATTGGGCTTTACAAGCAGCGAAGGAATTGGCAAAAGAAGGCATAGAAGCTGAAGTTGTTGATTTACGCTGGTTGCGCCCATTGGACATGGATTTGGTTTATCAGAGTTTTAAGAAAACCAACCGTTGTGTCATCGTTGAAGAATCACTCCCAATGTATAGCTTCGGTAGCGAGATTGCCGCCTTATTGCAGGAAAACATGTTCGATTATATGGATGCGCCGATTAAGCGTGTATCTGCCGAAGATGTTCCACTGCCCTTTTCAAGTACAATTGAATTGATGGCACTCCCCGATGCACAAAAAGTCGTGAATGCGGTGAAGGAGATTCTCTAAAATGGCACATGAAGTCAAACTAACAATGGATGGCTTGCTCATCAACTGGCTAAAAGATGTGGGCGAGTCGGTATCAGCAGGTGATATTATTGCCGAGTTTGAAGCGGATAAGGCAACTGTCGAAGTTGAAGCAGGGGTTGATGGTACACTCTTAGAACATCGCGCAGAATCGGGTGATGAAGTCGATGAAGGCACAATCATCGCTGTGATTGGTGCGCAGGGTGAAGCATCTGCTCCTGCAAGTGACGATACACCGAAACAAGAAGAAGCACCACAACAAGATGCCCCTCAAGCGACTCCAAGTCCATCAAATGGGTCAAATGGCGCATCCATGACAGATGATGGACGTATCAAAGCCTCACCACTAGCAAAGCGTATTGCCGAAGACAAAGGCATTGACCTTAGCCAAGTTGCAGGTACAGGACCGAGTGGGCGTATTGTCAAAGCCGATATCGAAAACTTTGACCCATCAAAAGTCGCACCTGCTCCAGCAAAACCAGCATCCTCACCTGCATCTACGCCAGCATCCACAGGCACAGTCTTGCAAACATGGGGTAAAGTCCCAGAAGAAGGCGTGGAAATCCTTGAGATTACCCGTATGCGCCGTGCGATTGCTGATGGAACAGTGAAAAGTACATCAGGGACACCACACTTCTATGTCACAGTAGAAGTTGATGTTGAGCCCATGTTGGCATTACGCAAAGAAATCAACGCAGGCTTAGTCGATGATGGCATCAAAATCAGTGTCAACGACATGCTGATTAAAGCATTGGCACTTGGGCTAAAGCGATTCCCGAATTTGAATACCCACTATTACGGGGATAAGCTCGTCCGCCACCATCGCATCAACATCGGTATTTCTGTCGCATTGCCAGATAATGGTCTCGTGAATGTAGTCTGCCACGATGCGGATAAAATCTCACTGAGCGAAATGGCTTCCAGCAACAAAGTGATGTATGATGATGTCCGTGCTGGTCGCATTAAAGCTGAGTATATTCGCGGCGGTACATTCACAATCAGTAACTTAGGACCGTTTAACGTCAAGGAATTCTCTGCGATTATCGATGCCCCACAAGCGGGTATTGTCGCCGTGGCATCCTCACAAAAAGTCCCTGTTATCCTAGCGGATGGCTCGATTGGTGTGGGTACACGTATGAATATGACCTTGAGTGTTGACCATCGTGTCAGTGACGGTGCAGAAGGCGCACAATTTATGAACTATGTGCGTGAACTGATTCAAAGCCCAATGCGCTTATTGGTCTAGTTTTAACTCAAATAGGGGTTCAGGGAACGATTCTCTGAACCACTTTTCCCTCAACTAATATACCTCCTGCCCTTTTAAGACATCGATATTGTAGTCAGAAATAATGCGTCATGTTAGAATATCTAGCACCTTATATTATCGAAAGTTATCTATTGATATGTCATATGAACACCTAGAGGTTATCGTCCATAACGACCCTGATATTTTAGAAATTATCTTCAAGAAAAATACACGCCCAGCGGTTGATGAATATGTACAAGTCATGTTGAGTTATACCAATGGCATACGGGAAGCGGGCAAATTAGAAACTCCAATTTATATGATTATTGATGTCAGTCACTCGGGTATGTATCCCCTTAACTATGGAACAGCAGAAGTGGCAAAAATTATTCCAAAATTAAAAGACATACCAAAAGCCTATTTTGCTTATATTGTGGATCATTCTCAAGATAGCTTCATTATCGAACAGCTAAAGCACTTTTCCAGTACACGCAATCAAGATTCACGGCGAACATTTACAGGTGCAGAGCGTGATAAAGCCGTAAGGTGGTTATTATCAAATACGGCTATCTGACTTGAGTTGACTATAATGAGAGTTAGAAGCAGGGGAAGCAAGCAAAACTTACTGAGAAGTCTTGCCTGTATACAACTATTATCTTTTACGATCTATATTTGTTTTCTTGGGTCCAATTGACCGAATCGGCTTCTTAGGAATAGATGATTCCTGTATCGGTGTTTTGTTTGTTTTTTTACGCTTGGATTTTGATTTGTTAGCCATATGATTAAGCTCCCTATTTGAGATGGTTACAGGTCGTGAATGTTGTCTAGGGGTTCTATCTGGTGAGCAGGTCGTATCTAAATTTCGTTTAAGACAATAACAAAATCAACAAGCATCATCAAACTTAAATGTCAAAGAGAAGGATTAAATCAAAACATAGTTAGTGCAAGATTTTGTGTATTTCCTCCCAGTCCATGATATGGCAATTTGTATTGGAATGGCATTAGATACATAGAACACGCTTTATAGACTTAAAACTATTATTAAAGGATCATTATGTTTAATGCACCACTCAGCCAAGACCGCGCACAACATCTGATTCACTCGCTTGAGTTATCTACGGGCGCATCTGTTGTTGACTTGGGATGTGGAAACGGTCTGTTTTTGGAAACCCTCGCATTACAGCGCCCAATCAAGGGTGTTGGTATTGATAAAGACAAAGACCTTATTCAACATGCCAGAGACAAATGGGGTCAGCAAACTAGCGAAAGTGAGCTTCAATTTGTTTGTGCTGATGTCAATGACTATATAGGGGATATGCCCGCTTCTGATGTCATCATTTGCATCGGTGCGGAATATATGTTTGGCGGATACCGTGAGTTACTCCAACAGGCGAAACAGAAACTCAAACCCAATGGGAAATTATTAGTTGGGACAATCTATTGGAAGCAAACACCACCTGATGAGTATTTGGCGATTATGGGTGGCGAGAACCCCAATTTTGATTTATACACAACCGTACAACTCGCATACGACGCAGGCTTTATCCCATTAGATGTTCAACGTAGTAACGATGATGAATGGGATAACTTCGAAAGTGCTAGTTCTCGTAAACACTATCAGACAGCAATCAAAAATAAGGATAACGCTTTACGCCAGCACACATGGGATTGGCAAGCGGGCTACCTCAAATGGGGAATGAACACGATGGGCTTCTGTTATATTCTTTTGCAAAACTCATGATCTTTTTTTTATACATTAGGCTGGTAAAATATGGTAAGGTCAAATAATCATATTATCGAAGTGCGTAAAAATCCGTTTGAAAATTCAGAAATTGTATGGTTTTGGGCTGACATCCCGTTGGATGTCCCTACAATTCATGACATGTTGACCATAGGAATGCACAGCGGTGCGTCCGAAGCAAAGAAATGTAACTCAAACAATAATTCTAAAGTATAATAACATGCCACAATTTAATCATATCAAAGTCATAATGCACGATGAAACAGGTGTTTTTGAGTTTGTCTTTAAGGATAAATCAACTGATGCTGTTGATGAATATGCCAATGCTATACTCAAATATGGAATAAGATTACGCGAAGAAAATAAGCTCAATCAGCCTATTTATATTCTTATTGATGTTACCAACTCTGGCTTATATTCACTGACATATGCAATCACACGTATCCGCGAAAACATTGTGCAATTATCGGATATGCCCCGTGCATACTTTGCTTACATCACCGATATTAAGAGTGAACGCATCATCATTAATCAATTTCAATATATGCAAAATACACGGGAGAAAGATTCACGGGAGGTATTTGGTAGCCACGAACGTGATGAAGCGATTCAATGGTTGTTATCAAAAACCGAATATTAGTGTACTCCAATGATAATTCGCTATAATAAAAATCACTGTACATCAATATTCATGGAGAACATTTGATATGCCAACGATAGAAACCAGTGCAGGCAATATCGCTTATCGCGAAAGTGCAGGTACAGATAGCCCAGCATTTTTACTCATTCACGGTAATTCTTCGAGTAGTAGTAGCTTTCAGCGCATCTTGGATAGTGAACTTGGTAAAAAACATCGGATGGTGGCAATGGATTTACCGGGGCATGGGGAATCGGATCAAGCTAATGACCCTGCATCCACGTACCATATGCCAGGATATGCCAAGATTGTAGTTGAAGTCGCGACTGCACTTGATTTGATGGATGCCGTTGTTGTGGGTTGGAGCTTGGGCGGACATATTACACTCGAAGCCGTCCCCCATCTGCCAGAGGCAAAAGGTTTTGTCATTTTCGGAACACCCCCATTAGCTTTTCCTCCAGCAATGGAACTTGCTTTTTTACCAAACCCCAATGTGAACTTTGGATTTGCCCCTGAATTAACCGAGGAGCAAATGCGCGCCTATGTAACTGATTTCTTTAAACCTGATACGGCTGATATTCCTGAGAATTTTATGGAGGACATCCGCAAAACAGATGGACAAGCGCGGGCAACAATGGGCGCAAGTATTCAACCCGATGGCTATGCTGATGAAGTCGAAATTGTAAAAACCATGTCACAACCACTCATGATTATTCAGGGTGAACAAGAAAAACTCATCAATGGCGAGTACTTCGGGTCAATTGAGACACCTACTTTATGGGGTAGTCAAGTACAGATAGTGCCTAATACAGGTCATGCACCCCATTGGGAAGCCCCCGACCAATTTACAAAATTATTAGAATCATTTGTCTCAGATATATAAGGTCACAGTTGATTGTACAGAGGTATTTTTCGATATATCTCTGTATTTCTTCAAACTCATTTGCTAGCTTATTGTTATGAAACTGACAATTCCCTCATGTTTTCACTATAATGATGTCAACATACCGTCAGGCACATTAAAGTGAGGTAGACCTTGCGCTTACAACACAACCTAAAATTGATGATTATACTGTCTATTATCAGCCTAATATTCGTGGCATGTGGTGGAGATGCAACACAAGAAGCTCCAACAACTGTCCCAGCAACATCAGCACCAACAAGTGATGCACTGGCTTTCTCTGCTACAGAAGAACCCACCATCGAGCCAACGTATACACCGACACCAATACTCCCACCACCAACAACGATACCGCTTGAGTTACAACTTGGGGATTTAACTGCGGGAGAATACTCGCTATCCATGATTGGGGCAATCAATAGCGATATTGGATTTACACCTTTTGACCCCGGATTGACAGGAACAGAATATCGCGTCGCGACAGGTGGCACGAACCTCAACGGTCCTTATGAGTTTGCCTTATGGACAGATATTTTGACAGATGGCACAGTTGAAGATACAACAGCCCGTATCGCGTTCATTTTGCCCACCTCATTAGAAACAGGGACATATGACGTAGTTGGGCAAGATGCTATGACCAATGCGGATGATATTGGTGTCTCTATCGAAACAGGGTTTAGCGACCAACGGTTTTCGACTGATGCAACGGGAACACTCAATATTTTAGCCAATGAAGGCGTTGGTGGTGTATTCACAGGTGAATTTGAAGTGACTGTCGGCGATGCGGAGGGCAATACAATCCTTGCGACAGGTCGGGCGAGTGCGATTGGCTTTAGTGCAGAAGAATCTGGCGAGTTGACGATTTCTGGTGCATTAGATGTTGCGCCGACACTTGCAGAGACAATCTATAGCTTGGTACTGGATACCAGCACGGCATCTAATAACGATTGGCGACTGGATATGGTGGCTATCAATACCGAAAGCAACCCTTATATCATTCAGCACAAAATTTATATGCGCCCTAATATTTCGGCAGGCACATATGAGATTGCTCCTATCATGTCTACAATTAATGCACGTCCCGATGATGTCGCTGTGACAGCCTATGTCGAATTGTTTAATGCAAACGATGGCACACAAATCATAGCGGAGAATATATCTGGGACAATCGAAATTTTACCGATTCGTGATACCTTTGCTGCCACCTTTACCCTAAATTATACAATTAACGAGGGCGAAGAAGTCACAGCAACAGGTGGTGCGTTTAATATGTTTAAACCGATACGCTAGAAAGATCAGACAATGACATTACGACAATTGATGAGTATATCCCTATTTTTGGCTAGCCTGACGGTATTGACTGCCTGCGGCTCAGACACAACATCTAGCTTGCCCACCTTGCGCCCAACACTCGATGCTGGGGGTAGTCAAATCACAGCAACACCCGAACTCGGTAGTGGCTTTGACCCGAACCTCGGCAATGATGATGGCGATGTTGACCTTGAACCGACACCCACCCGTGAAAGTGATGCGGTTATCGGTGGTGATACAGAATCTGGCGCGCGCGGAACAGGATTCACCGCACAAATTACCAATGGTAGTCTCAATACAATTACTGATGGTGGTCAATATGATTGTACGCTCGTAGGACATCGTATTGCATCAGGTGTGAATGTCGCACCCAATATTACCTTCACGATTCCTGTAGACGATCCTATCCGTACACATACCTTTATTGGCGCAGATGTAAATGGTAAAGCAGGAGCGATTGTGTCGCTTGCCTCTATCGATGAAACCTATACACAGGTGACGGGTGGGACATTGATTGTAGATGAAATCCCAACCGGTGCTGGTGAATTTGTCAGTGGTGAATTTGATTTAACGATACGTGATGCGAGTGGTACAGAAATTGGTGTGCGTGGCTCATTTGATTTTGAAACCAGCGGTGTAGCCTACTGTTCGTAAATAATTATGGGGGCGGTTTGTTCAACCTTCCGCCTCCAGAGTTTTTTGTTTGCCGACGAGAAGAATCCACTAATATTAAAAGCATTTGACGTTCAAGACAGTATCTACAGTTGCCATGTCTGCTCCCGACGGTTGAACACACGGGTTCAACCCTACACAAACTCTTATCGAATGTCGCTTATGAGCATAATGTGTGTGCTATCCATTACTTCGGCAAGGCATTCAGCATCACCAGCACTTGATCGAAGCTACTACTATCTTTATCTAACATTCCACGCAATTTTGCTTCATGCCATTCAGGCTCACGCAGTAATTCATCGCGTGCGACCATTCCTTTTAACTGCTTGAGGAAGTTTTCGAGGGCAGTTGTGATGTCCTCTAGCTCATGTTCAGGTAAGATGTCTTTGAGCAAGACACGGAAAAGTTGAGGGTCTAATTCCGTTAATTTTCGGGCTTGGTCTAATGTAATAATCCGCGCAATTGGGGAAAATTCATGAATATGTGCTTTGACGTTTAATTGGTCTGTGAGTTGAGCACTGTTGCCTAAGCCCGTCACCCCTAACATTGTGCCATCCATCCCCTGAACAGTCACGACAGGGTTATCCATCACCGCTTGCATGATATGGTCTTTGGGGAAGAACATGGACATAATAATCTCAAGCCGAATCATATTCTGGCGCACATCATCACTAAAGAAATAAGGTCGCCCTGTGGCTTCACTATTTTCCGAGTCGAGCGAATACACACTCTCATCCGCAACAGGTAAATATTCAGGATGTTTACCCGCAAAAATATCGAGCAAAAAACCTTGTTCATCGGGCTTAAAGCCAATGATGCCCAACATGTCTAACATGGGTTGTAAATCTTGTTTGGGGAAAACTTCTTCTAGCTTGGTGACCGCAACCGAATATTGCTCGACCCGTTCATTCATCTTCTGGATTTGCGCTTCACTGGGTCCAGTTGCTTTGTCCGGTTGTTCGATAGCGGGTTTCTCTATTTTTTGGGATTGGTCTTGTTGAATTGGTTCATTTCCATCACGCTGTATCGCATCAGCATTTTCTGCTAAAACACGTTGGACAGCTTGATTACCTAATACACTTTGCATCGCCATGACCGTAGCAGGGTTTTTCATCAATGCAGGGTTCTTTAGCGCGCTTTGCACTTCATCAACAGGGTTCTTGGTATTGGTTAAAGTGGGGACAAGTTCCTCATCACGCCGTCTGCGCCTCCGACGACGTTTACGTTTGCTCTGATAGCCCATTGATACGCACCTTATTTACCGATACTGGATACCCACATGGTATCATGCTTTGCATATCCATACAATTTTTCTATCGAATCAGTATTCTATTTTGAACGATGCAACTAAAACTTAACATTGATATTCAATAAGTGGTTCAATGTTTCAATATTGATACAACTAAATATCTTAACACTTTATATAGACTTTATAGATTATATTGGAATTATCAACGATAGGATACGTTTTATACGTTTCCTCCCATCCCCCAAATCAACATAGGTGACTAATCTGATTAGTCACCCATGTTATTTTATAGTCAGTTTGTATCAGTCTTATGATAAATCATTGAGTTGAGGGCGTTTTAAATAACCTGTGTTGTGCATCGGTGCAATCAACTCGGCTTGGAAGTCGCGCAATTCTTTTTCGATGAGGGGTTGTGATGTTTTACGATTATTTAGCTCTAGTACAAGTGCTGGATGTCCAGCGGTTAATTCTGTCGATAAATTTTCAATTTGCTCATTGCGAAAACCAAAGTCCAATAAGTTTGCGGCAAAGCGACCTGTTACTTGTCCCAACAGTCCCCCAACCAATACACCGCCACCAATCGCAATAACTGCACCAATTCCCGGTAAAGTCAATGCCCCTAACTGCACCAAGCCTAATGCTGTCATTGCTGCCCCAAGCGTACCACCAGCGATACCGCCTTCATCTGCACTGAGGTCGTCATCGAGGATGATTGTCTCGCCATCGGCTGCTTTTGCGACAATTGCCGCCCGTTGTATATCAATGTCATCGTGAGTATTGAGATGCTCTAATGCCCGCACGAGAAAACTGCGGGATGGGAAGATAATTACTAATATGTCATTCGTATTTTGTTGTGCCATATTTATTTTCCACTCAATCGCTGTCGATTGTATTATAACGTGAATTCCTTGAATTGGTTTTATCATTTATTGGTAATACCCACAAAGTTTTATAGCAATAGTTGACAAAGTTGTATGCTCAGTATCGACTTAAACGATTAATTTATTAAAGTCAGCCATATTATAAACGAAGATGTTTGGCTGTAAACATAAAGAAAAGGTAGACCTCAATAAGCATCTACCTTTTCAAACGGCGTTTTAATTATGCTAAGCTCTACTTGCGACGGGACTCCACAAAGTCAATTGCAGATAACAACTTCTGTAAGCCAATATGACGATTACCTGTCAGTTGAAGTCGTATTATCCGTCGATTGTGGTTGTATAAGGCTTGTAAGTCACCTGCTGCCTGTGCTTTAAAGAGTGTCCCAAAGCTATACGCATTATCAGGAATATCGATGTCAGGCGCATCATCAGCTGTCAATTCCCAGAACACCCCATTATTACCAGCGCCTTTATGATATTGCCCTGTGCTATGGAGATAACGTGGACCGTATCCGATGGTAACTGCACGTTTGGTGACATGGCGTAAGCGACGTTGAATATCTTTTAACATTTGAGTTTCTTCATGAGTTGGCGTGAAGTAAACGAGGAAAGCAAAATAATCGCCAGCCTGTGTTCCTGCCATTTGCGCCCCAAGCACTTGCATCATATCGGTACCATCATAGCCATGTTGACGGCATAATTCGCGAATTGGGTCGAGCGTTATTTCATTGGTGAACATCTGTAAACCCTCGCGTTCCATAATGGGTTCTGTCGATGGAAGGCTTCCTTCATCTTGGTATGCCTGTAACAAGGCTTTGGTCGCATCTTTAGCTTCTGTCACATTTGGCTCATCAAACGGATTTACGCCGAGCATCGTACCCGCAATTGCAGTTGCATATTCCCAGCGGAAGAACTCACCCGCAATTGCATATGTATCAGGTATCCGTATGGTCAAACGAGGATGCCCTGCTTCGCGTAAGGCTTTAATTTCCTCGTCTTTTTGTGCCATATCGCTATCATCATCCACGCGCAGATATAAGAATAGGCGGTCTGTCACATAATCATGAGGCTTTCCAATCGTCGCGCCGACAACAGGCAATGCCCCTTTGCCCTCCTTACCCAAACTTTCTGCCAGCAATTGTTCGATCCAATCCCCAAAACTGCTGAGGGCTTGTGTGGAATAAATGCTAATCTTGTCGCGTCCTTCTTTGGCAAGTGCGCCGATAACTGCCCCTAGTAGTAAACTGGGGTGATAATTTGATGGAATCGTCTCTCGATTGGCTTCAAACATCATATCCACACTATCCCACAATCGGGGAAGGTCAAGCCCAATCAGTGCGGCAGGCACCATCCCAAAATAACTGAGTGCGCTATAGCGTCCGCCAATATCTGATGGGTTGATGAATGTATCACGGAAGTTGTTATCAGTGGCGATTTGGGCAAGTTGTGACCCCTCGTCCGTAATCGCTATAAATTGCTGTCCGTTTTGCCCTGTTTTTTCATAGAAGTATTTATAGAAAGAAATTGTCTCGACTGTACCGCCTGATTTACTGGCGACAATGAATAGCGTCTTATCCAGTGTGATGCTGTCTTCAACAATTTGAATACGCGCAGGGTCGGTGCTATCTAAGACAAGCAAAGCAGGGAAACCCTCTTGCTGACCAAAGGTATTAAATAACACTTCAGGTGCAAGTGAACTGCCACCCATCCCCAGCAAGACAATATGACTCATATCGCTACCTTTAATTGTGTCTTGCAGAGTCTGTAAACGCTCACGGTCAATTGTGGTTTGAATATCAAGCCAACCTAAGCGATTGACAATTTTCTCCATCGTCGCACCGTGATTTTTCCATAAACTGCCATCTTTATTCCATAAGCGTGAATTGGCATAATCGCTATCTAGTTTTTGAATGGCATGATCAACATTACTAGAGTAAATGCCTAATGCGATGAGAGTACGATCCATAATGCCTGTTTTTAGGATGGTGCGTTTGGCGGCTACTTGTGCGAGCAGTGTTTCAAAGGACTCAATAAAGGCTTCAACCCCATCATCTTGTAAGCGAGCCGTAATTTGAGCAATATCAATACCAATCTCGGCAAGACCTTCTAACACATGATGAGGTGGCATGAAGTTCTCACCATCTTTTTCAATTGTTTCGGCGGCTGTCCCATGATCTTTAAAGGCTGCGAGTGTCTTAGGGGGTAATGTGTTGACGGTATGTTGCCCGATGAGGTTATCAACATACATGGTATCAGGATAGGCAGGGTTTTTGGTGCTAGTCGATGCCCACAGCGGACGCTGTACCTGTGCGCCTGCTTCGCGCAATCGGGTAAATCGTCGCCCATTAAAGATGCGTTTAAAGGCTTTATAGGCTAACTTGGCATTTGCAACGGCTGTTTGCCCTAATAATTTGCGGTTTTGGGTAATGCGGATGGTATCTTGGCGAACTTGTGCCGCACGGATGTTATTCTCCAATACACGGTCAACCATCGCATCAATCCGACTGAGGAAGAAACTCGCGACTGATGCAATACCACTCACATCTTGCCCTGCGTCTAAGCGACGCTCTAAACCGCGAATGAAGGCTTCGGCAACTTGTTCATAATTCTCAACCGCAAATATCAGTGTCACATTCACATTGATACCCAGCGCAATCACTTCTTCGATGGCTGGAATCCCTGCTGAGGTCGCTGGAATTTTAATCATCAGATTCGGGCGATTGACCGCTTCAAATAGGCGTTTGGCTTCTTCGATTGTTCCCTGTGTATCATGGGCTAATGTCGGCGATACCTCAAGACTGACATAACCATCAATACCCTTGGTTTGGTCATATATCGGACGAAAGAGGTCAGTTGCTTGTTGAATATCCGCAATCGCTAAATGTTCGTAGATGTCCTGTTCATCAAGGTCTAGCAATGTCACAATCGTGGAATCATAGGTATCGGATTCACCAATCGCTTGCTGAAAGATAGATGGATTCGAGGTCACACCCAAAACGCCCTCTTCATCAATCCGACGTTGTAACTCTCCATTGTTGAGGTCGCGACGATGAATATAATCTAGCCATGCGCTCTGTCCATACTCTTGAATTTGTATCAAGGGATTGGTCATGAGATCCTTATCTCCTGTTCTCGTTGGGTTACATCATATGTGTCTAGCATACATTTTCTTGTAGATTTATTAGTTTTTACACGAGGTCAGCACAAAATACTTTCTGCTGACTGATAGTTTAATTGTAACTGCGATAAGGGTAAGTCGCTAGCAAAATCTTGTCTGCAAATGGAGTTTATGATGAAGCCTAGTTGTTACGTCGCTCTAGCCACTCTTCATATAAGATGCTGTAGACATCAATATCATAATAATCACCTCGTTTGAGAAGGTGTTGGCGACGGGTAGCTTCATAACGATAGCCATTTTTTTGGACGACACGTGCAGAAGCAATATTTTGAGGAATCAGTTCAGCTTCAATACGATGGAGGTTAAAGTGGATAAAACCATGACGAGTTAGGCATTTGACGATTTCGGTAGATAACCCACGATTCCAATAAGGCGAGTCAATCTCATAGCCGATGCCACTAAATTGATTATCATGGTCAAGCCGATGCAACCCTGCTGTACCAATCAACTCCTTTGTATCCTTTAGGACAATGCCCCAGCGATACATCCAGCCTTCCACATACCCGCGCCGATAAAAATGAATCGAATAGATCGCTTCATCAAGTGATTGCATCGGTACATGATATTCAGTAAAGCGAATCACATCAGGATTACTATAGAGCTTTAAGATAGCAGGGGCATCGGCGAGCATAACTGGACGTAAGAGACATCGATGTGTCCGAAGTTGGTCGAGTTGATGATAATTATTATCCATCGTGGAATTAATCCAAAGGCTTGGATAGGGGATATAATCCCCCACCATTAGTTTCTATTGAGTGCGTCACGAGCTTCGGGCGAATCAATGCGCTCCAATGCTTCTCGTGCGAGCTTCCGCAAATTGGGGTCATGGTCACGCAAAGCATTAATCAAAGCAGGGACAGACCGTTCACTCCCAATCTTGCCGAGTGCTTTTGCCGCAGCCCGTTTGACAGCATTATTACGGTCAAAGAGTGCTTTGGTCAAACCGGGCACAGCAGGATAGCCAATCTTAATCAGCGCACCTGTAATGCCAACTCGTAAGAACATATCGTTATCGCGCATGGCAACCAATAAGGTCGGCACGGAAGATTCGGCTTCATCACCGATTTCACCGAGTGCTTTTGCGGCTAGATAGCGTGTGCCGGGGTCGGATTCGCGGACGAGTTCAGTTAATTGTGGGACACTGGGAGCATAGCGTTGTTCGCCCATGAATACAATCGCATCTGCCCGTGCTTGCGCGTCATTGTGTTGTTGCAAGACTTCATATGCTTCTGTCACTGTGGAGAAGTGGGTCATGCTATTTCCTTTCCATTGTATTGTTTGGCGTTATGGTATAGACGAAGCCACAAACCTCCATCTTATACCCATTCTATCAGAAGCCCGTAAGAAATAAAAATGTGAGGGTGTATTTCAATATATAGTGTAGTGGATAAAAAAACTAACGCGGAAACACGGAGAGGCTGAGGCACGGAGAATCAGACTGGGACAAGATATTGAGTGCATCATTGGGTTGGGCTAACTCTTCGACCTGCTGTTCAAGCTCAACTTCAATTTCTTCAATTCGGCTAGCAAAGTTCCTTGCTTCCGAGATGGCTGAGTTGAGGTCGCCATGTCCTTGTTTTTGTTCTTTTTGTTGTGTCATATTGCCCCTTATATTCATATAATCTAGAATAACGATTTTGAGATCTGTCAATTCCTACACCAATAGAGTTATTTTCATAATGCCTTGTTAATAACTTTCGTTTACTGAAGTTACAGTGTTTCCAGAGCTTTATTAAAATCAGACGACATGGTTAAATATAGTGTGACCTACTTGAAAGCTAGCCTCTGAAATATCATCCATTTCATATTTGAACCTCTTTATTGTTGAGGTTTTCAGAAAACCTCTCACAACAATATTATTCTTATGTGTTGAACGAAACACTTTACGGTCTTTGTGTAATTGATGCCCTCCTAATATAGAATCCTGATGTTTCAATATAAAACTTGTTAAACTTTTGGACTTGAGGTATATCCCATATTTATGTGGATTTTGAAGTAATGTGTATGTATAGTTAGGCACTATAAAAAAATTAGCTCCTATATTACGCATACCGGTTCCTAACAACAGACCTGATATTGTCCGAACAGTATCTAGATTCCCTTCATCCTCATATAAAAATGAAGAAGCATTTATAACTTCAGTATCTCCAATAAATTTTGTTTTAATGTTATTTAACATCGGTTTTTCTCTACTAATTTCAATATAGTTATCTTTACCAATTACTATATTTTCAATATCAGTAATTCTCCACTCCCCTGAATGTAACTGAATGAGCTTTCCTGTCACTGTAATCTCAACATTAGGTTTGATAAAACCCATTATAAAGTTAATATATAGTTCATGAGTTACACTTCTAATTTTAGGCGATTCTATAGTTTCGAGATATTGAGACAAATATGAATCAACACCTTTATCTATAAATTCTATTATATGAGTATCCATACTTTGATCTAATAAACCGAATATCATCTTTATTTTGTTAAGAGGCATTCTATCTAATACAGTTTTAGGTAATTTCGCCCAAAAATCAAAGATAGTGATTTTTGATTCTAAATTAGGTTTATCAAACTCTAGAAATGAAATTCTAGTGTTAACTATTTCAGGATCTTCAATAATAGAAAACTCTTTAGGGTGTTCAGGGTCAATGTACAAATACCCTGTAACATTTACCTTCTTATTAACTAATTCGTCTAGCTTCGATAACAACTCTTTAAATATCATCTGTATATCTCCTGTTATTTTTTTGCCTTAATTACAGATACCATATTTTGCTGTGCTTCAAACCATGGGACAAGTATCCGACCAGTATTAGGGTCATACATCTCTACTGCCTTGATTTTAATTCTACCTTCAATGGCTTCACCAGCAGCACCTGCTATACTTTCCCAGTTTTCCCCAAGTTTTGTTTCTAATTGAGTATCAGTCCAACCAAAATCCCAGTATGTTACATTATAAACAACTGTTGTATGACTACGAAATGTACCAACGACTTCTTCTGTTTCAGGGTTTATAATTACATCTCCATCTGGGTGTTCCCATCTATAGGATGTCAGAAATGCTGTATCTTCTGAAAGTGATGATTTGATATCATTCCATAATTGAGTCATCTGATTTTTCTTGATAATTTCATTAGATGAAATAGAAGTGTATTGCAAATTGTCCATAGCAGGTATCTGAGGTGTTGACATCCCCTCACTCAATATTCTGATCATATCCTGATCTGTGAGTCCTTTAGCGCTAGCAAGTGTCCCCTCTGAATTTATTACCCTTGGTCGAATCCCCAGTAACTCTAAGTATTGAATTAGCTCTTCATTACCTGTATCAATATTATCGGTAAACTCTAATATACATATACCTGCACATGCATTATCGACAATGTCATCAACCTCTATAGGTCTACCTAAGAGATTAGAGTATTCATCTAATATATAAGTCAATCCTTTTTGGTCTGAGAGTTTGATATACCTTGTATAAAAATCTCCTTGAACCCGAGCAATAAGATCTGTTTCAGGTATATTATATGTATCAGGTTTAATAAATGCCTTACGTTGAATGTGGTTAATTATTTCAGAAACATCAGCAATTTCATCAGTCGCGCCAACCATCTCATCGGAATGACGGAAGAAAGCCATTATGTCTGTCAAGTTTAGCCCACCAATACCAGCCCGTCGCATCCCAGCGTTAATAATCGGCAAGAGGGTCA
>CAYGTY010000037.1:0-18502 GCA_964352825.1 uncultured Anaerolineaceae bacterium
CTTCATTTTTGGAAAATCTTCTCAAAACATAATTTGCGAAGTGATTGCCACCTAAGTAGAAGGTGGAAAGAAATTGAAATTTTTCTGCGGTTGATGACACGGCATCAATCCTACAAAAACACCCCAAAGCCTTGTAGGGGATGGGCTTGCTCTATCCAAAAAACGATATGGACAGGGATATAATTTCTAAAAATATTCGACCTCTTACTTACTTATATTCGATTACCCTACATATTCAGAAAACCAGCATAAAGTCCCATAAAATCATGATAAAATGGGGACGTGTATAAGGTATAGGGAATAAGAAACATATGCAGAACGATAGCTTATTGCAACAAGCCTCACAATTTGCAGAAGATGGTGATTTTAATCGTGCGCGACAATTCGTATTAAATGCCATTAAAAATGACAATATGGACATTGAAGCATGGTGGGCATTGGCGCACGTTGCCAAAAGCGATAAAGAACGAAATCGTGCCTTACGCGAAGTGCTACAGCTTGAACCCAACCACTCACACGCCTTACTGATGCAAGACCAAATTCGCGCAGGGTCAGTGCCGAGTATCGACAAACATTCAGGCTCATCCGGCAATGTCAAAGTCAATGATGTGGATTACCTGCCCAAGGCACTCATTACACTCATTGCTTATTTCGCATTTTTCATTGTTGGCTTTGCATTAAATATCTACTTTTTATACGATGCCAACAAATTTCGGCAAACACACGGTTTCAAAGCTGATAACGTCGGGTGCTTGTGGACAATGTTGGTCGTGGGTGTCGTGATTCCTGTGGCGACAATTATGGTCGGTCTGGGTCTCGTTACATTATTTGCTTTCTTATAATGAATTCAAGTCAAATGCAGTCTCCTCCTGATATGCGGATTGCAAAAGCCTTCAAATTTAATATCGAGGACTTAAATGCAAATCGTGAGGGTATCTTATCTATCCGCCAACGCGGATTATCTGATTGGTTTGCCTATCAAATTATATCGCGTATCCGTCAGCTACCGATTATCGGACAGGTCTTGACACCAACATCATCTGCCAAGAAAACATCCCGTCCTGTTAAATCCATTTGTGGACGCATCAAGCTCGAACATTATATTGTAGACCGTCGCCTTGACCGTAGTGCCGTATTTTATGAATATTACCATATGGTTTTTACGGGGCATGATCGTTTCTTCCGTGTGAGTCGCCCACAGTATGATGTCTTAAGTGAGAATCTGAAGTATCGTGTGTATTATCAACAATTAGGAGAAGAACGCCAAATTTTATCAATTGAACGGATTATCGGAAGCTGTGATGACCACAACAAATCAACAAACTAACCCCACTTTAACGCGTGGGCAAGCTAATTTAGTAGCCAATCAAACAGGCAAAATAACAGCCCAACAGAAAGACTCCCTCAGGCGAGATATGCGACAAGCACGTGGACGCTATCGGCAAGAGGTTATCATTAGCGGTATTGTGGCACTGGTTGTGACTATTATTTTAATGATCATCCCCTTTGATTTTATCGCCCCCATCCTTGTTATTCTGATTTGGGGTGTACTGGTGATGATATGGTATGGGTATGCGTGGATGCAACAAAGCCCTATACGTAAGGATATAGATAAGGGGATTGTCGAAACGGCAACAGGCTATATCGACAAAAGCACACGGCAAGGCTATCATATAACAATTGCAGATGTGGATTATGCGACACCGCCCGATATGTATGAAGCCTTTAGTGATACACAGGGTTATACAGTCTACTTCTTACCACAAAGCAAAATTGTTGTATCTGCCGAAATTTCACCTGAGTATAGTGATAATAATGATTACGAATCTGACGAAATCCTCTAAACAACCCATGACCCTGATGAAGGTCTTTAACTTTACACTAGGGGATTTAAATGCCAATAAAGCAGGAACACTCTCCAAACGCCAAATCCGATTAGCTGAATCCAGCCAACCCAACCCTATCGTTCAACTTGTGTTGATGGGACATGTCGGTATTATCATTGGTATACTTGCCTTAATTGTCTTTGCTAGCGGTGCAACAGCCGAAAAATTATTGTTCCTTGGGGTAGCAGGTATGGTCATTCTCAGCCCCTTTTTATATGCGATGAACCGCCTAAATATGACACAAAATCAGAGTTTATCTGCTGATGACCTAGCCGAGAACCATGTTTTATCGGTCTGTGGTGCAATAACTTTACAACCGGGGATCGGTGTGAATGGCTTAGCAAAAGTCGAAATCGAGAATATGATATTTAGGCTACCGAAAGATGGGATGCAGGTATTAAATGGCGAGAAGGCATATTGCATGTATTATGCACCCCACTCAAAAAAGATTCTATCCATCGAAGAACAAATTTAGCTGTTTTTGAAGGCTTGTGCTTTAGCGACATATTCCTTAGCACTGCGTTGATTCGTCGTGATTTCATCTGGGGTTAACTCACGCACAACTTTGGCAGGACTACCTAAAATCAGCGTATTATCGGGAAAGACTTTATTTTGTGTGACCAGCGCACCAGCCCCAACAATGCAGTTTTTTCCTATTTTTGCACCGTTTAATACAATCGCACCCATGCCAATCAGGCTATTATCACCAACTGTACAGCCATGCACAATCGCACGATGTCCAATTGTCACACCTTCACCAATCATCAGCGGATAATCAGGGTCAGCATGGCATATCGCGCCATCTTGAATATTGCTGTTTGCACCAATGACGAGGGATTCTGTATCACCGCGTAATACGGCTGTAAACCACACACTGGCATAGGCTTTCAAGGTCACATCACCGACAACAACAGCACCATCTGCAATCCAAGCGGTATCTGCAATTTTTTCAGGTTGATATTGAGTAGCATAATGAGACATAATTTTTTACCTTCTGCTTAGCGACGCATAATATTCATCCACATGACCAGACCTTGCCAGCGACCAAACTGTGCATAATGTGCTTTAATGTCTGCATCTGTGCCTTTTTCACCCTTATTATGTAGCTTAGCGTACATTTCCCGACAAGCACTATCAATCGCCAATTTATCAAAATGTCCCAACATCCGCAATATCGTCCCTGCTGAATAATCCCCATAGCCTTTAATTGACTTGATGCGTTTATTCAGAGTTTGACCATCGAGGTCGCGCCATGCTTCTATATCCAGTTCACCTGTAGCAATAGATTGGGCAACATCATAAAGATAAGCGGTTCGGTATCCAGCCCGTAAGTGATTGGCAAGGGTATCGAAGTCGATTTGGGCGATCATCTGAGCAGTCGGGAATGCATAACAATCTGCATAAATGGTATGCGGTGTTCCAAGCTGACATAAGCGTTCCGACATTTGGATGGTTTGCGCCCATGTGGTATTGGTTGTAAATAAGACTTTGGCAAGGTCTTCCCATAAAGTCGGTGCGATTAAAATTCTGCCCCGCTGTTCATGCTCCAACCAATCGTAACCATCAAAATTTTGCATCGCCTGATAAAATTCGCCTAAGTCCCAATCGACATTCAAGATTCGACTGACAACCGCTTCTATCTCTGAGGATAGGGCATCCGATATACGCTCATATTCAGGAATCACAACATGGATAGTTGTGTCATCAGCAGACACCCCTAAGCGCAAGATATTTCCTGATTTAGCTTGATAGGTATAATGCAAAATCATCTCATCGCGCTGTAAATGAAAGGGCGCAAGCATATACCAGCCATGACTCAACACAGTTCTTTCAAAATTAAATTGTTCAGTAGTTGGAATAACAAGCTGTGCCATGATTAGGGCATCGCATCAATCATATCTTGTATTTGTTTTAAGTGATTTACTCCATGTTCAGCATAAGATTGTGTTAAAGATTCCAGTGAAATTTGCGGACGTTCTGGCTCCCATAAATGACCTTCTTTTTGCCACTCGTCTTCACTGAGGTTATCGAGCATCATCGCCCAACGTGCATGTAATCCTCTGAGGATGCTGAGGGAATAGTGAATATCTGCGTCTTTGGCATCAGGGTATTGGGCAATGGCATTGACATTATAGCGCGTTAAGTGAAACTCTGGACTTGTTAAAATGAGTTTATAACGACGGAAACAAATCATATGTGTATCCGCAAGATGGTGTATATTCTGGGCAACTGTCCATTCGTCAGTGATATATGAAGTTGTCAATTGTTCGACAGTAAGCCCCTCGATTTTTTCTTCTAATTGGGCAGGTAAGTTACGAATTGCCTCGATATGGTCAGCGCGTGATTTCATTATCACCCTCTCTCAATAAAGACTCTCTCTATAAAGACTCTTTCTATAAAGTATTAATTATAAAATATAATTGGGTTTAAATAAATGCAAATTTACTTATATGAACGATGGTCATTTAAAATCAACGAACTAGAGTGAATATAAATAATAAATATACCGTCTTGCTATCCCCAGTATTTATAAGTAAGATAAAAAAGACCGATTGGTCTTAAATATGAGGCATAATTTATGAGCAAAGGCGACAACACTCGTCAAATGATTATTGAAAAATCTGCGAGCTTGTTTAATACACAAGGCTTTGCAGGTACGTCGATGTCCCATATCATGACGGCAACGGGCTTGGAAAAGGGTGGTATTTATAATCACTTTAGTAGTAAAGATGATATTGCTCTGACTGCATTTGATTATATATTTGATAGGCTTGACGCACTTATGAGTGAAGCGGTTGCTGGTGTAGATTCGCCGATTGAACGCTTGATTATCTTTATTAAATTTTTTGGTGTGTATCGGGATGATGACATTATCGCTGGTGGATGTCCGATTATGAACACCATCATTGACGCAGATGATGGACACCTTGGCGGACATTCTGCATTACGTGAAAAAGCCTTACATGCCCTATCTGTCTGGCAACGGATTATCGAACGGCGTTTAGAAAAAGCCATTATCGCTGGGGAAGCAAAGCCTGATATTGATATTCAAGAGTTTGCATCATTAATGATTTCATCATTAGAGGGTGCGGTAATGCTCTCGCGTATACATGATGATTTTTCGCATTTAGACCGTGTGATTAAGCATTTACTCGATGTCATCGAAAAAGATATTCGCGTTTAATTTATAAGTAGACTAAGAACTGCTTATTTTTTTGCATATAAAAAAGACCGATTGGTCTTAAATCTAATTATTAACAATGAGGAGAAACTAATGGCAGAGGCAAAAATACGGACACGCACCTATGATTGGGTTGCACCGATGACCCATTGGGATGAGCGACGGTCTATGGATGGGAGGGCTTATTTGCAATCTATCCTAGATGGCGAAACTGTCTCATCACCGATGGCGCAAACAATGGATATTCACCTGAGTGACGTTGACGACGGCTATGCAGTTTATACGGTTGAACCTGCCGAATATCATTATAATCCAATCGGGGTTGTGCATGGTGGCTTGGCGGCAACTTTATTCGATACGGCTCTTTCCACAGCGATTATTACAAAATTACCTGCTGGGCAAGTTTGTGTAACAGTCGAGCTGCATGTCCATTACTTACGTGCGTTGACGATGACCACAGGGCAAGTCCGTTGTGAAGCTCATGCTATTCATGTGGGGCGGATGGTCGCAACAGCAGAAGGCAAAATTATCGATGATGAAGGCAAAATTTACGGTCATGCCAGTATCACTTGTGTGATTATGCCCACTCCAGAAGGCGATATGAATTTACCAGTGACGAGTGATACCCGTACATTCGATTGGGAAGACCCACTTATTGGTGCAAGACAAGCCATGCACATGACAGGGATTGATTATCTGAATGCAATTATGAATCGTGAATTACCACCACCACCGATTGCAATGATATTAGGGATGTCAGGGATTCATCATATTGGTGATGGGACAGTCCGATTTGGGACAGATATTGGTGCATGGCAGATGAACACGGCTGGGCTGATACATGGTGGATTGACAGCGACACTCTGCGATTCGGCATTGGGATGTGCTGTACAGACAGTTGTACCACAAGGCATGGCATATACCACATCGGAGCTAAACATTAATTTCGTGCGACCTGTCACACTAGATATTCCAAAACTTTATGCGGATGCCAGCGTTCTACATAGTGGAAGCCGTATTGCGACAGCGGAGTGTAAAGTTGTTGATGAAACGGGAACGCTCTATGCTCATGCCACAACCACTTGTTTGATATTTCCAATGCGACAGTAAATAAGAGGGATTGTAAGGATGTACCGATGTGTCATTCGCAGAATAGCATATGGATTTTTAGTGGCACTTGAGTATAAAAAAAGTGCCACCGAAGTGACACCTTTAAGATTGTTATTGCTATATTTTACTCTTATTCAGTCAAGCCATAGATGCGAACTGTACCGTCATCGGATGCTGTTGCAACCATTGTTTGAGCAGGATTAAATTCGACATAGTTAGCGCGGAGGGTATGATCTTCGATTTGTGCAACAATCAAACCACTGTTTGCATTGAAGATAAACAAGCCGTCGCTACCTGCATAAGCAATCAATGAACTGTCAGGGCTGATTGCAACACTGTTAGCGAATGGTTCGCCGTCTAGTACGTTGATTGTTTCACCTGTTAGTGCATCAATTTGGGTAACTTCAAATGAGCTTTCAACCACGATGTACGCGCCATCGGGGGAGTAGATTAGACCCATTTCGTTATCACCAGAGAATGTACCGATTTCTTCGATGTGTGGGATTTCGGTAATTTCAGCACCAGAGCCAACTTCCCAAATCCAGACATCCCCATCATCATCACTGAATGTCATCAAGCTACCATCTGGGTTGAAGTTGAGAGCTTGCATACCATCGGTATAACCAACAGCTGATGCAAGAACATCGCGTGAACCTACGTCAAAGAGCACGACAGCTTCATCTTGGAGTGCGGCGAGCAAGGTCGTGCCATCTGGGCTAAAGTCTAACCAACGCACATCACCCATTTCTGGTTGAATCCATGCTTCAGCATCTTCACCACTACCGACGGAACGTTGTTCACCATCAGCAAGATTCCAAATACGAATGTCATCATCCCAGCTACCTGTTGCAACAATTGTGCCGTCAGGGCTAACTGCGATAGAGATAATTGCTTGACCGTGTGAGGCTTCTTCAAACGCGACAACGAGTTCACCTGTTGCTGCATCCCAAACACTCAAAACACCATTGTCATCACCTGTGACGATTGCAGAGCCATCTGGCAAGAATTCAAGAACGTTAATATCTACACCTGTTTCGATAACGGCAAGTTCTGAGCCATCGCTTGTATCCCAAAGACGAACGGTGTCGTCATCACTACCTGATGCAAGGATTGAACCGTCAGGGCTGAATGCGAGGTCGTTAGGGTCGTTGCTGTGACCTTCAAGGATGATTGGGTCTCCTGTTGGGTCTGGCCATAAGCGGACGGAGTCGTTGCTGTGACCTGTTGCCACGAGGCTACTATCTGGGCTAACTTCGATTGCGGTCAAGAAGCTATCGGTATCAACTTCTAAAAGCATTTCACCACCGACCCAAACTTCAACCAAGTCACTTTGTGCAACAATTGTCATTTCACCATCTGGGGACAAAGCAACAATTTCTGCTTCACGACCTGTTGGAACAAAAGCAGGTTCTGTAACGGTATCAAGTGCAGTCGCATCATAAACCCACAGACCGATACTACTACCAACAACAATACTTGCACCATCAGGTGTAAATTGGGCATTATGGACTTCACCACGCCCCAAACGAACAAGTTCTTCAAGTTCAAACGCGTTACTGGTATCAATCACAGTATCCTGAGCAAAAGCAGGAACAACGAGTGTGAGTAACATTGCAAATACAATAAATTTTTTCAACATTATAGCTCCCTTTTGTGAACATAAATTTTTGTTGACAACTCCAATTTTAGTGGTCAGAAAGCAGAATACAAACGAAATCAGCCATATATGCACTTTTTTTATAGATTTTTTGCGGATTTTTATATTATTTTTGCAGATTTTTACATCATTTTTATAAGGATTAAAAAAATATTAATTTTATTACGAACTCTTATGTAAAAATGACCTATAAATTAGGGGCGGAAGAATTGGAGAATGTGATGTGCGGAATAAACTACAGGTTGGCGGAGATAATAAATTTTATTCTTTCTGGTAAACGCGAATATAGTCCACAAGCATCTCATCAGGCAATTGATTGATGTTCAAGTTCGCACCTTTCCAGCCTGATATAATAGGACTTAGGTGATTTTTTAGTTTAGGGAGTATTCTAATACAGCTAAGCAGTTATCTAAATATTTATTTTTATACATATCTGATACCTTAATCTAGATGGTAAGCAGAGTGTAAATGTCGATTAAAGAACAAGCTTCCAGTAGCCAATAGATAGATACCAGTATACGCAACCAGCGTCATCTCTAAACTGAGCCATTCAGCAATAAATCCTCCGATTAAACCGCCCATGGGCGTAGCTATCAATACACCAGAAGACATGATACCAAAGACCCGTCCACGCATATTATCAGGTACACGTCGGTACGCAATAGTGTTGAGAATTGGATTAATCGGACCTGCCATTAAGCCAGATAGAGCATATATAGTAACTAATGCGGGAAACGGTGCAAATGTCGCAAACACCAGAAATCGTAATGGAATCAATGAGAAGATGATTGCCAGAAAACGTGGATGATTCGGGATACGATCGCCGCGCCAGCTGAACAATAAGCCGCTTGCAAATGATGCCGCACCAAATACGCCAATGAGTATACCTAATAAGACAATGCCCTGTTCTTCACCAAATATCGTACGCATATATACTGGATGTGTCACCGCTGACCATGCATAATCAATCATGTCAGTTATCATCAATGCAACTATCAAAGTGAGAATCAATGAGTCCTTACAGACAAAGCGATATCCATCACGTAAATCTTGCCAATAGGAGTTTTCGCTTTCAGATTGATTTTGCGGGAAGAGTGCAATTGGAATGAACAACAAAATTCCTAGTGATGATAGTCCAAATGTGAGCGCATCAACAACGAGTACTCCCGCCGAACCAATAAATGCGATTAACAATCCAGCGATGGGTGCACCTATCATCGTTGTGGCTCGATTAAGTGACGCGCTTAACCCAGTTGCCCGTTCAATCGACATGCCTGCTAGTTCTGCTAATTCAGGTAGCATTGCCTGCCGTGCCGACCGCCCTGGAGCATCCAGCAAATTGCTGAAGAATACTAGCAACAACAACTGCCAGAATTCGAGTCCTACTGTTATATGGAACATCGGAATCAGTAAAATAGTCAGACCACTCGCTAGATCAGCAAACACGCTCACCCTTTTATAACCAAGTCGATCGACCAATGTTCCACCTAATGCCATGCCAATCACAATAGGCAACACACTAAAAAATGCAGCAATTCCTGTTTGAACAGAGCTTCCGGTTGTATCTAATACAAACCATGGGATTGCAATCGCTGCCATCATATCACCTGTGGTCGAAATCAGTGTAGTGATCAACAATGCGATAAGTGGTATTCGGTTATGTGGTATATCATTAGCCATAATTGCTCCTTTTTTATCATTAGTCATCTATTCTTACGATAACTAATGGGAAGAGGTTCAAAATAGCTAACGGAAACATACCAGCTTGTTGAAAAATATATTACAAGATTTTAGATAAGATGTAGTAGGGATACACACTAGTGCATTCGAGACAGAGTAAAACACAATAAATAATAATATTCAAACAAGTTTTCAAGTAAAGTAAAGCTAGATAATATCCTAAATATTTTCAGGAAACTACAAATACCTTATAACGACATATATAAAATATTTGTTTAACTAATGTCCCTATATAATCATGATGCCATATAGGGACATTTTAAGAAAGCTAAGACCGATATTTAAAGCTAGCAAGAGCTTCTTCAGGAATCGTGCTGATGGCTCGCATATATTGAGCGCGTTCAAATGCTGTTGCATCGCGCATATTCTGCTGGCTCATGCTCCCTTGCATCAATTCGATAGATTCATATTCGTTGGTTTCCATCCACTGACGAATCCCTTCTTCAATCACACGCACATGATCAACACCATAACGCAAGAGTGACGATGCCATCATCGTGACATTCGCGCCGACCATCAGCAACTTAATCACATCCTCAGCACTATGGACACCACTGGTCGCAGCAAAATCAACTTCGACTTTGCCATATAAAAGACCAATCCAGCGCAAGGGTAAACGCAAAGCCTGTGCTGTACTTAACTTCACATTAGGCACAATTTCTAAGGTTTCTAGGTTGATGTCTGGTTGATAGAAGCGATTAAATAAAACCAGTGCATCTGCTCCAGCATCGGCATAGCGTTTTGCCATATTCGCCATATTGCTATAGTAGGGGCTAAGTTTGACAGCAACAGGGATACTGACGGCTGATTTAACAGATTCGACGATTTTGATATAACTTGCCTCAACTTGTGCGCCTGTCATATGAATATCGGTTGGGATGTCATAAATATTGAGTTCAAGTGCATCTGCCCCAGCTTGTTCTATTAAGCTCGCAAAGTCTGTCCAGCCACCAATAGAATTCCCATTCAAGCTCGCGATGATTGGCACATCGACAGCCGATTTTGCATAGTGGATATGTTCCAGATAGCCTTCTGTCCCTGTTTTGAAATCATCAGGTTCAGGGAAATACGATAAGGCTTCTGCAAAACTTTCTGTGCCTTGTTCTAAGTGATAATGGAGTTCATATTCTTCTTGTTCGATTTGTTCCTCAAACAGCGAATATAAGACAATCGCACTAATGCCAGCATCTTCTAGCTTTTTGATATTATCAATACTCTCTGATAAAGGGGAAGCCGATGCAACTAATGGTGATGGTAAGGTTTTCCCGAGATAGGTTGTTGTTAAGTCCATAATTATTGTTCCTTATAATGAAATTCTGTGTCTTGTAGGGAAGAAGCGTGCCTCTTCCCTAACGAGTATTTCACAAATTATTTATGATTCGCCTGTTTCATCAACGGTCTGTGATGCGAGAAATTCGTAAGTTTTCCAACGTTCATCGGCATCCACTTGGGCTTCGGCTAATAGCTGTTTGGCAACCTCTGGATTACTCTTGGTGAGCATCTTATAGCGGTTTTCCATGTACATATAATCACGCATCGAAATCTTCGGCTTACGACTATCGAGTGTCATCGGGTTTTTGCCCGCTTCGGCATTTTCTGGGTTAAAGCGATAGAGCATCCAGTGACCACTTTGGGCGGCGGCTTTCTGGTTTTGCATGGCTGTTCCCATATTAATCCCGTGAGCAATACAGTGGCTATAAGCGATGATGATTGAAACCCCCTCATAGGCTTCGGCTTCAATAAAGGCGCGGAGTGTCTGGGTATCATTTGCACCCATCGCGACTTGTGCCACATAGACATTGCCATAGTTCATTGCCATCATGCCGAGGTCTTTCTTGCCTGCTGGTTTACCACCTGCCGCAAATTTGGCAATTGCACCGCGTGGTGTCGCCTTCGACATCTGCCCACCCGTATTAGAGTAGACTTCGGTATCAAGCACTAAGATATTGACATTTTTTCCACTGGCGAGTACATGGTCAAGACCGCCATAGCCGATGTCATATGCCCAACCATCCCCACCGATAATCCAGAGGGACTTTTTCACGAGATAATCTGCAACATCCAGTAAGCGTTTGGCTTCGGCAGAATCTAAGGTTGCGAGCTTGGCTTTGAGTTGTGCGACCCGTTCCCGTTGCTCATAAATATCAGCTTCGTCGCTTTGGTCAGCATTTACGAGCGCATCGGCTAACTCATGACCGATTTCATCCCGTAAGCGATTGACCAGTTCCACTGCATATTCGGTTTGCTTATCAATGGAGACACGCATCCCCATCCCAAACTCTGCATTGTCTTCAAATAGCGAGTTTGACCAAGCAGGACCAAATCCCTCATTATTATGCGACCACGGGGTTGTCGGTAGATTACCGCCATAGATAGATGAACAACCTGTCGCATTGGCAACAATCATGCGGTCACCAAATAGCTGAGTCGCTAATTTAATATATGGTGTTTCACCACAGCCAGCACATGCGCCACTAAATTCAAAGAGCGGCTGTTGGACTTGTTGTTGACGAATGCTTGCTGGGTTAATCAAGTCGCGAGGTGTTTCTGGAATTTGTGTGAAGAAATCCCAATTTTCAACTTCTGCGTCACGCAATGGGGCTTGAGCTTCCATATTAATCGCTTTGAACCCGACCATTGCTTTATTCTTGGCTGGGCAGACATCCACACAGATACCACAAGCGGTACAGTCTTCGGGTGCAACCTGAATCGTATACTTCATATCTGACCAATCGCGGTCTTTTGCATCGGTTGATTTAAAGGTCGCAGGGGCATCAGCTAATATAGCTTCATCATAGGCTTTAATGCGAATAACAGCATGTGGGCAAACCATAGCACACTTTCCACATTGGATACAGACATC
This sequence comes from uncultured Anaerolineaceae bacterium, assembly GCA_964352825.1. Classification (GTDB taxonomy): domain Bacteria; phylum Chloroflexota; class Anaerolineae; order Aggregatilineales; family Phototrophicaceae; genus UBA6055. The sequence continues at coordinate 12,438 of CAYGTY010000037.1, forward strand.
AGGATCCCAGACAGGAATTTCACTTGCGAGGTTACGTTTTTCATATTGGGTTGTACCACTCGGATATGTGCCATCCATTGGTAATGCGCTCACAGGGAGACTATCGCCTTGCCGTGAAATCATCTTGCCGAGAACCGTTTGGACAAAATCAGGTGCATTGGCAGAAACACCCGTCACCATCGGCACATCACTGGTTACAGCATCAGGAACTTCGACTTGGTACATCTGCGACAAGGTACTATCCACAGCATTCAGGTTCATCTGCACGATGCGCTCACCTTTTTTACCATAAGTCTTGCGGATCGTACGTTTAATTTCTTCAATCGCAGATTCTCTAGGCAACACACCCGAAATCGCAAAGAAACAGGTCTGCATCACGGTGTTAATCCGTCCGCCCATCCCTGCTTCTCGCGCGACCTTGTAAGCATCAATCACATAGAATTTGAGCTTCTTGTTTAAGATCGTCTCTTGTACCGATTGGGGTAAATAATTCCAGACCGTCTCAGGGTGATATGGACAATTGAGTAGGAATGTCCCGCCCTCAACAATCGTATCAAGCATATCGTATTTATCGAGGAAAAGGGTTTGATGACAAGCCACAAAATTAGACCGTGTGAGTAGATAAGTCGAGCGAATTGGGTGTGGACCAAAGCGCAAATGGGAAACCGTCATAGCACCCGATTTTTTGCTGTCATATTGGAAGTAACCTTGTGCATAATTATCTGTGTTTTCACCAATAATCTTGATGGAATTCTTATTCGCACCGACTGTCCCATCAGAGCCTAAGCCATAAAATAGGGCTGTTACAACATCATCAGGTTCGGTACTAAAGCTAGGGTCATAGCTCAAGCTGGTATGGGTCACATCATCATCAATCCCAATCGTGAAGTGATTCTTCGGTTGGGCATTGACCAGTTCATCATAAATCCCCTTAATCATGGCAGGGGTAAACTCTTTAGAGGACAAACCATAGCGCCCACCAATAACAACAGGTAAACGGTCAAATTTGCTTTGTCCGCTCACGAGACCTTCAACAAGTGCATTGCTAACATCCAAATGAAGGGGTTCACTATATGCCCCCGGTTCTTTGGTACGGTCAAGCACTGCTATTGATTGCACACTTTCGGGTAAGGCTTGGAGTAAGCGTGTCGCGTCGAATGGGCGATAGAGATGAACTTTCAGCACACCGACTTTTTCGCCTTGAGCAGTCAGGTAATCGACGGTTTCATGGACTGCTTCTGCACCTGACCCCATAATGATAATCACGCGCTCAGCATCTTCTGCACCGACATAATCAAAGAGCTTATATTGTCGTCCTGTGAGTTCAGCAAATTGATCCATCGCATGTTGGAGAATATCAGGCAGTGCATTATAGAGTGGATTGACAGACTCACGCGCTTGGAAGTAAACATCAGGGTTTTGAGCCGTCCCGCGTATGACAGGGTCTTCTGGTTTGAGTGCGCGTCCACGATGAGAAAATACCCATTCATCATCAATCATGGCGCGTAACACATCATCAGGTAACATTTCGATTTTCGCGATTTCATGTGAAGTACGGAAACCATCGAAGAAGTGTAAAAATGGAATCCGTGATTGTAGCGTTGCCGATTGGGCAATCAATGCCATATCATGGGCTTCTTGCACAGAATTAGAGCATAACATCGCAAAGCCTGTTCCGCGTGCTGCCATCACATCACTATGGTCACAGAAAATCGAGAGGGCTTGCGCTGCTAATGACCGTGCCGCAATGTGAATCACTGCTGGTGTAAGCTCACCTGCAATTTTGTATAAATTCGGGAGCATCAATAACAAGCCTTGCGAAGCTGTGAATGTGGTTGTCAGTGAGCCAAGTTGTAACGCCCCATGTACTGCACCTGCCGCACCGCCCTCAGCTTGCATTTCCACAACCGATGGGACTGTCCCCCATAAATTAGGAATGGCTTGTGCTGCCCACGCATCCGCCCATTCACCCATTGGTGACGCAGGCGTAATTGGATAAATGGCAATCACTTCATTGAGGCGATACGCAACATGAGCAACGGCTTCGTTACCGTCTAATGTTCGCACCTGAGCATCTATCATCATCTTGTCCTTTAATCATTTATGCCTAATTCAAACTGTATATGCTCATATTATTGCGACAACGATATTATGTCATGTGAGGACACGCAGGCATTCCCACGCCGAATGTCATGTATTAAATGGGTTGGGGGAATATCATTAAAATTCTACATGGGGGGAAAATGTTTAACACAAAGGCACAAAGAAAGGTTTTTCGTATAAGCCAGTTCGTAACGAAGCCTTCTGCACTCATTACTCGGCACTTTTAGCATTTGACACCATAAAGGGAGTTACCCAATACGAACAACAACCCATCACTTAACAGGACGAATGATTGAGTAACTCATACTTTTCTTGGGCAAGCTCTATCGCGTCTTCATAAGATGAGGCAAACCAATAATTCACATCACGCTCAAAGCCAATTGCATTAGAAAATATTTCGATAATGGGGATTTGGTCGGTATTGTGCATCAATAAGACAACGGCTTCAGGTAAAAACATTTGCTTCATATTCTTAAAGTGGGGTAATGTGCTGTCTGTCGGCACTTTGACATGTTCGTGCCAGATATTGATATAAACGATGGGGTGATGAATATCAACAATCATCTCTGCCACCAATTGCATTAGCTCATAATAATCCAGCCAAGTGTAATCTTCTTCAAACTCAAGCACTAGAACGGTTTGACTCTCATCAAGCCAATAGATGTGAAAGATATCTTTATACCAATGTCCTGAATCTACCATACAATTCATTATCCCAATATATATATATCATTATATTACTTTATATAATACATAATGAATCGTAAGGTTTCATTAAAATATGTTTACATCAAGGTTCAGGTTGCGACAAAAGTATGAGCCTCTCCATGATGTAACACAGTGAAGGTCACAGATTCCCAATGTTTAGGTAAGTTGGGCTGGATAGCTGGTTGACCATTAGCTAAGTGCAGACCACAAAATCCAAAAACGATCATCTGCCAGGCACCACCACTTGCCGCGCCATGTATCCCTGCATGAACATTTCCTTGATTATCTTCAAGGTCTATCATGATAGCATTTTCCATCATCTTTGTTGCGATATCCATCAAATCGAGCCGTGCGGCTACCCATGCGTGCATTGCAGGGCTAAGCGATGAACCGTGATCGCAACGCGGATAATAGGTATTGAAGTTATTGAGCAGAATCTCACGCGAACCCACTTCGTCACCCAACAAGGCAATCAACATCACCACATCAGCTTGTTTGAGGACTTGTGAAGCGGAGGCGCGCTCATGTCCCAGATAATCCCAAATGCCACCGACACGCGGTTGATACTTCTCCACGGGAATAAATTCTAAATCAAAGAAGCCCTCAAATTGCTCATGGATTTGCTTTGTCTCATCAAATGGAATATAGAAATTATCGATGATGTCGCGCCATTTATCCAAGCGTGTGGTTGATAAATCAAGCTGTGCAACCAAACGGTGATAGACATCGGAGGCGTTATTTTCCAACCAATCCAGTAAATCTAAGGCTTGTCCTAAATGCCATTGTGCCATGCGATTGGTGAAGGCGTTATTATCAACATGTTCGTGATATTCATCAGGACCGATGATGTCTGTAATTTCATAGCCCCTATCCGTAGACTCGACCCGACTCCCCCAAAATACAGCCGTATCCAAGACCATCTCCACGCCATATAAGCGCATAAATTTGTCGTCACCTGTCCATCGCCAATATTGCAGAATGCCATAAGCAATATCCGCCGAGATATGCAATTCAATCTCACCTGTGTAAATACGAAGCCGTCGTCCATCAGGTGGTTTTGGTTCTGTCCAAATAGGCGTTGTTTCTAATCCTGTATCGGTGCTTTCCCAGGGGAACATTGCGCCCTCAAAACCATTATCTTTGGCTTTTTGACGCGCACCATGCAAACGTCGATAACGATACATCAATAAATTTTTTGCTAGATGGGGTTGTGTTAAAGTCAGAGGAGGCATCATAAATAATTCAGTGTCCCAAAAGACATGCCCTGCGTAACCATATCCGGAGAGTGTCTTTGCGCCGATACTGGCATCGACATTTTGTTGAGGGGTTGCGATTAGGACATGATAGGTCGTGAAGCGAACCCCTAATTGCGCAATTTCATCCCCTTTAATTTGAATATCAGCCGTTTCCCAATAAGCTTGCCAAGCAACTTTATGTTGTTTTAGATAAGAATCATAATCATCCAAATCATCCATCATATCAATAACTGGGGCGACTGCGGTTGATGAGTTAAAGTTTGCAAAAATTGTGGTATATCTATCAAATGTCGCTTCCCCATCTTTTTCGAGTTGTACAACAGATGTTGCTGATATACGTTTATCTTCAACCTGAACATCACTAGGATAGGGAGACAATTTCGATACCACATCAACTGTATATTTTGATTGACTTGTCTTGCCATGTACAGCAATCATATTGTCATAGATATGTTGGGGTTTCATATATTCCCAATGGTTCACACCTTGATTGCTTACATCACCATCCAGCACCGCCTGAACCGTCACTTTTGGTGTTCCATCAATGGCAGTGACAACAATCCGTTGTACCATCCGATGCTGATCATCTAAGCTGGCAAAGCGTTCAAAGACAATCCGCACAGTGTTGCCTGTCGTCGCTCGAAACAGTACCGTCCGTTTTAGAATAGCCGTATCCATATGCAAGCGACGTTCATACCCCAAGACCAAGCCGTCAGGTGGATGAAAGGGATCAGGTGATTCTGTTATCATTTTAAAAGGCGTGTCATCTATCCAGATATTGAAGCGTGTCCAATCAGGGATATTAACGAGTTCAGGAACAAGCTCACCCTCAGCATGATTATATAAACCATGCACGAAGGTGGCAGGATTGTCACCCTCATAACCTTCTTCCAAACTCCCGCGTGTGCCAATGTAACCATTACCGATTGTAAAAATTGTTTCGTGATACCGTAATTTTTCAGGATGAAAGGGATATTCTTTAATCGACCACAGCCGTTCAGTCATCTGGTGTGATGTCCTTTAATTATCAATAAAATTATAGTTACAAAATAATCTAAAATAAGTGTTCTGGCAACTTATTAGTTTATTTATATACACACTTTACCCCGTTTATCATCCTCTCATCTTCTCCAATAACTTACTTACAAACAATTCAGTTGTTCTTTGTTTGTTAATTGTAAGGTTAAGTTACACAGTTCATATAGAAAAGGAGAATAAGGCATATGCGATTATTTAAAATTATACCGCTGATGTTGCTTTTCACATTATTAATTGGTGGAACAGCAGTCATCAACGCACAGACAGATAGCGATAACAACGGCGTGATTTGGAATTCGACCTATTATAATAATTCCTACTTAGGCGAGCCATCGGTACTCAGTCGCCAAGAATCAAGCCTTTCTTTTAATTGGGGAGATGGTTCACCTGCACCCACTATTGATGATGATTACTTTTCAGCCCGTTTTACAACATCATTTAACTTCACAGATGGTTTATATCGTTTCCGTGTGGGAGCGGATGATGGTGTTCGTGTGATTCTCGATAACTCAATTACCCTGATTGATACATTTGACAATCCACAACCAAGTGAAGTATTGATTGCTGATGCCAACATCACAACAGGTGTTCATAGTGTACAGATAGATTATCGCGAAGTCACAGGTTTAGCTCAACTCCAACTGGGATGGATACCTATCAATAATTCAGAAGACTTTGTCACTGTACCCGCAGCGAATGTAGGTGTTACAACATCATATTCTAGCCCGTTATCTCCCGTTAGTGATTGGGTCGGCTCATACTACAGTAATCCAGCCCTTGCAGGTACACCGACGGCAATTATTAATGAAACCAGCCCATCACATGATTGGGGTGTCGGCGCACCACTAACAAATATGCCAACCGATAATTTCTCAGCACGTTGGAGTGGTTCATTTTACTTAAATGGTACATATGATATAAGCATTCGTGCCGATGATGGTGTGCGTGTTTATGTCGATG
>CAYGTY010000037.1:18602-21811 GCA_964352825.1 uncultured Anaerolineaceae bacterium
TTCGTGCCGATGATGGTGTGCGTGTTTATGTCGATGACATCCTCTATATTGATGAATGGCATCTGAGCAATGGTAGCAATGTCTATATAGAAAACATCACCGTAGAAGCAGGTATCCATATCATCACGATTGAATACTATGAAAGCACAGACGAAGCCTTCATCGAATATTCACTCGACCCTGTAACAAACCCCGTTGCGCCAACAACCATTGCAAATGCAGGTGCAGCAACAGCAACTGTAATCGCATCGAGACTCAATGTTCGTGGCGAACCTAATGTATTCGCACCGATTCTCACAAAGGTATCGCGTGGCGAAACATATCCAATCGTTGGTCAAAACCCATCAGGGCAATGGATACAGTTAAATGTGAATGGAACAATTGGTTGGGTGAATGAGACTTATACGGATGAGTTCAACTATGAGAATCTCCCTGTTGTTGACGAAACTGTGGTCGATGTCCCAGATATTGGATCATATACAGCCACTGCAACTGCAAATTTGAATATGCGTCGTGGTCCTGGTTTAGAATATGATGTCATTCGGATTATTCCTGAAAACACAATCTTGAGCATCGAAGCCCGTACCATTGATGCGGATTGGTGGCAAATATCTTATCGCGGTCAACTGGGTTGGGTAACAGAAGCTTTCTTGAATGTCTCCCCTGGGATCCTTGTTGATGATGTCTTTGTTATCAACCCCTAGATAAATCATAATATAGCATTAGATTTCAAAGTCTCCCCGTAGACACAGGGGAGATTTTGCTTTTATGAGTTTAGGTGTCGATACGAAGTAGGGCAAAAGCAAGCGCAGTATCAGGTGCATAGACGATATGGGTTTCTGTATCATTGGCTTGAATGAAACAAACCGCATCAGCACTTGACCAACAAATGCCATCGGACTGACCATCAGCAAATCGCAGATTCAAAAATTCAGTATACCCCGCGACAAACTCGGTTGCGTCTTCGGGTGTATCCCATACCTGATGGAGAACCCACAGAATCTCGCCTGTAGCATCGTCCACATAAAGGAGCATATGGTCACCGCCCCAACCCGTAGCCATGTCAGCGACTTGACGACTGCCTAATTGCGTCCCTAAATATTGGCGTAAGTAAAATTCACCAACATTGGTATCGTGTGCCAATCGCCAATTATCTCCGAGTAAGTCGCTGATGTCGGGAATTGTTATCTTTATTGGCTTTTCACCTGTAAGATAGCGTTCTGGATGATAGATATGCTCGGTTGAAAGGGGCAAATTGCCAGCAAACGCCTCATCAATCGCATCCCACCCGCCAGCATTAATCACCGCCGCGACAAATACTTGCCCCTGAATATAAGGGAATAGGAGTTCTTCTTCGATAATCGCTGGAACGCCTTCGGGAATTGCGACCCCGCCGAGGTCTGCGCCTGCACTAAAAATAGCTTGCGCTAATGCTAAAGGGTCTTCTTCTGCCAGAATCACGGTATAGTCGGTCATGGCTTGCGTGGCATCGCCTTCGACCAATGATAAAACTGCCAACTGGAAATCACCATTTTCGGAGGCATCAACTTCATCTAATAATGCCTCTAGGTCAAAGTGTTGGTCTTGCAGAGCATGGATATATTCATGTGAATAAGTAATTTCTTCCAAAATCGGGAGACTGTCTTCTGGCACATCACCCGACATCAAAATCACATTCATCATATCGGTTTCGGGATCATAAAAGCCAGCAATTTGTGATAAGAGGAAGTCGAATAAAACCGCTTCTAAATCAACCTCGCCCTCAAATAAATCTAGCCCAATATAAAATAATTGATCATCCGCGAATTCTTCAGGGGAATAGGATTCATCAAATTCCTCACGCAAAAATACCTCTAATTCGTCGGTTGAAGGAAAATCTAATGTTGTCGATTCGAGGCGGTCAAGTTGACGGATATTGCTTGTTTGTAATTCAATTTCATCAAGCTGAGCTTGTAGTTCTGGAGAGACATCATCTTGCGCGCTAGCAATCGGAAGACTAAATATCACCATCATGACGATGAACACAAATTTGTGCATGGCGTTATCCTATAATTTATCGTTTTATTTTTTCGGTCTGCATATCCAGCAAATATTTAGTCGCTGTACGTTGGCTGGCGTAAATCGCAATCACAATAGTCATCGCCATTGTCACTTGCCATACAAAGGGTTCAATCGCATATTCACCAAATGTCCACAAGCCCCGTCCGACTAAGGTTGCTAAGGTCAGCATGAAGGTGGTACTCCCCATAAAGATGCGAAAGCCTTGTTCGTCATGAACCTCGCGGAATAATAAGAGTGTAAATAACGCCATCCCAAAGCCACTGGTGAAGCCTGCAACTGTCCCAAATAACATCCCAAAGCCAGCACCCCCTAAAATCGCAGTTAGAGGTGTGAATGGGATACCTAGAAAGTTAGGGTTTTCGATATTGGGTAACAATAAAATCGTGAGTGCGACCAATAAGCCTGATGCACTGCCCAGCATAAATCCATAGAAGGTCATGCGCTTGAGTATATTTGTCAGGCGATAGAGCAGAGGCATTATTACGCCATTGCCTTTTGTTTACGAATTGACCATTCATACAGGTAAAAATTAGCGACCCGTTGACTGGCATACACAGCCATCACAACGGACATGAAAATCATCGCATTCCAACCTGTTGCATCAATCCCATCAAGGCGCAAATGCCATAATCCTGAGGAAAAGAAGAGTAAGGTTGCTACGGCTGTTACAGTCGCCATCGCCACTTTGAAGAGGGTAAATGAGGGAATGTCTTTAAAGAAAACCTTTGTCATCACAGCCATCCCTGCGCCGCTATATAAGCCAGCAACAATACCAAAGAAGCCACCAAATAGCATACCAAAGACAGCAATCGACATCGCTTCTAATAGGATAACAGGCAGTGTCGCGCCTAAAAATTCAAAACGGCTTGAGGTTAAAATAAGTGTAATCGATGAGAGCGCACCTGCTGAACCACCCAGCATGGCACCATAAGCGATCATATTCAAGATTAATTTAGCTTTGGGTTGGAGTCGCATAAGTATGTCTTTCTATAAAAAATTTCTCAATATTCCGCAAAGGATATAACCATAATACCCGTAAACGGGGTAACAATTCAAATTATAAGATCATGAAAGCAGTCCAATTTTCAGAAAAGACTATGATTTAAGAGACGCTTAACCTAAAGATTTTCCACCACAGAGCCACCGAG
>CAYGTY010000037.1:21911-26044 GCA_964352825.1 uncultured Anaerolineaceae bacterium
CTTTTTCCTTACCCATCGACATTTCATTGATGTACTTACGGGCGGTCATTTGACTGGCGTAGACAGCGATTACAACTGACATCCCGAGTGCGCTTGCCCATGTCAGAATCCCCATCTCAACACCCAAATCCCATAATCCGCCTAAAAAGAAAACACCGCTCGTCAAAACTGCTGTGAGTGTTCCCATCACGATTTTATAGTTTTTTGGATTTCGTACTGTCCCATATCCAATTGAGGTGACTACTGTCATGGCGAATCCGCAGAATAAACCTGATGCACCACCGTACATACCACCAAACATCCCACCCCAAATTGCACTAATCACGGCAGTCTCAGCTACAAAGCTGATGATGTTCTGGTTATATTCTGGATTAAATTCGCCCAGCAAAATCACAAAACCTACCAATACACCAGCAATTGCACCCAAGACCGCGCCATAGATGGTCATGCGTCCGAACATTTTGAGTAAGCTATCAAAGCGTTGCATAATCTATTGTCCTTATCTATATAAACTGAGAAACGTTTAAGGCTGAGACAGTTGACACAGTTCCAACCCGACACCAATTTCAATTCTTTACCGAAGGTTACTACTACGTCGGTGGTCGAAAGTCATTAATGTAAATTAGTGGAAGAGACATGTCTCTTCCCTACAGAAACCCTGTAGGGACAATGGCTTGCCTTGTCCGCCAACCAAGATACATAATCGAAAAAATCTAAAAACAAATGCCCACTTACTTAGTATGAACAGGTTTGAGTTTGACTTGATATTGATTGACAATACTCTGCGTCACAATCACACTGACGATGACTGCACCCATTGCTGATAAGACCAACGCCCATAACCATGAGGGATAGGTCGCGGTATCAAAAATATAGGGTTGTCCAATTAAAAATCCCATATGGAAGCATAGATACAATGCAACACTCATGGAAAAACCAATCGCCGATACACGATAGAGTTGGCGGAGATGTGGGTAATATGAAAATATCTTGGTCAGTATCGCCACCCCAATACCCGAGATTCCACCCGCGATTACACCAAAGGTCAACCCCGCGAGCATCGTCGCTAATGTACCGATTGCAATTAAAAGAATATTGAGCTCAAAAAATGGATTATAAGTCAGCGCAATAAACCCAGCACCGAGCAATCCGCCACCAAAAAATCCAAGCGCACCGCCATACATTGTCATCTGCACCTGTACTGTTGAAGATTGAATAGTCATAACAATAAAACCTATATAGTGAACACGATTCATATTTCATTATACTGTCAAAAAGGGTGAAACACTTAAAATTGGGGTTTGCTGGCTTTGGCAGATTCTCTTTTGAAAGGTATTTAACACGAAGAAAGGGAGGAACGAAGGCGCGGAGAATAGCTTATATTTATCTATATCAAATTTTGGTAGCATGTTTCTAATTGTATCGCGACCTTATCCCATGTGTAGCCTTGTTGGATAAAATCACGCGCCGATTGTCCCATCTGTTGGCATACATCAGGGTTTGTGAGTAGGTGACCCAATTTATCAGCAATTGCCGAGGGTTCTATATCAACAACATAACCAGCCCCATTAGGTTCGACATTAGGCATATTGCAACCAGCCGATAAAACAACTGCCAAGCCAGCCCCCATTGCTTCAAGGACAGCCATCGACAAGCCTTCTCCCACCGCAGGTAAAGCAAATATATCACCAGTGGATAAAGCTTGTAAGCGGTCATCACCACCCAGATAACCTGTAATAATAATCCGTTTATCGCCGTCAGCTAGGGATTGCACCCTATCCAACATGCCCTCATCAGGTCCGACGATAAGCAATTGCGACTTTTCGACATTTGCTAATTTGAAGGCTTCCACCAGCACATCAACCCCTTTGCGCGCCTGCAATCGCCCCATAAATAACACTGTCGGTACATCATCTAGTCCATACCGTGCGCGAAAGTCATCAGGAGAGGGTAAATCCTCAAACTCATGAAGGTGGATGCCATTGGGGATAATGCTAAATTTAGTGGGGGTTTGGCGTTGCCCAAAAGTCTGCCAAAGCGTTTTGACATCATCGAGTTCGGGTTGAACCAAAGCAATAACATGGTCAATGCGTAAAGCAACACCTGCACTCAGGAGCTTATCCCACCCTACTTTTAATTGACTGCGCCCTGTGCTGAGATTTAATGTCCCATGTGGCGATAGCACAATCGGTTTTTGATGTTCAAAGGCAACAGGGCTGACGAGTAAATTTTCGACTGTACGAAACTCGTGCAGGTGGACAATATCAACGTCGTCCATCATGGCTTCGGCGGTTTTCTTCATACTACGCGGGGTCGAGAGATTGAGCTTTCCACGTAAGAAGGTCGAGGCATTCGGGCGACGAATCACACGCACACCCTCCATCATTTCATCATCTGCGCCTGTATAGCGTGAATCCTGAGTCAGCGCATCCGTGGTTAAAACCGTGACCTGATGCCCACGCGCCACAAGCCCCCTTGCCATCCCTTCCACTGCGCGCACAACACCACCAAAGGCATAAGCGGGGCGATAGTAGGGTGCGATATGTAAGATGTGCATGGGTTTCTACTTGTTTGATAGGGAAGTATGGGAGTACCCGATAGCACTCCCAACATCATAATCTTACAGTGTGTAACCTATTGGAGGAATCGATAATACAAACATGATGGACAAAGTAGCAATCAAGAGAGGCAATAATAACACCACTGCCAAAATCTTATTTTCTTCGCGCATGTGCATATAAAACCAGATCACTAAAGCGGATTTGATAATCGCAATTCCCAAGAGGAGGAATGCCTTGAGCGCAGGTAAAAATTGTAATGCGACAACCGCGGCTTCTCCACCTGTAGTTGAATTAATTGCACCATTTAGCACTTCAGCACTAATCACTTCGAATAAGGTCAATATTGCTAAAACACCAAAGATGACGGTATAGATACCCCCCTCGACAGTGATTTCGCGACCCATAATGACAACGGTATCGCTGTGATGGTCATCGTGTGCATGGTCTGTATGTTCTTGTTCGTTATGTGTTACTTCTGCCATCTCACACGCTCCTATACCAGATAAATCAGTGTAAATAACATAATCCAGACAACATCGACAAAGTGCCAATACAGCCCGAACATTTCGATGCCAATCGGATTATTGTCATAACGTCCCTTCATCCCACGACGCATAACAACCAATGCCCAGATCACACCAACAAAGACATGCGCACCATGAAAGAAGGTTGGCGCATAAAAGCGCATCCCGAAGGTACTCCACTCTGATGCGCTATCAAAGCCAAGTGTAATGCCGAGATGTGCCAGTTCCGTATATTCAATATACTGACCGCCCATAAAGACAATGCCACCGAGAGCCGTTGCACCAATCCAGCGCACCATCATATCACGGTTGCCTTTTTGCATGGCACGCAAGCCCATCACCATGAAGTAACTACTTGCGAGCAAAATAAAGGTGTTCGCTGTTACTAATGCAACACCCAATTCTTTATGAACTTCTTTAATGATGTCGGGTTCATTAACCCGTAGGACAATATAACCTAGAATCATCATCGAGAATAAGACCACCTCAGACGCGAGGTAAAGCCACATCCCCAATTTCATATTTTCGTTATGGTCTTCGGCACTGATATGACCGTGGTCATCGTGTGCATCATCATGTGCGACCACCTGTACTTGTTCTACTGCCATTTCTGCCATGTCAGTTCCCCTTATTTCTTATATCCGATAGCGTTCGGAATTGCTTTAATCACATTAACCACGCCACCAGCAATACTACCAACTTCTCGAATGGGTACAATTTGTGTACGATCCCTATCGGTTGTTTCTAGTTCCGTGACTTCTTTAATCCCTTGATGCGAGAGGTAGAAGAATATCGCAATCAACCCTGCCGCAATCCCCAATGAGATGAAGACAATTACTATAAAGCCGATAAAGACAGCAAATTGGCTTGTGCCTTCAATCGGTGTATTGGAGAAGTTCTCTGGTGGTAAGAGCAGACCTAGAATATCTTGTACAGGGATAACAAATTCGCCGACACCATTTGCGGCAATATCTGCATTCGGTTCAGTCGCTTGCTTGAGGCTTAACCCATGTGGGAAAAGTGCAATGGCAAATACAGCGATAATCAA
>CAYGTY010000037.1:26144-37470 GCA_964352825.1 uncultured Anaerolineaceae bacterium
TCATCATGTCCACCATGTTCGCTCATCTTGGGGTCAAATGCACCGACACCCCACATAAAAGCACCCATTGACGCAAAGGCAGCGAGAACTAGCCCGACTTGCGCGCCCTCAGATGTATCCGCATTGACCCATACAGGATCCATTTGTTGAGCCGACCGTATCACGTAAACAAAGAGTAGCGAACCAATGAACGCTAGCAACATGTACGGTATCGCCCGTTGAAGTCCGGGTTTATCCATAAACTACCACTCCCTCTACCTTACTGTTAAGTTCCGATTAGACATGGTACAGAGTATACCATCACCAATGAAAAGTCTAAAGTTTTAAATCATTTATCTATATGACACTTACTTGTAGGGAAGAGCCTCTTCCTTACGTTATATGAGATACTCACTATTTACTGTATCCAGTACAGCACAATATAAAACAAAATCCACGCAACCGTCACGAAGTACCACAATTTTGCAGTGCCTTCGACAGCCCATGAATCCTGCTCACCACCTGTATAAATACCTGTTTGACCTTTGCGATACACATTAATCATAATGCCGATAATTATCAAAGCATGAATAAAGTGAAACCCTGTCATCAAGCGGAAGGTATCACCATATTGGGTTGCCAACGCTTCGGGTGAAACTGTGAAAAATTCAAATATGATGATTGCCATAAAGACAAACCCCAGCCCAATCGCATATTTCCAATTGGTCAAAAAGGTTGGGATATGACCCTCTCGCAATACCTTAAAGCCATTACGCACAAGCCATGTACTGGCTAATAAGCTAAGTGTCGCTATTGTTGGCAAAATCGGATTAAAAGGTTCAACACCCGCAGGTGGCCACTCACTATAGCTATAGCGCAATTGCCAATTCACAACAATAATCGCTACAAACGCCATAATCCAACTGACTTGGAAGATGTTCATACCAAGCCGATTGTTCTTCAAACGGATTTCAGCATCACGTTGGTCGCGTAATCTTTGTTTTTCTTGTTGTTCAATAAAAGTTGCCATGTGTCAGTTCCTAGGGCTAGCTTCTGAATATAGAAAAAAATAAATCGTTAACTAAACAATTTTTTCAAAACTATCAGAATCCCTAATTTTTCTTATTCTGCTTTCAACTCATCACCGCTTATATCACAAAGGCGTACATGTTCGCACGCCCCTGTGATTATGCTAAATCTTACTATAAGGCTTAATCTGTTCCATCAGGTGCTAATTCAAGCGCACCGCCAGTTTTTGGTGGGTTGTTCTTTCTTGGTTTATCAAATGCCAATTCGATAGCATCAAGATAGGCAACCGATGCTTCTGTACCATATCCATATGGGTCTTCAAATGGAATGGGGTCATCGACAAAGTTGGTTGATGGTGGTGGTGATGTTGTCGCCCATTCGAGTGTCAATGAACGCCATGGGTTTGCACCCGCAACACGTCCACGTGTGTAACTCCAGATGATGTTATAAATGGCAACGAATGTCGAGATACCGAGTATGAATGCAGAAAAGCTCACCAAACGATTGATGTCTGTAAATGCTGGGTCATACACCGCAACACGACGTGGCATCCCTAACATCCCTGCAATGTGCATTGGGAAGAAGGTGAAGAAGAACCCGAAGTAAGTCAACACAAAGTGAATCTTACCGAGTGGCTCATTCATCATGCGACCCGTGATTTTTGGATACCAGTGATAGAGTGCGGAATAAATCGCAAATACACTACCGCCAAAGAGTACGAAGTGGAAGTGACTGACCACAAAGTAAGTATCGTGTACGTGAATATCGAATGGCAATGCAGCCAACATCACACCAGAGATACCGCCGACAACAAACATCGACAAGAATCCAAGTGAGAATAACATCGCGCTGTTTAATCGAATCTTACCGCCCCAAATTGTGCCAACCCAACTGAATATCTTAATCCCTGTTGGTACTGCGATAATCATAGAGGTAATCATGAAGGGAATACGTAATTCTGGTTGCAAGCTGGTGAACATATGATGCGCCCAAACAGTGAACCCAACAATCGCAATCGCCATACTAGAGAGTGCAATCATGCGATACCCGAAAACTGGCTTACGGCTATGTGTGGAGAGCACTTCGGACAAAACACCCATCCCAGGGAGAACCATAATATAAACAGCAGGATGGCTATAGAACCAGAAGATATTTTGCCAAAGCAAGACATCCCCACCACCAGACGGATCAAAGAAGGTCGTGCCTGCCATACGGTCAAGCAAGAGCAAAGTTAATGCACCTGCTAAAAATGGTGTTGCCATCACAGCGATAATACTGGTTGCCAAGACTGCCCAACATAAGAGGGGCATCCGCCATAGTGACATTGCAGGTGGGCGCATATTAAGGATGGTCACAATAAAGTTGATTGACCCCAAAATAGACGAAATACCTAATAAGTGAATCGCTAATGCCCATAAGGTCTGTCCGTCACCACTGAACAAAATAGAGAGTGGTGGGTAAGATGTCCAACCTGCTTCTGCTGGGCTAACAAAGTAACCCAATAACATAATGACACCTGCAGGTGGAATCAACCAAAATGCAAAAGCATTCAACCATGGGAACGCCATATCCTTTGCACCGAGTTGTAATGGAACAACATAATTCCCATATGCACCCCACATGGGGATGATAAAGAGGAAAATCATAATCGTGCCGTGCATCGTGAACAGACTATTATATGCCGCACCTGAATCCATGAGGTCAAGTTGCGGTGTCAGTAATTCCCAGCGGATACCCATTGCTAACGCACCACCGACCAAGAAGAAAAAAAGCGCGACGATACCATACTGTACGCCGATAATCTTGTGGTCAACGCTCCAGCTTAGGTATTCACGCAGAGCAGGACGTTTAACTGCTTCGACCTCTTGTTTTTGTTGCCCGAAGGGGACAGAGATTGTTGCCATAACTGCGCCTTTTCATACTATTTCTACAAATACTCGTGTTTTTCTTTATTGGACAGACAAAAGCCTGTCACCGAATCATTGCTTGTTGGTTTCGTTAGCGGACAGACAGAAGCCTGTCCCTACAATTTTATTCGCCTGCTTCTTCAGTTGCTTCAGCAGGTGCTTCTTCTGTCATTTCTGCAGGTGCTTCTTCAGTTGCTTCTGCATCACTGCCATAAAGTGCATCAAGAACTTTACTTTCTGGTAAGGCAGAACTTGCATTTGCACTATCGCCTGTACCCCCGAATTCAACATCAACTTCTACACCGAATATGCTGTTAATTGCAGCAGGAATCGCTTCGGTATTATTCTCATTATCACAATCTGAATCATCACCCTGTGTACAGAGATAAGCAACGATAGTGTAGAGTTGCTCAGGTGACATTTGGTTTGACCCCGGTGCATCAGGACCATGAACAGGCATCAAATTGCCATATCCCGGAACAAGGTATGCGCTAGGATTCCAGATGGATGTTGAGATATATTCTTCTGCTGTCTGACCTGCCGAGCGTTCGCCAGCACGATTCGCGATACCATTCAATGAAGGACCTGTCACACCCGCCCAACCAAATGAGTCCAGAACGTGACAACCGCTACAGGCGTATTCTTGAATCGTTGCTTCACCCCGTAATACAGGGTCAGCAGGTGGGTTCAAAATGACATCAATTGATGGGTCGTAAAAGAGGTCTAGGAAGGCTTCTTCATTTTCATGGACAACAACTGTACCGCGCATCCGACCATGACCATCGCCACATAATTCGGCACAGACGATTGGATATTCGGCAGGATAGGTTTCGTTGTCAATACGAATCGGAGTAAAGCGTAACTGAGTCGGGCGACCGCCTTCATCAGGATTCCCAGGGAGCAAATCTTGTTTCACACGCATGGCTGGCACCCAATAAGAGTGAAGCACATCTTGCGTCTGTAGGGTGAGGTTCACATTTTGCCCGATATAGGTATGAAGCACATTCCCTGAATTGATGACAATCGGTTCACCATTATTATCAACATCGTTGGTTGCATAAGTGTGTGTCCATGCGTAACGCGCACCAACTACATTATAGGTGACACTGTCGCCATTAATCATGTTTTCGTTTTCTTTTGGCGTTGTATTATCATTCCAAATACTGAAACTGATAATCGACAAGAAGACAACGATTAATGCTGGGATGATTGTCCAAACGATTTCGAGAGTCATATTCCCATGATTCGACGGACCATCACTGGTATCACCACTCTTTGCGCGGAAGGCAATGACTGAGATAACGAGTAAACCCTGAATCAAGAAGAAGATAATACCACCGATGAAGAGCAGTAGTGTAAATAACCCATCAACGTTTTCAGCTTCGGCAGAGGCTTGTGGAGGGAAGATAACGGGAGTGAATGTCGAAAGGACAGCCCCACCCAAAACTAGAAAAACCACAAAAGCACCAATTTTTGTCATTGTAGCTACATCAAGGGACGTTCTATTATTGTTATTATCCATATTGGATGACCACCTGAATTCACAATCCAATTTAATTACAGTTAAACGAGGAAACAATAGCGGAAATTACTCGCACAATGATTCCCTGCAATTGCTTACATTATATAAAGAATGAGTCGCTTGTTACATTTATCACAATTCTACCGAAAAGAAACTGCTTTTACAAGCAAGGAAGCATGAATTTATAAGGTTTTGGCATAATATTAATATTAAACGTTTAATACATTGTGAAAGTTATATATTACACAAAATCATATGATACAGATATGAGAATTCGACTCTCAGCGTAAGATAGAGTGACGCTAGGTTTATCTAAGAATAGAGACATAAATTGTTTATCATAAAGCTTTATGAGTTACTAAGGAAACTGAAATGGCAACTTACCTCAACCAAGATGACAATAAGATGCGTGACGTTCTCTCAACTGCCAAAACGATTGCAGTCGTCGGGCATTCTGATAAATCGCATCGCACCAGCTATCAAATTGCAGACTATTTACGGGCGGTTGGTTATACGGTCTATCCTGTTAATCCGACTGTGAGCGAAATTGATGGGGAAACCAGTTATGCGACCCTAGATGATATACCCGTTCCAATTGATATTGTAAATGTATTTCGTCGCTCGGAGCATTTAAGCGATATTGTAGACTCTGCTATTGCAGTGGATGCCAAAGCTATCTGGACGCAACTGGGCGTGGATGACCCCACAGCACGTGATACTGCCTTAGGTGCAGACATCGACATTGCAACCAATCGCTGTATCAAGGTAGAGCATATGCGCTTGGGTATTCAGACAACTTAAGCAAAACTTGCCATAAATTTACGCTATACTATAAACACGAGACAACTTGACAAGCTATTTGCATAGGTGATAAGACATAATGTATCAAAGCAGAAGACGCATACCCTTTCCGATGTTGATTCTACTCGGTATCTTGGCAGGGGTGGCTTTCCTTATCTATGACCAAACACGCCTGACCTTATCCGATGAAAACCAGCTTGCCCCAACAGCGACAGCAATTGTCGAGCTTGTAGTCAATGAGAACGCAACCGCCACTCCTCAATTCTCGGAGCAGTTGGTTGTCACACCATCACCGACACCTATCCTAGCGCAAGACCTCGGACCTGATATTGAAAATGCTGCTTTGGTTATCCCAAACGCAGGGATTGTTGCGCCCATTGTGCAAGTCTATCTGGGGGAGTCTTCTTGGGATGTGTCACAATTGGGTAATAATATTGGTCATTTAGAAGGCACACGTTGGATTTCTGAAACAGGGAATGTGGTGTTATCAGGACATGTTGAATTGGCTGACGGGCGACAGGGTATCTTCGCCAATCTCAATGAATTAGAGGTGGGTGACCGTATCATCATCACGCAAGAGGGACGAGATTATCATTATGACATTTCCTCTATCAGCAATCATGATCCCACAGACCTCACACCCATTTACCCTTCCACCAATAATCTACTGACCTTAATCACCTGCGGAACATATGATTTTGTATCGGATAGTTATTTGGAACGCGTGGTCGTGATTGCAGAACAGGTTTTGGTGAATTAAGTTATGACGGATGAGACTGCCAGCAAACGTCCTGACGAAGTCTTGATGGATAGCCCAGAGGAACAATCAAGATTATGGCGCATGTTACGTCCTTTATTAAAGATTTGGTATGTTCATCATGAGGTGACCTTGATTGCTTATGCCTCACCTGCTGTCTGCTTAGGGGTGTTGGTGACATCATCCAAACCCAGTATCGAGAGATTACACCTCCGCAATTTATTTGTGCATGGCAGACGTTATCATTTTGTCAGTGGCTCGCATGAGGGTTTCCAGATGCGGACAACTAGCAAAGTTCCGTGGCAACATCGCGGACGGACACGCTCAACAGCCACCCTCACCGCCAAGTTCAACGCCCTTGATGATGACCTCACGCAAATCAACATTACCGCCAATTTCCTGCCAATCAATATTATTTATAGCTTGGTCGTGCCGATTTTCTTCACACCGCTATTTTTATTTGCCATTTGGAATCATCCGATTATTCGTATTTTAATGACTGTCGCTATATATGGTCTAGCCGTGATTGCCTATCGCTATAATGCAGCAGTTGATGCCCATGATATGGTCTATTTTATTGAAAAATCACTAGAAGACTTTATGCCAAACTCCGTCTCTGAGCTTGGTTCGCATGTTCCACACATCCATAATAACAGGACAGACTTCCCTGATGCATGGGAAAAATTCTACCAAGCCCAAACCGACGACCCGCAATCATAAACGATACAATATCGATAAGCCTCTTTGCGCTATCTGATAAAAATGGCGTGATATGCAAGTATGTTGGCGTGATATGATGGTATGTTTTAGTAGATGGTCTTTTATACTTCTATTATCAACGATAGATTATAGATAACTGGAGTTTTTAATGAGTGGTAAATGGACAGCACAAGACATACCGAATTTAAACGGCAAAGTGGTTGTTATCACAGGGGCAAATAGTGGGTTGGGGTTTGAATCCTCAAAAATATTGAGTGGAAAAGGCGCAACTGTCGTTATGGCAGTTCGTACATTGGCTAAAGGTGAAGAAGCAAAAGCTGATATTTTGACAGTTCATCCAAATGCGTCACTCGATGTCATGATTCTTGATGTGAGTAATCTTAACTCGGTATGTGAATTTGTGACGGCATTTAAAGCAAAATATGATCGCCTTGACATCCTTCTTAATAATGCTGGTGTAATGGCAATCCCACGGCAAGAAACAGTTGATGGATTCGAAATGCAATTGGGCGTGAATCACTTCGGACACTTCGCATTGACAGGTTTACTGCTTGATGTCATCGTTAATACGCCGAATGCACGTATCCATAATGTAACCAGTAGCGCAAATTATATGGGTACAATTAACTTTGACGATCTCATGGGTGAAAAAGAATATGGTCGTTGGGATGCCTATGGACAGAGTAAACTCGCGAATGTGTACTTTACCTATGAACTACAAAAACGCTTATCTGAAGCAGGTTTTGATACCATCACCAACACCTCTCACCCAGGGTTTGTCATGACGAATTTGCAAGCCAATAGCCTTGAACAATCGAAAACAGGTATGGAGGCAGTCTTATATCGCATCTTCGAACCCATCATGGCACAGGACATCAGTATGGGGGTGTTACCAATGCTCTTTGGATCGACAGCGATTGATGCCAAAGGCGGTGTGTTTTATGGACCACGCACATTCAATCTACGCGGTTATCCTGCTGAGAAAAAACCGAATCAAGATGTCTTTGATGCTGATTCCCGGAAACGATTCTGGGATATTTCTGAGAAACTCACAGGCATCCATTATGATGTATTTGATAAAGTAGGCGTTTAGACCAAATGAGGGTATCGTAATGGTACAAAGCAATCGAAAGTATATTATTGACAAAGGATGGCAAGTCATGTTCAAGGACATGAACTTGTCCTTCCAAGATGTCTTACGTCATGCCAATTTACCTCACGATTTATTGATGCGGAAATCTCCGACAGTGAATGCTGATGAATATTTCCGCCTCTGGGATAGCTTAGCCTATTTCTTGAAAGCCGATAAATATTTTCCCTCGATAGTGGTCGAATCTGTTTCTGTCGAAGCCTTTAGCCCACCACTCTTTGCCTGTTTGTGTAGTACAGATATGAATATGGCGATTCAACGCTTGGCGCATTATAAACCCATCATAGGACCTGTGCGTTTAGAGTATGACCAAAACGATGTTTATACACGTGTTGCATTTAAAGGGTTGCCAGAAAACGCACCACCGCCAAAGTCTTTAATCGCCTTTGAGTTAATCTTCTGGGTTCAAATTGCTCGTCTTACAACGCGTGAGCATATTGTACCGACAGCAGTTCATATCACCGTTGACTTGCCTGAGATTGAAGCCTATGAAGCCTTTTTTGGTGTTTCGATTACAAAAGATAACTTCAATGGTCTGACATTTTCCGCAGAGGATGCGAGTAGACCCTTTTTAACGGTCAATGATGCGATGTGGGAAATTTTTGAACCCGAATTAAATAGGCGGATGGATGACTTAAACAAAGAGTCTCCATTTCGTGATCGTGTTCGGGCTTGCTTGATGGAAATTTTAGCCAGTGGACACTATTCAATGAATGATGTGGCATCGCGTTTAGCTGTCAGCAGTCGAACCTTACAACGTCGCCTAAAAGCCGAAAACACGACATTTCAAAAAGAACTTGATAGCCTACGGGAAGAACTCGCCCGTCATTATCTAAGCAGTTCAGATTATTCTAGTGGTCAAATTGCGTTTCTATTGGGATATGAAGAACCAAATTCCTTCTTTAGAGCATTTCGTGCATGGACGGGGCAAACCCCAGAGGTTGTTCGGTCAGGGTATATTGGCAATTATAATTAATCATCACCATCAATATTGTGTAGTGGCGAGATATATCCCGCCATTACGAATTACAATACAAAATTGAGGTGTCGATTCTACCCGTTTACATCTTCCATTGTTTCATCCAACCTGACAGGCTCAAGCGGTGCATCTTGTTCTAACAGATCCAGTGTTGTCCGCAAGATACGCAATTGTTGTTCTGTATCGTGTGGTGCGCCAATCGTAGCTCCACGATTGAGTTTGGTAAATGTGGCGCGTGGGGGTGCTGTCACCCGAGTCCGACCTGCGTTCCAACTGGTGAGGGTTGTCGCAATTCCTGCTAATTCGATTCCGCGTGCAATCAATCCAACGGATTGAGAACATAGCGGTCAGGATGGCACGAGCAAAACACCTGTCGCGCCTTCTGTTTTTGCCGCCGCAACAATCGCAGGGATGGTCTCATCAATCACTTGCGAGATATTGGGTTGATACCCCATAAAGCTCACAAAATTATCTGTCAGTGAGCCTATCTCACCAGCAGATACCATATCCGCAAGATGTCCTAAAGGAATTAAAACCTGTGCATCCATATTCACTGCTGTATGGTCGTAGTGTGTATGGGCATAAGCCAATCTATCTAATGCAATATCAGATGGAATCATACGAATTGTATAATCACCGAGGTCATTTTCAGCATCATAGGCTTCTTGACTGCCCTCAATATAAGACCCTGCACTCGATACCAACAGAATCTTGCTTTGCTTGAGGTTAATTGCCTTACCAGAAGGAGCGGTTTTATTATCGGGACGGTTGTATAAATCCCATTTGGTTTCACCTGTGGCATGATAGTGAGCGAGCCAACCCTCTGTAAAGGTCTGCTCCCACTCCGACCGATTTTCAATTATTTCCATAGAAGTCTCCATTGCGATTTAAATTTCGATTGTCTGCATTAAAAAACGTATTATAACGAAGTTTATCATCGCATCACAACATAAAACAGATAATAGTGGAATAATTGGTTCAAAATTATGAAGTGGTATATAAAAGTGAAAATCGTGCGCCCGTATAATGAAAGGCAAGAACATCGCAAGTTAGGTTTTCCACGATAAGCCTATTTATAGCAAGGTATCACGCTCTATCAAGCTCTGCCGAAGCAAACGACGCTGTGTGAGTTTGAGCGCGGAGAGAATCATCACGCCATAGATGCCGAATGCGAGCAATGCGGAGAGAATATTGCGGATGAAAAATGGGATGTTATTTCGTTCCCATCCCCAGTCGCTTGCATAATGTTGAGTCCAACTAAATTGTAATAAATTCGTACTTAGTAAGACTCCATTATCTACAAAAGATGTAAAGGTAACTTGTATACTTTCTAATGAGCGTACAAATACGAGATGTAGTGATATATGAGCGCAGACACCTGAATCATGTAAATTTTGTCCAGTCTCCTGTATTTGAATATGTCCGGGAATATCTGACTCAGAATAATATATAGATTGACATTGTCTATCCTGTTTACGCAAATCATCTACACGACGTATCACACCATATTCATCAGGATTATAATTCCCATGACTTTCATAGAGAAACAAAATATGCCCGAATAAAACAAAAGCCATAATTGAACCGATAGGCAATACAACTCGTGATATAGTCACAATGTAGCTCGAAATATAAGGTTTAACTCTAGCTCCCCAGAAAATCCCAATGCTTATTGCTAATGAATATTCGAATAAACACAAAATAACGAGAACTGTGAAAGCAGAGAAAAGCTGGAACTCATCAAATTCAGCTTGACCATATCCAAGATATTTAAAGGGGCGCATGAATGATTGAAATTCCCACAAAATGTCTATATCAGCGTAGTATGGGTACTTATAGGCTAAACCAAAAAAATCGCAAAACCCCATCGCAACACCCAATCTCGGCAAGGCTAGCATCACATGCTCAAGCCATGTCGCATGAAAGACCGCCTTAAAGACCCTATTGGGATAGGTTTTTGCTTCTTCTGCACTTAGGTCAATGTGGATACGTTTCCCATCACGCTTGCGAACCCCTGATACCATCGCAATTGCCAGTCGTGCGGTGCGGATGCTCAACACAAATTGCACGACAATCAAAATCATCCACATCGACATCCAGATGATATGCTCATGCCTACTTTGAAAATAGACCCATAGCGGTAATGACCCTATCGCAGTGAGTGGCAAAAATATCGCGAGTCGGGTTTTCCATGATAAGGCTTGGGGTGTGTTGTGCATGATTATCTCTCCTATTGTGTCATCATTGAGTGTAACGGAGATAGACGAGTATAACCTGACGTTTGGCTGACGATGCCCCTATGATGGGATAGATTCAGTCCAATCCCAAATTTTGGACTGGTGGAAGGCGACGGTAGGAATTATCCTATATATAGATAGAATTCCTTATTATTTGAGGTATATTTATTGTATAAAAGTAAGATTTGGAAATAAACATGTCGTTATTAGGGTTTTCGGACAGGGCAAGCCCAGTCCCTACAAGG
>CAYGTY010000037.1:37570-41147 GCA_964352825.1 uncultured Anaerolineaceae bacterium
GGAAAACAAAACCATGCGTGAATTTTTGAACAATATTCGCAAAATCATTGCAGGATTATTCGGGACAAGTATCCCAAGTGAAGATGATTGGCGCAATGCTCCCCAAGAACCACTAACCCCGCGTGAAGCACTTTTGGCGAGGGCATCACGCTATATGGTATGGGGTGCGTTGGTGAATTTGTTGGTGGGAATTGTTGTGATTATTCTTGCTATCTCGGCAGGGACGAGCAATTCCAGTTTATTCACATCTGTTCGCGATATGCTTCTGACCAATTTCCTGATTAGTGATGATACCGCCGTCTTACTGATTATCGTGGGTATCCTCAGTAATATGTCGATTTTACTGGTGTTGTCTGTGGTGATTATCGCGCAAGAGTTTTGGACAATTATCGTCGCGTGGATATTGCTCATCATCAATGTCATTGCCTTCTTTACATTCGGTTTTATTCCAGCAGTTTTGGCAGTTGTGCCACTTTTGGCAGTGGGTGTGATGACCCTCAGCGACTTAAAAGCCTTCCGCCCCAACCCTGTCATGCTCAAAGAATTACGCGGACGGATGCGCGGTGTTCGTGGCTTTGCAATTATTACGATTTTCTTGAGCTTGATGAGCTTCTTTACGATTTTGCTCTATCTGCTACAAGTGCCTCAAGGTGGAGTCGTTGTCACAGGTGAACTCGGACGTTTGCTCTTTATCGGTGTCTTATTCATCGAGCTGATGCTGATTATCTTCATCGTGCCAGCATTGACCGCAGGCGCAATCACCAGTGAACGTGAGCGCAAAACATACGATTTACTGCAAACAACATTGATTACCAAAGGCTCATTTGTTGTCGGCAAGATGGAATCGGCATTGGGCTATATTATGTTGCTTTTGCTATCTGCGATTCCCCTGCAAAGTATCGCTTTCCTCTTTGGTGGGGTGAGTGAATCGGAGATGATTTTAGCATTGGTGGTTTTGGCTGTTTCGGCGATTACATTAGGTGCATTTGGGATGTTCTTCTCATCCATGACAGACCGCACCTTATCAGCGACTGTGCGTGCCTATACGGTTGCGATGGTCATTACGATTGGGCTACCGATTGCTGCATTTATTGTGTTTCAAGGGGCATATGCCAATGTCATTAACAATGTCGCCACCAACATCAGTACCAACCCGATTGTCGAAGCGACCTATATCTATCTGGATATGATTGCGACCAGCCTCAACCCGATTACAGCAACCATTTATTCCCAACAAATGCTCATCGACCATCAGCAATTATTGGTTTTACGGGTGACACTCTCCAGCAACGGGACATCGATCCCTGTCTTATCGCCGTGGGTTTTATTGACGATTTCGTATTTATCAATTACAGCTTTATTGATGCTATTGGCAATTCGTCGTATGGAACGTCAAGGTGGGTAGCTATAGGCTAAGCTAGAAATGCTAAAATTTGATCAACACCTTCATCAACCGTGAACCCATCGCGCACCCAATCCCATGATTGCGTATCAGCGTGGGCAACACCGCCTGCTTGAATATTGATTGGTTTCCATAAAACCAGATGATTATCTGTAAAGGGTGCATAGCGTTTGGGGTCTGTGGGTCCCATCATCATAACTGTTTTTGCACCACTTGCGCTTGCCAGATGGGTTAAACCTGTATCATTGCCGATGTAGCATAAAGCCTCGTTTGCTAATGCGCCAATCTCCATAAATGACAACTCACCGAGCCATACAGTAGGCTCAACCTGTAAATGCGCTTGAACCCCTGCTACAAGTTCTGCATCTTGTTGGCTACCAATCAGAATGATCGTTGCAGATAAGGTGTCTGCTAGCTGATTTAACATCTCTGCCAATTGGTCCAGTGGATAGCGTTTGCTGTCCATCTGCATTCCGGGGTTACTACCACCACCAGCATGAGCCACAATATAGGGTTGATGAATCCCTGCTTGGCTTAATTTTTCGCGAATAACCGTTTGTGTTGATGCTTGAACAGGTAAATTGGCATAGGAATGAATCGAGTGACCTGCTAAATGTTGAATCACGCTGAGGTAAATATCACCTTCGTGTTGGCTTGTTTTGGGGTCAATTGGTACAGGCAGATTATAGCCAAATCCGCGCCCAGCACTATCCAGCCCAGCCCGATACGGTATGCCTGATAGATAAACCGCAAGGCTCATGAGTGGCGAACGCACTAAGGATACGGCAAGCTCAAATTGTCCCGCGCGCAACTGTTGAACAAATCTCAAAAAGCCTGATATGGAGCGAACAGGTAAATCGGCTGAGCCTGTATCGAGGATGGCATTCATTGCAGGATGGTTTTGCACTGCCCGCGCTGACCATGTGCCTAATGCCCATGTGATATGTGCATCGGGATAGGTTTCGCGTAGAGCAGTGAGTGCGCCTGTTGCCATGACGACATCACCAATACAACAGGGACGAATAAGAACAATGCGCTGAATATCCGTCGGTGGAGCTGTTGTCTGGCTCAATCGAGATAGCGTTTTATAGACCATCTAGCTATAGGAATGTAACCGAGACACCAATTAAGAAGACAAATAAAACCGCTGCCAAAATCCCCATATTGCGTAAATCTTTTATGACAAAGCCATAATCAGCTCGCAAGTCTTCTTCGGTCACGATTTTGGTTGGATTTGCTAACATCTCTGCGACATATTCAGCAGGTAATGCGTCACTACCTTTACGTTTTTCTAGGGTTGCGGCTTGAATATCACGACGGCGACTACGACGCGATTTTGATTGGGACTCAGTCGCGAGCTTCTCTGCGGTTTCTTTGGCTTCAGCAGGGGCATTAGGTGAGTCCGCTATTGCATCTTGGCGTGCATCTTCAATAACAGATTGTGGGAGATTGGGTTTCTTACGTCTACGTTTTGCCATTGGGCTAGGTCTCCATTTTATCAATTCGAATCATGTCGGTATTATCCCAAAGGATACCCACAAACACAAGTTGAGGTATTGCTTAAACAAACCCAATTTATCCTCTTCGTTATAAAACCCCAACCTGTGACTAAATGGTCACCTTGAAATAGACCATCTGTGCTAATTTGTAATCACGTTGCGAGATTCATTCATGCGCGGACGGACAATGAGCCGCTTCCGTTATCAATCGGATGATGAGTTATGGATGGATTTTGCAAGGGACGGCGTATTGGGATGGGGTGTTATACCCTGTCCCTTCTGCATTCATAAACATGATAGAGGGAAGAGCACGATGTCGCGACGTTATACACTTGACACCAAAATTGACGCACTCAATCAACTCGATGATGCCGATGGAGACATCCTACTTATCAGTGACACACTCGATATTCCTGCCAGCACATTAAAAAAATGGCGCAAAGAGGAACAGGATTTACGGCGTAGTCATCAGCAAAAACGCAAACGTTATCTCAGCCGATTAAAAGCTGACTTGCAAACCGAGATGTTAGATAAAGGTCTGCAAATTGTAGCGCGGATGGACGACGAAACACTCGATAAAGCACCACTCAATCAGCTAGCCAGTGCCTTAGGTACGCTAGTCAATCATGCTCTGAAATTAGACGAGGTCATAGACGATAGCGATGAGCAAACAGAA
>CAYGTY010000038.1:0-40847 GCA_964352825.1 uncultured Anaerolineaceae bacterium
CCATTATAACGAAAGTTTATAGTCTAACGAATTAACGCTATAAACCTATTCAAAAGTTTATTCTATTACCATTAGTCATCCTTTGGCATTTGACTGATGCGAGATTCTAGTTCGTCCAATATTTGATAGCATAATCCAAGCAAAACACCTTCAACATCAGACTTTAAGGGGTGGCGATAGGCAAATACTTCAATATCATCGCCTACATCAAGGGTTTCTCGGAGGTAATTTATATCAATCTCTTTAAGATGCTGGTCGAGAATTAATAAGACAAAGGGAACAGGCGCATAATCCTGAAATCTCTGGATAATTTGGGTGGCTTCGTCCCAAGTTGATTCTTCATTTGGGACAACAAAAATATATCCCCTCGTTCCTTCAATAAGGTTTTTTTGTATTTCCTTATACTCAGTGTTATTGATGTCTGGAGCTAATGGGACAAGGAAACATTGAATGTGAAGGTGCTCGTCAATTTCAATACGCACATAGGTTTGCCATCGTTTTAATGCACCTTCAAAGAAATCTCTTTGCATGTGGCGTTTGTTTTTCCCGCGCCCGAGTTTCTCTGGAAGCTGTATATAATATTCGTTTAAATCAGCAACAAAATCAGATTTGTCACGCCCAACTATATCTACAACCACAAAATTCATTGTTTGCACTTTGAATCCCCTTTGAACAATATCGAATTTATTCAAAATATCCTAATTGACGCAGGTTATCCGCCACGTCCTCGCTGACTTCGCCTTCAGGTAAATTGTGGGTGCGTTGGTCTTGGGTTGTGTGGATGAATGTATCAACTTTGGTTTTTAGGGAGTCGGTCACTGTTTGCTGACTTGGGCTAATGTCGTTTTGTTCGGAGGGGTCGTGGGTGATGTCAAACAAGCCTTCGACGCTATCGCCAACCATCGCTAGCTTGTGGTCACCTTCATAGATACCGCGTCGGGTTTGGGTGAGATGTAGGCTATCAATCATCTCAGGGCTACGATGTTGTAAGACATGTAAAAAGGTGGTCGGTGGAATGGCTTCGGCATAGACAATCCCTGCTTCGGGGTCGGGTCTGCCATTGGTCGCGCGGATGAGTGATAAACCCTCAATATCGGCGTTGGGGTCATCACTGGATAGGGGTGGAGTCACGCCTGCTGTTTCGAGTATGGTATGGAAAATTCGGCGGGTGCTGACATTATGCGATACGCGCTTAGTTGGGAATTTCTCAGGATAATAAATCATAAGGGGCACATGGACTAATTCTTGATAAACTACAAAGCCATGCCCGAAGAATTGATGGTCACCGTGTCCTTCCCCGTGGTCAGCCGCAATAATCACCATCGTATTATCAAGTTGTCCCGTTTGTTCTAAGGTCTTGAGCAGTCGCCCCACTTGTATATCTTGATGCGCGATTTCGGCTGAATAAAAGGCATCAATGGCATAGTCTTGCCAATCTTCCAGCGGTTTATCAATTGGACTTGCCCATCGTGCAGGGTCACCATTGAAGTTACTAATGAATCCGAAGCTATGACGGTCATTTACCAGTTCGGGTGCAATGTGCTTGAGTATCTCTTGTGGTGGTCGATAGGGGGTATGTGCGCCCATCAAGTTTAAGAAGGTGAACATTGGTTGGTCTGTGCCACCTGCTTGATATGTTCCCCAATAATCCAATACGTCATCAACCGAGCGTTCTGTATCACCTTTATAATTCACAAAGCGTGATAAGGCTGGGAAGAACAGAGGGTTGAGCGATAATCGGAATAACTCATCATATTGTGCCACCAGATTACTGACTTGACCTGCGACACGTCGGAATTGGGTGACAACCGAGCGTCGAACTCGACTACGCTTTTGGTCAATTGGACGATTGGGGGATGCGCCTGAGTAATTATAGAAGTCGTCAAAACCGCGTGTGAGGTCATTATCCAATACGCCGACCAGCGGATTATTTGAAAATCCAACTGTGTGATAGCCGTCTACTTGCAATATCTCGGCGAGTGTCGGATAACTACCACTGAGTTTACCGCCTGCTTGTGTCAGTTGGTGTGTTCCGGGGTATAAGCCTGTGAACATCGACGCATGGGAGGGGATTGTCCATTGGGCAGGGGCAATCGCTCTATCAAATACCGTCGCCTGTGTCGAAAACTCATCTAAATTGGGAGATGTGTCACGCGTGTAACCATATCCCGAGAGATGATCACGGCGCAGTGTATCCAAGATGAGTAGCAGAATGTTTGGCTTTTGTGGCATGGATTGCTCATTATAGATTGATAAACTAAGAAATAAGCATAGCAACCGATTTTCTTAAAATCAATAGATACAAAATATAGTGTTCATTATATAAGTATCATCTTTGCGTGGGTACAATTCTCGGCTAAGATGCACTGATTAGCAGAATAAGCAAAGGACAGCTTGATGAACTCTGCGCGAATCCTTGTGATTTTGCCAGCCTTAAATGAAGGGCAGAACATCATCACTACAATTCAACGCATCCAATCACATATTCCGACGGCGGATGTGGTTGTGATTAATGATGGGTCAATTGATGATACCGCGCGCAATGCCAAATCTGCTGGGGCGATTGTATTGAATATGCCCTATAACGTTGGGATTGGGGCGGCTGTCCAAACGGGATTTCAATTTGCGGCAGTCCATGATTATGATATTGTGGTTCGCAATGATGGGGATGGGCAACATGCACCTGATGGGATAAAACAACTCTTGGCAACCATCCAATCAGATGAAGCTGATGTTGTGATTGGGTCGCGCTTTATCGGTGAACATGGTGATTATGGCACACCTTTAGTTCGACGGTTGGGGATTACGATTTTATCAAAACTCTTATCGATGATTACAGGACAGACGATTACCGACCCCACATCAGGGTTTTGTGCCTTTAATCGTAAGGCAATTCAACTCTTTGCCCAATATTATCCCCATGATTACCCTGAACCTGAAGCAATTGTGATTTCGCATCGGACAGGTTTACGTCAAATCGAGATTCCTGTCACGATGATACCGCGTGAGCATGGGACATCATCTATCACGCCTGTGCGCTCGGTATATTATATGATTAAAGTCATTCTCGCAATTTTGATTAACCTATTACGTCAACGCCCCCAAATGGATACCGTTTATGAAACTTCGTCTACTGCCTGATTTATTTGGCGTACTTAAGCTCATACCGCCACAACCTTTTCCTGATTGGTTGACATCATCAGAACCCTTCTTCATTGCCCAAACAAAAGATGAATATTCAATTATGTGCCCGCAATCACTGATACCATCTGATATAGAGTATTCTGCCGATTGGCATTGCTTACGGGTTGATGGAGAGCTGGCATTTGATGAAGTGGGGGTGGTCGCGCGTGTGTCTCGTCCACTGGCGGATGCAGGCTTGAGCTTATTTTTAGTATCCACCCATGACCGCGATTATGTTTTTGTTGCTCAAGCCGACCTCAAACAAGCAATCGACATTTATCGTAACGTGGGCTTTGAGGTTGCTTAGCCTAGAGTATAGTTGTCGAGTCGTTAGAGTATTTTGCTATAAAATAAAAAAATCCCTGAACTCAATTGAGAACAGGGATATATGAAATTTACTATTTTAGGGCTAATGTTTAGCGTGCGCTACCCCGAAGGACTTCGCGTAAACTCCGTGCAATACGTGAACGAAGTGTGCCTCTGTTAGCTTTTGGTATAGAGTTCATACGTTCGCCATAACGGATAACACCTGCATCTTCAAGGCGGTCATTTTGTGATTGACGAAATTCCATAAAGTTATTCATATTGATTAGCTCCTTAGCTATGTGTTGGTTACAATTTCAATTTGGTTATCATGCGAACACAGTTCTTACTGTGTGTCCCAATAATAGTGAGTGGAGACTCGTGACTTAACTTTGGTTAATGTCGCGGTTTTTGTCACCACCGACCCATGTCGAAAGTGCGCTCCGAACACGTGCAAAGGGGCTTTCTATACCCCGATTGATTGGACGATTCATCTGCCCGTTATCAATCATGTGTTCTTGCCTCATGCGTTGTACTCGTTCATTATGCAAGTACATCATAAAATCGCTTGAGTTATTCATAGGGTTCTCCATTCAATGTTAAATCGGTAATCCATAAAAACAAGATTATTTAATTGCACCGCATTGAACAGTTTAAACCTTTAACTAGAATAATATATCTACATTAACTAGATGTAAATAGGGAGTTAAATCTTACTCAGAATTTTGTGAAAAGTAACTGATAAACCAATTGTATGAATTGGGCTTAATTTTTATTGTGATAAACAACATTTTTTGTGTATAATGCCAACGTCGCATTTTATGTTTTCTATAAATTTATTAAGAGAGGAAAAGTTATGCGTCTCAGAATCTTGTTTGTTGCTGTCATGATGATAGCAAGTAGTATTTTTGGTACATTTTCAACAATAGCCCAAGATATGAATGAAGTTAACATTCTATATTGGCAAGCTCCGTCAATTTTGACCCCCTATCTCTCGACAGGTACAAAGGATATTCATGCTGCGTCGGTTGTTCTTGAACCGCTCGCAAACATCGGTCCTGATGGTCAACTTGTACCCACATTAGCAGCAGAAATCCCAACCTTAGAAAATGGTGGTGTTTCTGAAGACTTGATGTCTGTTACATGGACACTCAAAGACGGTGTAATGTGGTCAGATGGTACACCATTCACCGCAGAAGATGTTATCTTTACATGGGAATACTGTACACATCCAGAAGGTGGTTGTACTTACAACGATCGCTTTGATAACGTTGTTAGCGTAGAAGCTGTTGGTGATAATCAAGTTTTGATTACATTTGATACACCAAAACCATACCCATACTCACCATTCGTGACTTCAGAAGTTCCTGTTATCCAAAAAGCACAATTCGAAGAATGTCTTGGCGCTGCTATGACTTCTTGTTCCGAACAAAACTTCGCACCAATTGGTACAGGTGCATTTATGGTCGAAGAATTCCGCACCAACGATGTTGTGACCTATGTTCGTAACGAAAACTACCGTGAAGAAGGTAAACCTTACTTCGACCGTGTCGTCCTCAAAGGTGGTGGTGATGCAGAATCCGCAGCCCGTGCAGTCCTAGAAACAGGCGAAGCTGATTATGCTTGGAACCTCCAAATTTCACCAGAAGTTCTTGGTGCGATGGAAGCAGCTGGTAACGGTCAAGTGGTTGTTGCATACTCACAATCTATCGAACGTGTGATTATTAACTTTAGTGACCCAAGCCCAGAGTGTGAAGTTCGCTCAACATTAGAATGTGGTCCACACCCATTCTTGTCAAACTTTACGATTCGTCAAGCATTGAGCATGGCAATTGATCGTAACATCATCGCAGAACAACTCTATGGTGCTGGTGGTCAAGCAACATGTAACTTAATCAGTGGTCCTGCTTACAACGCATCACCCAATAACACTTGTGACCAAGACATCGAAGGTGCAATTGCACTTCTCGAAGAAGCAGGTATCGTTGATAGTGATGGTGATGGTATCCGTGAATACGAAGGTATGCCACTTGTTATTGAATATCAGACATCTACCAATGCTGTTCGTCAAAGTACACAAGCTCTGATTAAACAATGGTGGGCAGAAATTGGTGTAGATACAGAACTCCGTAACATCGATGCATCCGTATTCTTTGGTGGCGATCCGGGTTCACCTGATACCTTCCAAAAATTCCAATCTGATGTGCAAATGTACACCAGTGGTGCATCAAGCCCAGACCAAGAATCCTTCTTCTCCAGCTACCTTTGTGGCGAAGACCCAACACCAGAAAATAACTGGACGGGTGCAAATGTTATGCGCTACTGTAACGAAGAATATGATGCAATCTTCGAAGATTACCAAGAAACAGCTGCTTTTGAAGACCGTGCCAACATGGTTATTGCATTGAACGACATCCTCGTGCAAGACTATGCTCAACTTCCATTGGTCTTCCGCGCAGGCGCACAATCTGCATACAGCAACACTCTTGATAATGTAGAAATCAATGGTTGGGATTCTGAACTTTGGAACCTTGCTGATTGGACACGCAGCGAATAAAGTCCATTGCTCATCAAGATATATTGTAGGGGAGGCTTATTTGCTCCACTACATAATCAGGATAAGACTTATCTCTTATCCTGATTAATTTCATATTAACTCCTATTTTGAACTTGTAATTCTGCATAATGTTTTTCCAATTAACTAAAACCATATGATGAAAATTGGACTTAAACTTAATTGTGATAAACATGAAATTTTGTGTATAATGCCAGCGTCGCACCTTATATTTTCTATATAAATTTATTAAGAGAGGAAAAGTTATGCGTCTAAAAATTATGTTTGTTGCTGTCATGATGATAGCAAGCAGTGTCTTTGGTACATTCGCGACCATGGCACAAGATATGAATGAAGCCACAATCTTATATTGGCAAGCGGTTTCAACCCTCAACCCTTATTTGTCTGGTGGTACAAAAGACATTGACGGCTCAGCGTTGATTTTAGAACCTCTTGCAAACTTTGGTCCTGACGGCTCACTTGTCCCTGTTTTGGCAGAAGAAATCCCAACCTTGGAAAATGGTGGCGTTTCTGAAGATTTAACACAAATCACATGGACAGTCAAAGAAGGTGTTCTCTGGTCAGATGGTTCTGCATTGACCCTCGATGACTTCATCTTTACATGGGAATACTGTACAAACGAAGAAGCTGGCTGTGCATCTGCCCAATTCTTCGAAGATGTTGTTGCTATGGAAGCCCTTGATGGTAATCAACTTCAAATTACCTTCGGTGTTCCAAAACCATTCCCTTACAACCCATTTGTTACACAACAAGCTCCTGTATTGAACTCCGTACAATTTGCTGATTGTGTTGGTGCAAATGCTGCATCCTGCACCGAGGCGAACTTCGGTCCAATCGGTACTGGTCCATTTGTTGTAGAAGAATTCCGTGCAAATGACGTTGTCACATATGTTAAGAATGAAAACTTCCGTGAAGAAGGTAAACCATACTTCGATCGTATTATCTTCAAAGGTGGCGGTGATGCAGAATCCGCAGCCCGTGCTGTCCTCGAAACAGGCGAAGCTGACTACGCTTGGAACCTCCAAATTTCACCAGCTGTTTTGACAGGTATGGAAGCTGCTGGTAATGGTTCTGTTATTGTTGCATTCGCTGCTAACGTTGAACGCCTCATGCTCAACCAAGCAAATGTTGATTCAGACAACGAAAATCGTTCCCTTACACTTGATGGCGAAAATCCACATCCATTCTTGACCATCCCAGAAGTTGCTGATGCAATGTCTATGGCAATTGATCGTAACATCATCGCTGAACAACTTTATGGTGCTGGTGGTGTGGCTGCATGTAATATCGTTAATGGTCCTCCAGTAAATGTTTCCGATACATATGTACCTTGTGACCAAGACATCGAAGGCGCGATAGCCTTACTTGATGGTGCTGGTATTGTTGATAGTGATGGCGATGGTATCCGTGAAGCAAATGGTGTTCCTTTGGTTGTTCAATATCAAACATCCACCAACGCTGTACGTCAAAGTACACAAGCTCTGATTAAACAATGGTGGTCAGAAATCGGTATCGAAACAGAACTCCGTAACGTCGATGCGGGTGTATTCTTCGGTGGTGATCCTGCAAGCCCAGATACCTACCAAAAATTCTACTCTGACGTTCAAATGTTCACCAGCGGTACCAATGGCCCGGATGCAGAATCCTTCTTGGTTCGTTGGATTTGTGGTGAAGACCCAACACCAGATAATGGTTGGCTCGGACGTAACGTCCCACGTCATTGTGACCCTGCATACGATGCACTCTTTACTGAATTAACCACAACTGGTGGTATTGAAGCACGTGCCGAACTTGTCAAAGCTATGAACGATATTCTTATCGAAAATGGTGCTTTGATTCCATTGGTATTCCGTGGAAATGTTTCTGCAATCTCCAATAGCCTCACAGG
The DNA here is from genome assembly GCA_964352825.1 of uncultured Anaerolineaceae bacterium. Classification (GTDB taxonomy): domain Bacteria; phylum Chloroflexota; class Anaerolineae; order Aggregatilineales; family Phototrophicaceae; genus UBA6055. The sequence goes on from CAYGTY010000038.1 coordinate 7,950, forward strand.
TGTTAATATGGGCAGTTGGGATTCCGAAATGTGGAACATCGAAGACTGGGGACGTAGCGAATAACTCGCTCTCTAAACTATAATTCACTGTAAAAGAGAGTCTTTATCCCTCTCTTTTACTCTGTCAGGGTAGGGCAACATGCCTTACCCTCACAATTATTTTTATGGTATACATAGCGTTGAAAAATATTTTTTTATGTAACTTTTGGCTAAACTAAATGATATATTTCCCAAATTCTCCACATCTCTTCCATGAAAATTGTATCTTTTTGCTGGTCTGGACTTATGGTTCTTGACGGCATTGTTCAATTTTTGTACAAAGTAACTAAATGAGTAACGTGAAGATTGGACTGAATAGAGTTTGCGGAAATGCTGGAAGTGTCGGTATAATCAAAATCGCCATACTTTTAATATTTAGTTAATGCATTAGTGAGGGAAGTATGAAAAAATTTCGTTTAAATGTTTCAATCCTTCTTGTTGTTGTGATGGTCATGACCTCTTTTGGTAGTATCACACAAGCGCAAGATGAAGAAACACTCAGTATTTTGTTCTGGCAAGCAGCATCAAATGTCAATCCGTACCTCTCTGGCGGTACAAAAGAATTAGAAGCATCCGCATTGGTTATCGAGCCTTTGGTTCGTTACAATCCCGATGGTGAGATGGTTCCTTGGTTGGTTACTGAAATCCCAACCGTAGAAAATGGTGGCGTATCTGAAGATTTGACCAGCATCACATGGAATCTTCGTGATGATATTGTTTGGTCAGATGGTACACCATTCACCGCGGCAGATGTTGTCTTTACAGGTGAATACTGCACCAATCCAGACACAGGTTGTGCGCAAGCAAGCCAATTCGGCGGTGTCGAAAGTTTTGAAGCAGTTGATGATTTCACTGTTCTCATTACCTTTGATACACCCAAACCATTCCCCTATGGTCCGTTTGTCGGTTACTTCACACCAATTTTGCAAGCAGCACAATTTGCTGACTGCATGGGTGAGGCTGCTCAAGGGTGTACCGAACAAAACTTTGCACCAATCGGTACAGGTCCATTTGTTGTAGAAGAGTTCCGCGCAAATGATGTGATTACTTATGTTCGTAACCCGAATTACCGTGTAGAAGGACAACCCTTCTTCGACCGCGTTACCTTCAAAGGTGGCGGTGATGCAGAATCCGCAGCTCGCGCTGTTCTTGAAACAGGCGAAGCTGATTACGCATGGAATCTCCAGATTTCCCCTGCTGTTTTAGATGCAATGGAAGCGGCTGGTCAAGGTCAAGTTATCGTTGGTTTCGCAACCAATGTTGAACGTATTTTGGTTAACCAAACCAACCCAGATCCAGATCTTGGTGATGCACGCTCCCTTTGGGAACCTGGTAATCCAAATGCTCACCCATTCTTGACAGACCCAGTTGTTTGGGGCGCAATGTCCAAAGCAATTGACCGTAACCTAATTGCTGAACAGCTTTATGGTGCGGGCGGTGTTGCAACCTGTAATATCCTCCCTGGACCACCAATCTATGCTTCAACCAATAACGACGATTGCCTTGTCCAAGATATCGAAGGCGCAATCGCAATGTTAGACGAAGCTGGAATCGTTGATAGCGATGGCGACGGCATCCGTGAATATGACGGTATGCCAATGTCAATCAGCTACCAAACCTCCACTAACGCTGTACGTCAAAGTACACAAGCACTGATTAAACAATGGTGGGAAGAAATCGGTATCGAAACAGAACTCCGTAATGTTGATGCGGCAGTCTTCTTCGGTGGCGACCCAGCAAGCCCAGATACCTACGGTAAATTCTACACAGACGTAGAAATGTTCACCAATGGTTCTAACGGTACAGACCCAGAAACCTACATGGGCAACTGGTCAACCTCTGAAATCTCTGGTCCAGATAATAACTGGCTCGGTAGTAACGTCCAACGTTGGTACAGTGAAGAATATGATGCACTTCTAGCTGAAATGGCACAAACGGCTGTTCTCGAAGAACGTGCTTCGCTCGCTATTCAAATGAATGACCTTATTGTTCAAAATGGTGTGGTCATCCCATTAGTTTATCGTGGTAGTGTCTCTGCACATTCCAATAGTGTTCAAGGTGTTGCAATGAACGCTTGGGATTCCGAACTTTGGAACTCTGCTGAGTGGACACGCTCTGAATAATCTCAGGTAACACTGTTAATCTGGGGGGGATTATCCTCCCTAGATTAATTTAAATATTCAATAATCGCTTAATTTATACGAGGCAATATGAAAAACATACGTTTGTTTGTAATTATGAGTTTAGTCGCTGTTATGGCACTCGGGACAATTCTTCCGACAGTTGTAGCACAAGATGAAGAAGTGCTTAACATTCTTTATTGGCAAGCTGCTTCTACCCTCAACACTTACTTGAGTGGTGGTACAAAAGATCAAGACCCCGCCGCACTTGTCCTTGAACCATTGGCAAGTTATGACCAAGACGGTATCTTGGTTCCAAGATTAGTAACAGAAATCCCAACTGTCGAAAATGGTGGTATTTCCGAAGATTTAACCCAAATCACATGGACACTTCAAGAAGGTATTGTCTGGTCAGATGGCACACCATTGACCTCTGCTGATGTTGTCTTCTCTGGTGAATACTGTATGGATCCAGAAATGGGTTGCTCATGGCTATCCCAGTTCGCTGGTGTCGCAGGTTTTGAAGCAGTTGATGACCTCACTGTTGTCGTCACATTCGAATCGCCAACCCCATATCCATATGGTCCATTTGTGAGTGTTTTATCACCAATCCTTCAAGCAGCACAATTTGCTGATTGTACAGGTGTGAATGCACAAAGTTGTACCGAAGAAAACTTTGCGCCAATTGGTACAGGTCCATTCATTGTAGAAGAATTCCGTGCAAATGATGTCATCACATTTGTTCGTAATCCACTCTATCGTGAAGAAGGAAAACCATTCTTCGATCGCGTTGTTTGGAAAGGTGGCGGTGATGCAGAATCCGCAGCGCGTGCTGTTCTTGAAACAGGCGAAGCTGATTATGCTTGGAATCTCCAAATTTCCCCTGCTGTTTTAGATGCAATGGAAGCTGCTGGTAATGGGCAAGTTGTTGTTGCATTTGCAGTGAACGTTGAACGTATTTTGGTTAACCAAACCAACCCCGATCCAGCATTGGGCGATGCACGCTCCGTTTGGGAAGAGGGAAATCCAAATGCACATCCATTCCTGACAGACCCAGTGGTATGGCAAGCAATGTCGAAAGCGATTGATCGTAACTTAATCGCAGAACAACTTTACGGTGCGGCTGGTCAAGCAACCTGTAACATTATTCCTGCACCCCCAATCTATGCGTCACCTAACAACGATGATTGCCTTGTCCAAGATATGGACGGCGCAAAAGCCATGCTTGATGAAGCTGGTATCGTTGATAGTGATGGCGATGGTATCCGCGAATATGACGGTATGCCAATGTCAATCAGCTACCAAACATCCACCAATGCTGTACGTCAAAGTACACAAGCTCTTGTTAAACAATGGTGGGAAGAACTCGGTATCGAAACAGAACTCCGTAATATTGATTCCGCAGTCTTCTTCGGTGGTGATCCAGCTAGTCCAGACACCTATGGTAAATTCTACGCAGATGTAGAAATGTTCACCAATGGTGGCGCAGGTACTGACCCACAAGGGTATCTCGGTAACTGGCTCAGTAGCGAAATCTCTGGTCCAGGTAATAACTGGCTTGGTAATAACGTTCCACGCTTCTATAGCGAAGAATTTGATGCACTCCATGCACAACTTTCCGAAACACCATCTATCGAAGAACGCGCAGCACTTTCAATTCAATTGAATGACTTGCTTGTTCAAAATGGTGTGTTAATTCCATTGGTACACCGTGGTAGCGCATCGGCACATAGCAACAGTCTCCAAGGTGTTCTAATCAACGCTTGGGATAATGAAATGTGGAATATCGCAGATTGGACTCGTAGCGAGTAAATCTTTTTTGTAAGAGTAGGGGTGGCATTGCGTTGCCCCTGCTATTAACCATCTGATGGGTCATTGATGAGGTAAGGTGTTATGGGAAAATATATTATACGTCGTTTGTTGACAGCGATACCAACGATTCTTGTTATTAGCTTTATTATTTTTGCGATTTTGGAATTATCTCCAAGTGATCCAACAGGGAATCTACCATTAACGATTCCACCTGCAACACGCGAAAAGATTCGTGAATCGCTCGGTGCTAACGATCCATTCGTCATCAAATACGTCAAATGGCTCAACCAATTCTTTATTTCTGAACCGTTAAACATATTTGAATCTGTGACAGGGATTATCTTGCCGGGGTCGGAAGATCGTACCCGTATTATCTCTTGGCAGACACGCGGTCCTGTGGTTGATATTATCATTGAACGATTACCCCAAACGTTATGGGTCGTTGGCTCATCTTATTTGTTGGGGGTGCTGATAGCGATACCCGTTGGCATTTTCTCGGCATATAAGCAGTATTCGTTGTTTGACCAAATTGGGACGTTCCTGATGATGGTTGGCTTCTCTGTGCCGACATTCTTCACGGGTTTGATGTTTATTATTCTATTTAGCGTGACGCTGAAGTGGTTCCCGTCTGTCTATGATACGACGCTGGTGGTCACCGATATAGAGAGTTTACAACAACAACTGAAACAGATGTTTATGCCTGTGACTGTGTTGACCCTATTCTTTACAGCACAACTCAGTCGTTATACACGTGCCTCGACATTAGATAACCTCGGGCAAGATTATATCCGTACAGCCCGTGCAAAAGGTCTCAGTGAACGGGCTGTCATTAATCGCCATGCTGTGCGTAATAGTCTTATCCCAGTGATTACCCTAATTGCACTCGGTATCCCAGGGATTTTCGCGGGTGCGATTATTACTGAGCAAATCTTCCGTGTGAATGGAATTGGTCAATATTTGATTATTGCGATTCAAGGTGGCGACTTACCGACTGTGCAAACCGTAACCTTCATTTTTGCAGTATTGGTTGTTTTCTTTAATATCGTTGCGGATGTGTTGTATGGTGTCCTCGACCCTCGCGTTAGTTACAGTTAGTGGATGATGGTATAAGATTATGACAGCGACAGTAAAACCTAAACATTTAGATGTAGACCCAGCAGAACTGCAACAAGCGCGTACCCTTTTGGGGGATACGTGGCGACAATTCCGCAAACATAAGTTAGCGATGATTGCAGTTGTGATTTTAGCATTTATTCTCATCGGGGTGATCATTGGTCCTTATTTCTGGACAGTCGAACCCGAATACATTGACATTGTAGCAGCCTATCAAGTGTCCTCTCCAGAACATCCTTGGGGAACAGACAACCTCGGACGGGATACCTTATCTCGTGCCTTATATGGTGGGCGTGTATCACTGATGATTGGTGTTTCTGCAATGTTGGTGGCAATGAGTATTGGTACGTTGGTTGGTTTATTATCAGGATACTTTAACTTCTTAGATAATTTGCTGATGCGTATCACAGATATATTTATTGCACTGCCCCAGTTGCCTCTGCTCCTTGTGTTAACCATGCTCTTTCGAGAGCCTCTGAAAGCCTCGTTTGGTCCTGAGGGGGGTATATTTATCCTCACAGTGGTCGTTATTGGGGGCTTGCAGTGGATGCCGACAGCGCGTTTGGTAAGAGGTGAAGTGTTAACCGTGAAATCTCGAGAATTTATCACGGCTGCCAATGCACTCGGTTCAAAGAATACCCGTATTATGTGGAGTCACATTCTGCCGAATGTACTCAGCCCTGTGATTGTCGCGGCGACCTTTAGTATCGCGAGTGCGATTATTACAGAATCCGCGCTATCCTTCTTAGGTTTGGGTTTCCCTCCCGATTTCCCGACATGGGGTCGTCTCCTATTTGATGGTAAAGATTATCTAACCATCACATGGACACTCGTGTTCTGGCCTGGTATGTTGATTTCCTTAACCGTGCTTTGTGTAAACTTCATCGGGGATGGTCTGCGTGATGCGCTTGACCCACGCCTACGGAAATAATCACGAATCACAATAACATTGATACTCAAAGGGCTGGTCTAAGGACTGGCTCTTTTTTGTTTACTGTATAAGAAGATTGTTGATGACAAATTTTCACACAGAAAGTCCGAAAACACAGAAGTCACTTCAGATAAATAATCTGTAAATAGTTGGTGGTCGGCATGTATACCGACCCTACGAATGATGAGATGGTCGTAGGACTGTGACCTGTCGCAGCCGAAAATATACCATTTCTGAATTTTCAAAAGGCTTTAGTATTATAAATGACCTTTTATGATTGACAGAAGCCTTTATATACGCTAAGATGTCCCAGTCTTATCCAATAATGTACTAAGGAGGCTTGAAATGCGATTTTCTCGAAATCTAACATTTTTATCAACTCAACAGGCTAACCTACAAGACACTGTGATGAGACGCTATCTGAAATTTGCTTAAGTCTATTTCTATTGGATGTAAATCCCCCATTTCTAATGTTTCTCCTCTAATCTACAGTTGAATGTGATAGGCTTGGTGACCTCAATATTTGAGGTGATAGCATAACTGTGTATTGTGTTTGCTGTCTCCCATTTCTTGGCGAATTTGTATCGCTACACTATCATTATCAAGTTGTTACCTTAATCAAAGTTATCGGGTAATGCGCCCGAATATTTGATTGCGCTATCTGGAGAACATTTATGAATTCCCGTAGTAAGAAATTTTTGTCATACTACAGACCTTATATTGGATGGGTGCTTGCAGACTTAGCTTGTGCGTTCCTCTTATCAGCGGTTACAGTTATTTTCCCACTCTGTGTGCGATACATCACCAAAGATGTATTAGAAAGCAGTTCACCCTCCCTCGAACCCATTTATATCATGGCAGGAGTCATGTTGGTTTTGGTGGCTGTGCATACCCTCTGTAATATGTTTATTGATTATCAGGGACATATGATGGGTGCAAAGATGGAAAGTGATATGCGGACAGAGTTATTTGAGCATTATCATAAGTTATCCTTCGGCTTTTATGATGAACAAAAAACAGGGCAACTCATGACCCGACTCACGACTGATGTTTTTTGGTTATCTGAGCTATATCATCACGGACCCGAAGACCTTGCCATCGCTACATTGAACTTCATCGGCACATTTATTGTTCTTGTCACGATTAATGTTCAATTGTCAGTTATCATGATTGCCTTCTTACCGATTATGGCAATCTATGCTTTCTATTTTAATAAACGTATGAACCGAGCCATGCGCCGTAGTAAGGACAGAATCGGTGACATCAACGCTCAAGTTGAAGATACACTGGCGGGTATCCGTGTGGTGAAGTCATTTACCAATCAAGCGATTGAACAAGAGAAGTTCGCTTACGAAAATGACCGCTTTGTAGAAAGCCGACGCGCAAGTTATCGCAGTGAAGCCTATTTTTATGGTGGGATGGGGGCTTTCACACAATTGATTACGATTGCGGTTGTTATCTTTGGTGGGGTTAGTATTGTAAATGCCTCATTGGACTTGGCTGACTTGATTACTTATCTGCTCTATGTGGCTATTCTCATTGAACCGATTAATCGGGTTGTCAATTTTGCTCGTTTATATCAAGAGGGCATTACAGGGTTTAGTCGTTTTATGGATATGTTGGAAGTTGTGCCTGATATTCAAGATGCAGACGACGCGATTGTGTTGACCCATGTCCAAGGCTCGATTGAATTTCGGAATGTGAGCTTCAAGTATAAAGATGAGCATGATTATGTTCTCGATAATATCTCGCTGGATATTGCGGTAGGCGAATATGTGGCATTGGTTGGGTCTTCGGGTGTTGGTAAAACCACCTTATGCTCCCTTATTCCACGCTTTTATGACATCAATCGGGGTGAAATCTTGGTCGATGGGCATAATATTAAATCAGTTAGCCTAGACTCCTTAAGAGCAAATATTGGTATTGTTCATCAGGATATTTATCTATTTGCTGGCACAATCGGAGATAATATCCGTTATGGTAAGCTGAACGCAACCCAAGACGAGATCATCGAAGCGGCAAAACAAGCCAATGCTCATGATTTTATTATGGCATTACCTGATGGCTATGAGACGGATATTGGTCAACGGGGTGTCAAATTATCAGGTGGACAGAAACAACGCTTGAGTATCGCACGGGTATTCTTGAAAAATCCACCGATTATCATCTTTGATGAAGCGACCAGTGCTTTAGATAATGAAAGCGAAAAATCGGTACAAGCCTCGCTAGAAACTTTGAGCCAGCACCGTACAATGATTGTCATTGCCCATCGTTTATCGACAGTCCGTAACGCAGAACGGATTGTTGTCTTAAGTGAAGACGGAATCCATGAGCAAGGGTCACATGATGAACTCATTGTATCTGATGGTACATACGCCAATTTATATAATATGCAATTGACGATATAAGCAGATTCCAATGTATTTGCAACATTATTGATGTACTATCGTAGAATGATTTAAGATAAAGAACGAAAGACGAAACATGACAACACCGCCACCTGACAATGACCATCCACTCTATCAAACACCGAGTCATCCAAATGAGGTTGAACAGGGGACACCACCGCCACCACGACAGAAGGTAAAACGCCCTGCTGAAGACCAACCGTATTTGACCTATGGCTTGATTGCTATCAATCTGGCGATATTTTTGGCAGGATATGCCTCACAAACGATGCGACAAGATTTATTTGTTGCAGGGTCGCTGTTCCCACCGTATGTCGTGGAACAAGGTGAACTATACCGCCTATTCACAGTGATGTTTCTGCATGGCTCTGCCGCCCATATCTTCTTTAACATGTACGCCTTATATACTGTCGGAACATCTTTAGAGCCAATCTTTGGGCGTGTTCGCTTTGCGATTGTCTACTTTCTCGGTGGCTTGGGTGGCTCTGTCTTGAGCTTACTATTAGGGACTTATGATGTGCCATCGGTTGGTGCATCGGGGGCGGTCTTTGCGATTTTTACAGCCTATGCTGTTCACCTCTATCAACATCGCACCATTTACCGTAATGTGAGTGGGCAATTGCGACAAATGATCTTTTTGATTGGTGCAAATATTGTATTTGGATTCTTACCGGGGTCACAGATTGATAACTGGGGACACATCGGTGGACTGCTCGGTGGTGGTATCTTAGCATGGCGAATTTCCCCGCGTATTCATCGCCCAACAGCACCTGTTAAATCTCTTCGTGACCTTGCTAAAACAGATACCAATCCACTGGTAAAGCATCTTCCAGAACTGGTTATTTATGTGTTTGCGCTAGTCGGCTTGACGGTTCTCGCTCTCAATATCCTCGGTCCGTAGGCGTTCTACTTCATAGCGCAATAGGGCGACTTGTTGCGCGATTTCTTTATTTTCTTGGGTCAGCTTGGTAATGACAGTTGAGAAATAAAGCTGAATAAAAAGTAAGAAGAGGGCGGCTAAGAGAAATAACAAATTGGGAGGGTAGACAATGCCAACGGTGTCTGCCAACCCATGTAATAAATCACGCCATACACCCACAACCAACATCACAACAGCCGTTCCCAACCATAATAAGGAATATTCCTCACGTAAGCGACGACGACGGACAAGTTCTAATATCACCAACAGCGCGATGATGGATGCACCTACAGCAAAAATGATGGAACGGTCAAGCATAACATAATCTCCTATGACCTATTGCAGAATGATCATATTGTATAACCCGAGCCGAACAAAACAAATAGCCTCGTTTTTAGATTGGTATATACTGATGATAAGTTATAGAACATTCTATCTGATTTCTAACACTTAGGTGTTGACCTAACTTTTGTTTTAGAATATAATTTCTATATAAGGTCGTTACTCAATATGATGTGGGGAGTTTGTATTTTAATGATCTCATCGGTACCAATGAGAGAATGATGCAAAATCAGAATCATTAACGACTACAAATTCAATTTATCTATATTAGGGAGAACAGTCATGCCAAACTACGCAATCGTTTATTATGGTGAAGCACAATTCGATAGTCCAGAAGCAGGTAAAGCCTACCAAGACAAATGGCGTGCATGGATGGGTACAGTTGGTGATGCGTGGGTCAATATGGGAACGTTCATTGATAAAGCGCAACGTGTGAATGCCGATAGTGAAGCGGATACCGATGTTGCAACACGCTTTACAGGGATGTCCGTCATTACTGCCGATAGCCTTGAAGCAGCAATAGGTCTCACAAAAGGTTGCCCACACCTCGAACATGGCATAATTGATGTGGCTGAAGTCGGTATGCAGATGTAAGTTGTTTACCTCTTGCCCTAGTGATAAGTCACTGGGGCATTGCCTCGTTTTATTTTCTACACTTCATCAATAGCCAAAAAACAATATAGTTCTATTCGCCGAATCCATTTATGCGCTATGCTATGGGTAGGAGGTAGATGATTATGCCACTAATGAATTACGACCATGCAGTGACCTATTACGACACAACACGCGCTTACCCACAAGGCGTTCCTGAACAAATCCGAGATTCAATCATTCAACATCTTGAGCCAAATGTATCCATGCGATTTTTGGAGTTGGCAATTGGTACAGGGATTATCGGCATTCCTTTTATAGAGCAAGGCTATAATTACACAGGGGTCGATATATCAGCCCAGATGATGACGCAACTATCAACAAAGTTAAGCACATCAACACACACACCACAACTTGCCCAAACCAATATTATGCAACCCTTGCCCTTTGCTCAGGCATCCTTTGATATTGTTTTAGCGGTTCGCATATTTCATCTTTTGGATGATTGGCAATCAGCACTTGATGCTCTGCGGTCTGTGCTTAAACCGAATGGCTATATTGTGATTGCTCATGAAACCTTCCTTGAGGATATTGGGGGATTCGACCCAATTCGTATCTCGCATGGTAAATGGCATGATATATTAGCTGATTTAGGGATTCCTAAAGGAAGCTCACGTCCACGCCTATGGCAAAAAGCCCCTGCGATAATCGATTATTTAGAGCAATTTGGTTTTCAGACAGAGCTTGTGGATTTATGTCATTTTATGAGTGACCCTGTTTCTATTCGGATGCAAGGAGACCGTCATCGTGACCGTATCTTTAGCACCGATTGGCAAATCCCCGATGATATTCATGCCGAGGCGGTCAAACGATTTTATCAATGGTTAGAGACCGATTGTCCAAATCCTGATGAATCCGTCTCAAAAAAGTTGAGTTTCCGTGCCATTATCGCGCATTAGGGATTGATAGAATCATGGCTCAGGATTGGGCAGAAAAGCATAAGCAATGTTATTATAGGGAGATATACGTAATTATCCTTTATGAATGATATGAGGAGTTCCAGCGATGGTAGCTGTTATCAGTAGTTTAGCGTTAATAGTTGGTGCGGTGTATTTATTGGCAATTATCACTGATAGTTTCTTTATCATCAGCCTCGACCAAATTTCAAGACGACTTAATTTATCGGATGAAGTTGCGGGTGCGTCTTTGATGGCGATGGGATCATCTGCACCAGAATTAGCTATCGCGTTGATGGCATTGTTTACGGGCGGTGGCGCACATAGTGATGTTGGTATTGGGACAATTGTCGGCTCTGCTGTTTTTAATATTCTTGTGATTACGGGTATATCTGCCGTCGTCGCAGGCGGGCTAAAGATTCATGTTTTTGCTGTGCGCCGTGATACTTTCTATTACTTAGGGTCAATTGCCTATTTGGCATTTATCTTCCTTGATGGCGAGGTTGTCTTAATCGAAGCGATTGTCGGTCTGGTTGCTTATGGTGTTTATGTTGCGCTATTGGCATTTTATAAGCCAAAAGGAACTCCTGCTGAAGAAGAACCTGAACGCCAAGTGGCAGAATCTGTGCCATATAAAGAAAAGATGGAAGGTGAAACCAATATCCTGCGTCGCGTCGAACATATTCTTGTTCGCTTGATTCGTATGATTACAGGCGCACCGAGTGAAAATTATATCTGGACATTCTTTGTTGCAATTCTCTTTATTGTTATTTTGAGCTATGTCTTGGTGGAAGCAACAATTGTCTTCTCTGTAGGTGTTGGTATCCCACCTGTTATTGTTGCACTAACCTTATTAGCAGCTGGCACATCTGCCCCAGATTTGATTGCCTCGATGGAAGTTGCGCGTGAAGGGCGTGGCGGTATGGCAGTTGCAAATGCGATTGGCTCAGATATTTTTGATGTGTTTATTGGTTTGGGCTTCCCGTGGTTTATTGCAATTGTCTTTCAAGGGGTTACATCGATTCATGTTGGGACGGATGGTTTATGGGTCTCGATTGGGATTCTTGTGGCAACCACTTTGGTCTTATATTTCTTCTTAGAGAGAAAACGCGATTTGAGCCGAAATGAAGGGATTGTTCTACTGTTGATGTATGTTGCCTTTGTCATTTATACGGTGTTATCGGGAACAGGCGCACCCGCTGTCTAAGTCATATCCCACTGAGATAAAAACCAGTTTGCATGGGGCATACCACTATTGAGTATGTCCCTTTTAAATTCAGTGCTATCGACTTCTACCTGACGAAATGCTATATTCACTTTTTCATCAATGATTTCAACAATTGCATAATGGCTCAATAGTGGATGTTTGCCATCTTGCTTGCGTGGTAACCCCACACTCCCCGGATTAAAAATCATTGTGTTATGAAAATAGCGAATAAAAGGATGGTGCATATGTCCTGTTGCCATCACGTCTTCGGTATAGCCCTCAAGATAAGATTGGAGTTGTTTTTCTGAAAGTGTCTCATCAATCGCATCATTATACGAATAGGGCGAGCCATGAAGACAGAGTAATTGTTTTGCTCCCTCAAGCTCAAAACGCAATAAATGGACAAAGGAACGCATCTGCGTACGGTCTTCATCTGTTAATTGTTCTGAACACCATTGGTCTATATCATCATATCGCTGGCTATCTGGGTCGTCACTCTCATGACGGCGAGGGTAGAGGATTGTATCGTCCATATTGCCTTTGACAACAGGGATTTGCTTTTGACGTAAAAGTTCCACTACATCATGGGGATGAGCACCTGATGCAACATCACCCAAGCAGATGATTTTCTCTACATTCTCTGTGTCAATTTGCTTGAGAACAAGGCGGAGTGCGGTGTAGTTTCCTTGAATATCAGAGATGAGTGCGACTTTTTTGAACATAGTTTGAAATTATCTTTTCGTAATCTATTTATTAACTCATAACGGGGTGCTAATTATTCTTATTTTCATGTACCTGTCAATAGACAATCATACTAAAACATAAGTCAGTATAAATCTTTGTGTTTTGTGTGTTTTGAATCATGCGTAATGTAGTAAATTATGCTTAAATGATAAAAAGACTTGCCTATAAATTATTTAGAGGCTGTGTTTATTTATGAGTTCTCAAATTAAAAACCAACCGCTTTATCGTCCTCAAAGTGGTGTTGATGTTTTAAAAATTCCAGTTCTTGGGCGGGTATTGCGTCATCGTTATGGTCGCTTAGTGATGCAGGTGAGCTTAAGTGCCATTGCCATTGCATTGATTATTGATGGCTTTGTCGGACCACAATCTGCCGCACGCAACTTAGCAACTGTCGCACCGTGGGTACATTATCGGGGCTTGGTTGTCATCGTTTTACTTTTAGCAGGTAATTTATTTTGTATGGGGTGTCCATTTACTGTACCGCGCACATTAGCCAAACGTCTTTCGGTTAAGGGGATGCGCTTTCCTAAAGCCTTACGCAATAAGTGGTTGGCAATCGGTAGTTTGTTCGTCTTGTTTTTCTTATATGAATATTTGGATTTGTGGGCAAGCCCGATATTAACAGCATGGGTGATTATATTTTATTTTGTCGCATCGTTTGTGATGGAAATGGTATTTACGGAATCGGCATTTTGTAAATATGTGTGTCCGCTGGGGTCGTTTAACTTCGTATACTCGACCATATCCCCAACACAAATTGCTGTCAAATCACCTGATATTTGTGCAACCTGTGTCGGTAAAGAATGTGTCAACGGCAGTTATGCTCCTCAACCTGCGATACGGATTGATGAGATTCCGATTATGGGGCAGTCCGATAGGGTGCAACAAGTTGAGGTCAAACATAGCCCACAAGGAACGCTGGGATGTGGTACTGAATTATTTGCGCCACAGATACGCAGTAACATGGATTGTACGATGTGCTTGGATTGTGTTCGGGCTTGCCCACATGACAACGTGAGTTTATTTGCCCGTCAACCTGCCCGTGAATTGAGCCAGCCCGATGCGTGGTCACGGCGTTGGGATATGTCGATATTAGTCATTGCATTGGCGTTTATGGGGATTTCTAATGCGTTTGGGATGATACCACCTTATTATGAGTTGCAAGAGTCGCTGGCACTGACTTACGGCATCACCAGTGAGTTTGTTGTTTTATTGCTTATTTTTGGTGTAATCAACCTTGTATTACCGATTGTTGTGGGGGTTGGCTGTGCTTATATTGCCCGTGCAATTACAGGCATGAATCGGCGTGACTCGTTACGAGATACCTTAGCTGCCTTTGCACCATCATTTGTCCCGCTGGGCTTTGGGATTTGGTTTGCTCATTATTCATTCCACTTCTTAATTGGTCCGGGTTTGATTGTTCCTGTTATTCAAGAATTTTTTGGCGGAAAAGGGGATTGGGAATATTGGAGTTTTACACTACCGATTGACTTGATTGGGCTTATTCAGCTAATTGTTTTGGTCGGCAGTTTTATAATGAGTATACGGATTGCAAATCGAACTGCCTTGCGCCTCTATCGTCGCAAAGGCTTATTTGGACTGATACCGTGGGCATTTGTATTTTTGATGATGATGTTGGTTGCATGGCAAATTTTCACTTTGCCAATGGAAATGCGTGGAACACTCGAATTATTTGGGTAAGTCTGTGATGCTACACCTCTAATTTGATAATGATACATGTTCCTTGCTCGGGTTGACTTTTGATTTTGAAGACTCCTTTATGTAACTCAACTAAGCGTTTGGCGATTGTTAATCCTAGCCCTGTGCCTTGTTGTTCATAGAGAACACGCTCAAATTGCATATATGGACCGACTAGTTGAATTTGCTCGGGGGTCATCCCACGCCCTTTATCACAGATTTTAATAGTGTAATGTTTATCCGATGCTGTTGTCTGGATTTTTATGGGTGTGCCTGCCGATGAAAACTTAAAGGCATTGGTTAATAATTCCTCAATGATATGTGATAAATTGTCTTCAGATATTCTAAGGACTTTATGGTCTAGTTGCATCTCTAAATCATCATGGCGATTATACTGTTCGGCAATTGTTTCTGCACATCGCTCAATGATATTGATAGGGTCACGTAAGATATTGTTACGGAGTTGTTCTTGCTGTTCTGGGTCCGATGCGATGATTTCGATTTGGGCATAAGCAAGAGAATTTTCGATGAGGCGTTGAAGTCGCAAACCAGCATCAAAGATCATACCCGACATCATCTCTATATCTTCTGGGCTGATGGTTTCATGATCCATCTGCATCAGATTTGCATACCCTAGAACCGATTGGAGAGGGGTTCGCAACTCATGTGGAAGCGCATACGTGATATTTTTGCGTAATAGCCGAAGGGTTGTATCTTCTTTTTCTTGGAATACATCATGCTTGCTGAGCATTGTTTCGACGGATTCAATAATTTCCTTTGCTGAAAAAGGTTTTGTGACATAATCATCCGCACCACCTGTCATTCCGCGTCGAACATTTTCTCGCTCGCTACGGGCTGTTAATAAGATAAATGGGAGCGTTTGTGTTGCCTTATTATGACGAACACGGTGTAATAACTCGTACCCGTCGACCTCTGGCATTTCTAAATCCGATATGACAACATCAGGTAACTCAGATTGAATATCTTCCCAACCATCAGCCCCATCATACGCTACTCGGACATTGTATCCTTGCACTTCGAATATATCTCGAATATATTCAGCAACACCAATGTTATCTTCGACGACGAGTACCGTCTTCATATTTTAGTCTTTCATCGATATTATCAAATATTACACTTAGTATCGCATTGTTTTCTACTTTAAAGTATAAAGAAATCAGGGTTTATGTAGTTTTCAAACATAGAGGGCTGTGATGATTTGGATGTGTAGGCGGACTATCTATGAAGGTGAAATCCCTCACTTTTACATGAGGGATGTGCTGAAAATCGCTTCTCTTATCCTTGAATGATTTCTGCAATCACATCATCAAGAATCATCTGCCGTCCAGCTTCTTCTGCTCGTTGGATAGTGTCGTTATCGAGTTCTTTAATCAGCATTTGATGCACCATGCTGGCTTTCTTCTCCATGATCATCAGGTAATTCGCAGGGTAGAGTGAAACCTGTGTGATAATCGCTAAGGCATATTCCTTTTCGTTGACATGATAAAGCCAGAAAGAATAGATGGTTAGCGCCATCAACATCAGGAACAAAGAACCATACTGCTGGGCGATTTGTAAACCTTCTATAATGGCTATCTGGGCTTCATCGTAATTCCCATTTTTGATATGTACCAATGCCATCCCTGATAAAGACTGACTCAGTGCGAATCGGTTATCTGTTTCGCGGGCTAGGACAAGGGCTTCTTGAATATATTGTTCAGCAGGATCATAATCTTCTTGTGCGAGATAGATGAGGGACTTTGTCGCTTTAGAAATTGTCAGTCCTTGTTTATCACCGATAGCTTCGCGAATTTCTAGTCCTTCATCTGCAAAGCGTGTTGCTTCATCCAAATCATAACGACTCATCGCGACCATTGCTAAGTCATTGAGTGAATCAGCTACACCACGTTGATTCCCTAACCCACGCCGAATTTGTAAAGCATCTTGATAGTAAACTTTGGCTTCATCATAGAGACCTTCTGCACTTGCATTATTCCCAAGCGCACTTAGGGAATGAGCTGTTCCTGTCATATCACCAACTTCACGATGGAGTTGATACGATTTTTTAAATTTCTCGTTTGCACCATGTATATTACCGAGTAAGAACATGACACCGCCTAGATTGTTAATTGCGAATGCCATCCCGCGACGATTTTTAAAACGTTTGAAAATATCGTAGGCTTCTGCAAACAATTCTTCAGCTCTTTCCAAATTACCTAGATTGCGCTCTGTCTCGCCGAGGTTATTAATCCCATATGCCAAACCGATGGGTGAGTAATTGAGTGTACGGCTCAGGGTATTGGTTTCTTCATAGATACGTTTGGCTTCTTGCAAGTTACCACAGAGGTATTCTGCATAGCCGAGATTGCCCATCGAGAAGAACCATGGTGCAATCACGCCTGTATGCGGGTCTACTGCATAGACAAGGGCTTTGTTAGCAAGGTCACGAGCATCATCATATAAGCCCAGCATCATCATGGCGTAACTCATCATATTGAGCGCATAACAGGTTTCGTCATCGTTACCTTGCTCAAGGAAGTAATGATAAACCGATTCTGAGACTTGATAGACTTTTTCATAATTCCCTTGACGGCTCATCAACCATACTTGACGTAAGCGAGCGCGATGATAACAAACATTATCAACCAAGCCTTTAGATTCAAGTAAATCAGCCAGATTACCAAAGGTTGTGATGCCATCCGTTAGCATACTGCGGGCTTGGAAGAATAGAAGCAAGGTATGAATTGACTTATCAATTTCTGCCCACATTTGATGCGTAACTGCAAAATCCCATGCGGCACGAACATTCTCTAATTCGATTTCGATAGATTCAACGGCATCTTGTTCTTTCGGACTATTAAAAAGTTCATTCACTTTCGCCATATATGTACTGTAATAGCTCGCATGTTGACCTGCAATTTTGGCACGTTGTGTTTCATCATCCCATCGTTCTATCGCATATTGACGTAGAATTTTATGGGCTTGGTAACGCCCTGATGGCATCCGTACCAGCAATGATTTATTGACCAATGAAGTTAAGTTACGTAAGGATGCACCTGTAACCTTTTGAGCGGCTTCCCGTTCAAACCCACCTCTAAACACAGTCAAATTTAAGAAGATGTCGCGCTCATCAGGAGTCATCAAATTCCATGAATATTCAAAGACTGCCCGAATACTCCGATGGCGTTCTGGTACATCGCGTAAATCGGTTTCGAGGAAGTCGAGGCTACTTTCAATCTCTTGCACGATTTCTTCGACGGGTAACATCTCAATCCATGCTGCTGCCAACTCAATCCCCAATGGCAAGCCTTGCACCAAGCGGATAATCTGAGCGACTTCATTCACATTATCATCTGCAATTTCAAAATCAGGGGCAACCCGATGGGCACTTTGCAAAAATAATTGGGTTGCAGGATATTCTTGTAACTGTCCTACATCGACATTGCGACGCGGTAAAATCATGCCATCAATTTCAAAGATATGTTCACCCCGAAGGCGTAAGCGTTCACGAGAGGTGACTAAAATTGTCAATCTTGGTGCGGCTTCAATCATATCAGCCAGCAAGCCTGCACTTTCACTGAGATGCTCAAAGTTATCCAGCACAAGTAACATATTTTTTTCGACAAGATAGCTGAGTAGTTCATCTGTTGGCGAGTCTGAGCCACCAAAAGTGAAATTGATATTATCTGCGATTGTTGTCACGATATGGTCAGGCGTGGTTAATGGGGCAAGTGGCACATAATAGATACCATCTCTAAATTCTGTTTGATGGCGACTGGCTGTTTCAATCGCGATGCGCGTTTTACCGATTCCACCTGTCCCTAAAAGGGTAATCAACCGAATCGACTCATCATTAATCAAAGTGGCTAACTCCGATAATTCGGCTTCACGTCCAACAAAAGCAGTGGGTGGTTGCGGAATATTACTGCTAGCGACAATTTTACTTTGACGGACTTGGGATGAGGCAGTTGTCGGTGTTGGTGTGATAAATCGTCCATCGGTATCAGCCGATGCAACGGGTTGAATAGATGAGGTATCACCGCGAATAATCGACTCAAGTTCTGCACCAATTAAGCGCACACTTGGGATACGCGCATGAACATCTTTTTTTAACATACGATATACAAGGTCAACTAATGCTGTGGGTGCATCAGGTCGCAATGTTTCGAGGTCAGGAACAGCTTTGGTCATAATGCTGGTGATTAATGCCCCGGGATTAGTTTCTGGAAATGGGCGTTCACCTGTTAACATCTCAAATAACATCACCCCAAACGCCCAAATATCTGAGCGGTCATCAATATCTTCACCATGTAATGCTTCGGGCGATAGATAGGAGAGTGTACCCACAATCATTCCTGACTGGGTAACATGTACATCTTGAACCCGTGCCATCCCAAAATCGGTTAGGCGTGGTGTGCCATCTTCGGCAATTAGGACATTGGCAGGTTTAATATCACGGTGCAAGATTTTTAGGCGATGTGCGCGTGTGAGTGCGTCGGCAAGGTCAAGGGCAATATATAAGATGCGTTGAATCGATAAATTATTTTCGTTATTTAAAATATCACGTAAAGAACCACCTGCAACATATTCCATCACGAGGTAATGGGTATCATCACAAGCCTCTGCCGCTAACATCTTCACAATATTGGGATGATTTAAACGGCGTAGAGCTTCCCCTTCCATCTCGAAGCGTCGCACAATATCTGGGTCATGCTGGATAATTTCGCGTTTGAGTTCTTTAACCGCGACAGGCTCATGAGTACTGGTATCATGTCCCATAAAGACAGTCCCCATACCCCCTTGTCCAATTAAATTAGATTTGTTGTCATTGATGTCTAATTCATAACGTTGAGCAATGAGTTGTTTTGCCATAATTGTGTCTCGATTCGTATCATCTAGCGTTCTGCGATTGCATCTTTATTTAGCGTTTTATACGTTAATTGTGTTGAACCTGTTGTATAAAACCCTATTTATGTTACTTTTCCCTGTTTTATAGATAGCTATTTGTTACTTCTTCTTACAGTTTACTCAATGTTTTATATATATTTCTTATGGAAGAATTGAGACATCTTCCGATTTAATAAATTAACTATTTATCTTGATGGAGATAAGTGCATAAGGTTCACGATTTTCGGTGTACAATATAATACGTTATAATAAAACAAACGCTTTGCTAATTCAGTCATAACGAGAACCTTGCCCATGTCTGACGAACAACAAAACAAAACTTTACCTGGGAATGAACCTGACATCAAAGGGGGGTGGTATCAACCTTCTGAGCCGAGTCTATGGCAAAAACCAGAAGACCAAGATGAAGACTCGCAACCCTTTGTTTTATGGAAGCGAATGCCTGCCTTCCCTGAAGATGTGACGGACGAACCAGAAGAACAAGGTTTGTGGCATCGTCCATCACCTGAAGACACAGTCCTGACCGAAGGGACAGAAATTATTAAAGGTCAGCCGATTGTCGTCGAGCAAGAAGAAACTCCATCCGAACCTTCCGATGGTGAACTATCTCCTGAAGATATGATTGCACAGATTTTGGGGACAAAGCCACAATCCAAAGCTAGTGACGAGAGCCTTGCTGCGCCAGAGGATTTCCAAATCCCGACAAAACGCCCAGAAGATGCAGAGATTCCTTCCCCAGAAGACTTCGACCTCAGCGCAATTCAACGCCCAGAAGATGTGGTAGAGAGTGTTGAGTCAGAAGAAGATCTCATCGAAGATATGATTGAGGATACCCTCGATGATATGGAAGATGGCGACCCCTTCGATGCGGACGAACTATCGGCATTAGAGCAGATGATAGAAGCCGAGTCTGTGATTGATGAAGCTGGCGAAGATGCACAAGACGCATTAGCAGAAGCCGCACGTCGTGCATCGGAAGACCTTGGTGGGTCTATTGGTGAGGCGACAGAAGCCGCACAAGATGAAATGCCAACTGATGCAGCGAGCTATGCTGAACAAATGCTCAAGCAACTGGAAGATGAAAATAATGCAACCATCTCCTTAGCTGATGAACCTGATGCAACTTCGATTCTGGATGATGATGAAAATTCATTGATGGGTGGTTTGTTCAGTGGAACGGCTAGCATTGATGAAAAAGTGAATACTGCCGACCCTGCGGAATATGCACGCCAGATGCTCGGGGAATTAGGGGATGAGGGTACAGGAGCAAGTGACACCTTTAGTACAGCTCCCTTGCCAGCACAGCAACAACAAACCGCTTACATTGACCCTCAAACTCGTGAATTTGGTGAATCCTTCCGTAATACACAAAATCAAGTCGCTACACTGACGGCGATGTATAACAATGAAGAAATGACATACGACGAATACCAACGTCTACTCTATGAAAATATGGTGCAGGACGAAAACGGTGTTTGGTGGATGATTGGGGCAAGTAGCGATACTTGGTATCGTCATAATGTACAAACCAACGACTGGGAGGAAGATTATCCCCCAGCATTACAAGCCCTAGAACAATATGAACAAGCCGCGAACCCACAAACAGGTGGATATAGCTCCACATCTGCGCCAACAGCCTACGATTTACCACCAATTGATGGTCAGCAAGCGCCCCAAGCAGGGGATACACGCTATGACCGCTTTGGTGTGCCAGTTGGAACTGTGCCAGACCCAATAGATAATAACTATACGATGGTTGGTGATTCGGCATTTAAAGACCAACTGACTAGCCAACAAAATACACTCCCAAGCGATGGTGGTGGTTTTGAACCAACGGTTGTCTCGCCATCGGTACAAGGCTCACAATTTGCCGAAACCATGCCGATGGAAGCCCGCGCACAGGGTTTTGGTAATGACGCGCTGGCTAGCCCATTAGACAACAGTGTTCCCGTAGACTTTGCACAGGTTGATGATTTTGCACCTACTGTTGATGGGATTAAGAAGGAACAACAAAGCAATCTTGCACGGACGCTCATTTTTGCGACTGTCGGTGTGGTGGCATTAGGTCTTATTGTTGTTATCCTTGGCGCAATTGGAATCGTGTTGTGGTATAACAGCGCGGTTGAACCATATCGCGAACAAATTGCTGCACTTGCCAGTTATGATCCACCCTTCCAGACAGCCCGTATTTTAGATGCCAATGGCGACTTGATTGTTGAACTCAATAGTTCTGAAACAGGCGCACGGACAGCCATTTCACTCGACGAGATGAGTCCATTTATTATTCATGCGATTGTCTCGCAAGAAAATGAACGCTACTATCAAGACCCTGGATTTGACCCGATTGCGATTGCGCGGGCGTTTGTCCAGAATATTGTCGGTGGCGAAATCGAATCGGGTGCAAGTACGATTACGCAACAAATTGCACGTAACCTCGTCTTACAAGATACAGAAGTTTCATCACAACGTAAGGTGAATGAGATTCTGGTTGCGCTCGAAATTGCGAATCAATATGATAAGAACTTCATCCTTGAGTTGTATCTGAATGAGGTCTTCTTCGGTAATCAATCTTATGGTGTCGAAGCGGCTTCTCAATTCTACTTTGGACATGGTGCTGACGAACTCAACTTTGCAGAAGCTGCATTATTAACCAGCATCGTACCATCACCTGCACTGAACGACCCTGTGGTGAATCGCCCAACAGCAATTTCAGGGATGCGTGATATTATGAGAAAAATGCTCGAAGTTGGGTGTATGCAGTTCCAACACGGAGACTGGATTTCACGTGGTGCATTCTGTGTCACAACCGATACAAAAGTGAACTTTGAGGGCGATGAAGTTGTCTTAGTCCGTGTCAATGGACAAGGTGAAATTAGCGGTGGTTTAGCAACACTGCAAATCGCAGAAATCGAAACAGCCGAATATCAACCTCGTAATGTTCGCCTGAAGTACCCACACTTTGTCAATTTCATCCAATCTGAGATTGAAGCGGAATATGGGACAAATGCACTCTTCCAACGTGGATTTACGATTTATACAACACTGAACCCAAGTGTACAAGAAACAGCACAAGACACCCTCACACGGCAAGTCGAAGTTTTGGTCGATACAGGTGTCAATACAGGTGCTGTGATGGTTACAGACCCCAACACAGGCGCGATACGAGCGATGGTTGGTAGCCATGACTTTAGCGATGATGTGGCAGGGCAAGTCAATAATGCGCTGACCTTCCAACAACCAGGGTCATCTATCAAACCGATTGTTTATACAGCAGGGCTAATTGGGAATCAGGGTTCATATCTCACCCCAGCCAGCATCTTATGGGATGTATCTGTTACCTATGATGTCGGTAATGGCTCAACCTATACACCTGTGAACTTTGACCGTCGCTTCCACGGTCCAACACCTTTGCGTTTCGCCCTTCAAAATAGTTATAATGTCGCCGCTGTGAAAGCCTATGCCTTCTCGGGTAATGAGAAATTCTTAGAAATTGCTCAAGCGATGGGATTGATTTTCCCAGAAAGCTCACAAGTCGGTTTGGCAAGTGCCTTAGGTGCAAATGAAGTTCGCTTGTTTGATATGATGCAAGCCTATGGTATCTTTGCGAATGCAGGACAAAAGGTTGAACTCTATGCGATTGAACGGATTACAGAAACCGTTGAAGGCACAGATGTAGAAGTCCCACGCGCACCGCATCCAGAGCCTGTGCAAGCGATTTCGCCACAAATTGCCTATATCATGCAAAATATCTTGAGTGATGATAACGCCCGTGCAGAGCAGTTTGGCACAAACTCTAATCTGACACTTGCTCGCCTGGGTATTCCAACACAAAATCGTATATCAGCGAAAACAGGCACATCAAATGATAGCCGTGACCTATGGACAATGGGTTTCACACGGAATGTTGTTGTGGGTGTGTGGTTAGGGACATACGACAACTCGCCGACATTTGGGACAACAGGCTTTAACTCAGCATCTCCTATATGGAACGCGGTACTGGAATCGGCGTTGCGTGGGCGTACACCA
Source organism: uncultured Anaerolineaceae bacterium (assembly GCA_964352825.1). Classification (GTDB taxonomy): domain Bacteria; phylum Chloroflexota; class Anaerolineae; order Aggregatilineales; family Phototrophicaceae; genus UBA6055. The sequence continues at coordinate 31,764 of CAYGTY010000038.1, forward strand.
CCCGAATTTACAAACCCCGGGACAATTACCCGCGAGATTTGCCGTACAACAGGTACACTTAGTTATGATGCCTGTCCACAACGTACAACTGATATTTTCATACAAGATAAATTCCCACCACCCCCTGACCAAGGCTTTGTCCAGAACATTGCGATTGATAGCTGGTCAGGTTTACGGGCAAATGAATTCTGTGATGATTATGTGGTGCAAGATACCTTCGCCGACATCAATGACCCATCGGCAGTCGATTGGTTGAATACAACCACAGCAGGACGTTCTTATGCCCAAACAGTTGGTTTACCGATTCCTTTACAAGCACCCCCTGCGAGTGCCTGTTCACAAGGTCAGGCATTACCAACAGTGATTGTCAGCGCACCCAACGTCAATAGCAATGTTCAAGGACAAGTTCCAATTCGAGGTCAAGTTCAAGCGCAAGATTTTGCACGCTATGAACTCGCCTATGCGTCGGCAGTCCAACCCGATACCTTCTTCCCGATTACAACCTCACAAACACAAGTGACAACAAATGGGGGAGACTTGGGCGTTTGGGATACCTTGCAATTGGTGAATGGCAATTATATCCTTCGCTTGACCGTTCTTTCTAATAGCGGTGGACGAATCGTGAAGGATATTCCTGTGTTAGTGGATAATCCAATCCCAACAGCAACACCGATTCCATTGCCGACATCCACACCGCTTGATTCAGGCAATACCTCTAGTTCAGTCACCGCAGGGACCGCAATTCCATTCCCAAATGCAACGGCAGGTACAGGCGGCGATTAAGCAAATCGGATATATCAAATTTCAAGAAGAGCGTACAGTGTGCGCTCTTTTTGATTAATATATGAGACCAATTTGTTTACAAAATCAGCGAAAATCGGTAAGCTAGTGCTATCCGAGGTATTTTAGAGGACTCTATTATGTTTAATAAACGCAAACGTTCTTCTCGTCGTTGGAGTGTCCGTGCAATTGAACTAATGCTGGTTTTGGTGGCTATCATCGCAACTGCATCTTTCCTTTCCCCTACACCGCAAGTTACTGAAATTCGCATTTTGGAATCATCCAATGCAGTTCCTGTTGAAGTGAACACCACCCAAATAGAGGAATTGATCTCCGCATCTTATCAAGCCGCATTAGACTATATACGAGTTGAAAATTATGACGCATCAGCTAACCTGCTGGATGCCATTACTGACTCCGCCCAAGATCATTACTGGTCACATGTCAGCTATAGCTTTGTCTTATATGAAATGGGACAATACGAAGAAGCACTTGATGTTGCAACCGAAGGTATCAAGATTGAACCGCACGACCCTGTGTCATGGAACAATCGTTGCTTACTCAATGCACTACTTGGGAATTATGAAGATGGCTTGAGTGATTGCGATAATTCTATAATAGTCGGTCCAGAATATGATTATAGCCACAATAACCGTTGTTATATTCTGATGGAAATGGGCCGCTTAGAAGAAGCTGAACAATCTTGTATTCAAGCCCTTGAAAATGGTCACCGTATGCCAGAATGGGTTTATACCAATCTAGGACGGATTGCCCTCAAACGTGGTTTGGATAATCCAGCACTAGAACAATTTATGACTGCGTTAGAATATAACCCAACCCATGCTGATGCTTATGCAGGTCTTGGTGATACCATGTTGGTTAAATCCAACTTCAGTAAAGCCCTTGAATTTTATGACTTATACAAATTCCATGCAGGTGTACATTATAATGCCGATAGCTATGATGCGAAAATCGGTTATGCGCTCGATTCACTGGCGTTCATGGGACAAAATTAGCTAACAATACGCGTTAAATATGTGATGCCCTGCTTGTATAGTGGGGTATTTTCATTTCCTCTTGCATCAAATATCTGTTATCAACATTAGTTTAAATGTGACTGATCGGGTGGTGGTTGCTTCCAATCAATCTTGCCTGTAGGATTACTTTTTTCTTTTTCGATACCGTTACGTTCAGCTTGCAAAATCATTTGATTGAAATAGTAGCTAATTTGGTACATAGCATCACTGGCTTTATCACGTCGGCGTTCACGGATGCTTGTATCTTGGGATGCGTGGTGGAAAATTTGCTGGCACACTTTATATAGTTCCACCATATTGGCTCCAATTGCGGTGTCTTCACTTTCTTCATAATATTTCACAAGGTCGTACCATGAAAATACAAAGTCCTCAAACTGGTCTTCTTCCAGATAGGCATGTTTTTTCTTTTTGAAATTGATGCTATAAAATTGCTTGAGGATACGATCTTCTATCTGGCGACGTTTCTTACCTACCACAAAATCATCTGACATAACAATAAACTCGTCTATCTATTCATCATATTGAGTATAACAAGATTACTTATAGATGGCGTGTTTTTTCATCATTTCATCATCCGATAAGATGCGGTCTTATCTCGATTGGGCGCAGAGTGGTACAATCGCTATAATTTTATTTTTAACGTAAGCTGGCGATAGGATAGGGTCATGGCAACAGAAACTGCTCCCATAGATGTACCTGAGGAAGAATTTGGCTCACGGCGGATTTTACTGATTTCGGGTGGGCATTTTATGCACGATACATTTTCGGCATTTATATCGCCTCTACTCCCCTTATTGATTGACAAATTGGGTTTATCTCTGGCATTAGCTGCCTCTTTATCTGTGTTTACGCAGTTACCCTCTTTGCTGAGTGTCGTGATTGGGTATTTAGCAGACCGCTTCACGGTGCGTTATCTTGTGATTTTTGCACCTGCTGTGACGGCAACCCTTGCTACCATGATTGGATTTATGCCGACTTATGCAACGGCTGCCATGCTCTTATTTGCGCTCGGTGTCAGTACGATGTCCTTTCATGCGCCTGCACCTGCGATGATTGCCCATATATCTGGCAATAAAGTCGGGCGGGGAATGAGTATTTTTATGGCAGGGGGCGAATTAGGGCGTACAGTCGGTCCTCTGTTGGTTGGCTTTGGCGTGACACAGTGGGGCATGGATGGTCTATGGCGCTTGATGTTCTTCGGTTGGATTGCATCGGCAATACTATTTTTTCGCTTACGCGATGTATCCGCCAAGCGCGACTCCCGAAAAGTCAAACCCAGCCCCATGTTCAAAAAATTCGCACGGGTATTTGCGCCTTTATTTGGTGTGATGATTTTTCGTAACCTAGTTGTCAGTAGCTTAGGTATATTTATGGTGGTCTTCCTCGTGAATGAGCGCGGATTTGAACTGCCCTTGGCGACAGGTGCGCTAGCACTCTATGAATTAGCAGGGGTGGCAGGCGCATTAACAGGTGGAACGCTCAGTGATCGATTTGGACGTAGACAGACGGTAGCTGTGGCTGTGGTGTTATCGGCGTTATTTATGTTCTTATTTGTGAATGTTGAGGGTGCGTTACTAATTCCTGTGTTGCTCTTATTGGGATTTACGGCATTATCGATTACTCCTGTTTTCCAAGCATTGGTGCAAGACCAACTGCCCGATAATCGCGCGACGGCTAGCGGTATGTTTATCCTCTATGCCTTTATCATTCGGGCAATTAATGTCATGGTGGCAGGTTTTCTGGGGGATGCGCTCGGTTTAGAAATGGCGTTTATGGTCATGGCAGGTTTATCGCTGGTCTCCTTGCCGATTATCATGGCTTTGCCGACATCACGCAAACAAAAAGTCGAGGCGGTTTAGATAGTTCACAGTTTTGTCGGGGAGTGGTTTTCAACCCTCCCTGAACAGCCTCAATCTCAATCTTCTTGTTTCCGAATCACACGGGCGGGATTACCTGCCACAATGCACCCTGCTGGTACATCACGCGTGACCACACTGCCTGCACCAATCACACTCCCTTTACCAATGGTCACCCCTTTTAAAATTAGGCTGTTCATCCCAATAAAAACATCATCCTCAATCGTCACGGGGGCGGTCTTTGCATCCAATGGACGAACACGGCGTATATCTGGGTCAAGGGGATGAAAGTCGGTATCGGTGATAATCGTATTTGCACCCACCCAAACGCGGTCACCAATTGTCATTTTTTCATCAACCACCAATGAGCCACCTGTCATCCCAAAGTCATCCCCGATAATTAGAGATGCGCTGGCACGACGGGTACTAATGATGACAGGGTGATTTGCGCCTAGGGGATTGCTGACTGTTGTTGAACGTAAGGACATCCCTTGACCAATTTTGAGTATGCTTTGTCGATGCTTTTGGATAATCGGTAGACCATAACATAACCAGCCTGACCCTATATCAACTCCTCGCAAACGCCACCATGCAAAGGGGGTTATCAGCAAGCGTCGGATTTCGTTACTTGCCTTCCACGGTGTATCCATCGCATGACGAAGCGCAGACAGGGAAACCAGCGATTCAGGTATATCGGTGTTTGAGTTATCTACCATGGGAGTCCTCGCAAGTCGATTTCACCACCCATTTGCCAATCAGAAATGGATTTGTGTATCGGTAGTATCAGCGTAGGACCGTGTGTGATAACAATTTCATTTGTATCGATGTCTACTTCATATACGGATTGTTCGATTCGATGCCAGCCGACCGCTTGATAATAACCGACAACGGTTTCACGGCACTGCAACAACCCATACTCAACATCAAATTTATCAAATAGGGTTTGTTGCAAATGACTCATGAGCAAGCGACCTAAGCCCTGTTTTTGATAGTCTGGATGTGTGGCGACCTCTCCTACACCAGCAATTAAAACGTCTGTCCCATTCACATCAATAAGCCGTTCTTCAAAGTCGAGGTGTGCAACTATTATCGCATCTGCATCTTCCAGCCATAAGCGATAGTGTGGACGCGCATAATAAAAAGACACTTTGCTGAAGAGGTCTGCATATTTTGGAAAAGCGAGAACCAACAAATCTGATATGCGTTGATGGTGCTTGGGTGTTAGTTCATCTTCTTTGATAAAATGAAATGAGAAGTTATTTGTCATTCGTTTGAAAACCCTTACCATTGCTTAATTTGCTGTTATACCATTAATGATACAATGAAGTTATTGAAGAGACCGCATTGTAAGGTAGGAATTTTATGTCAATCCAAGCTCTAGATACACCAGAAGCAAGTGCAAAATATGATGCCGACCATAATATCATATGGGTAACATATCGTGGGGTTCTTGATGCAGAAGCCAGTACCCGTGTTTATCAATGGCTTGCAGCGTTTTTTGAGGCTAATGATAATCAAGAGATTGATGGTGAGGTATTTGACTTTCGTGAAGTTCAGAGCTTTGGTCCTGATAACTTGTTTGAAGCACGCAAGAAGAGTCGTGGCTTTAACCTCAAACAAGATATTACTCACCTACCTGTCGCCATGATTTGCTCAAATTTCTATCAAGAAGAAATCCTACGCGGTCCAATGCAAAACGTCCCAGAAAATCAACGTAAGCGGATTGTCCGTACAGATGAAGAAGCCCTCGATTTTATTGCTGAATGGCATAGCCAACGTCAAGTGGAATAATAGCAGAGAGAGGCAACTCTATACCCCTCTGAGCTATTCTACGATTGAGTGGTTATCTATTTTGATGGAATAAATCGGCGAATCGCTCCTGCCAAGTTGGATAATGGCATTGTTTGTAACCAGATTTTCCCTGGACCGACTAAGGTTGCCAAAAACAATCCTTCACCTCCAAATAGAATATTACGCACACCCTTAACGCGTTCAATGTCATATTTCACGGTAGGTTCGTACATAGCAATATGCCCTGGGTCAACTTTCATCATTTGACCGTCCGCTAAAGTAAATTCTCGTACTTCCCCAGCAATTTCAACAAATGCCAATCCCGGACCAGTCAATTTTTGGAGGATAAATCCTTCGCCACCAAATAATCCAGTCCCCAGTTTTTTCCGAAAGTGCATAGCAAGTTGTACGGACTCTTCCGCCACCATAAAGGCATCTTTTTGTGCGATGATGGATTCATTCGCTTGTAAATCCATTGGTAAAATTGTACCGGGGCTTTCTGGTGTAAAGGTAATTGAACCATTCATCCCTTCGCAGGTGTAAGTGGTTAGGAACATGGATTCGCCCGCCAGTGAACGTCCCAACATTGCGCCAAGCCCACCTTTACCCTCCGTGTTCATAGCAATATTGCCAGACATCCACGCCATACCACCTGATTCTGTATATACAGATTCGCCCTGTTTTAGCTTAATTTCCAAGCTAGGCATATCCTCGCCATCAACTCGATAATCCATTTTTCGTCCTTTCGACTTTTAATAAATTAAGTCTATCAAAAGTGACGCATCATAAGCCCCCAGTAATTAGGGGTTAGTCTGCCTGCATGATGAGTGGAGAACATACCCCTCCCAGCATTTAGCCACAACCATAGGGATTCGTGAGTGATTCTGCTACTTGTCGGAACATATCTTGATTGTCGTCAAAATCTTGTGGCAAAACAGACGCGACTACAACCCATCCACGAACCGCTTGAATATAGCCAACCCGTCCATCAGCTTCAAATTGTGCCACACCTGTGGAGACACAATTGGTTTGTTGGAAAGTATGCATCATTTCGATTGTCTCATCAGATAAGTTATACCTATCTTTTAGTTCCGATATTTCCTGTTCGTTATCAAGGGTAATCCCATGCCAAGCCCGAGACCGCAGTAGCTCAATTCGCCCGGAGCTACCATCATCAGGTGAAATAACTACCTCAAGAAATCCCATCTCGTTGTTTTGTGAAAACTCTGTCCAGCCTTCGGGAAAGCCTAGCATAGCAGGTAGGACATCACCTGTTCCGTTAAAATCTTCAATTGTGTCAGATAATGCTAAGGTATTACGAAGCTGTGGATGTGCATAATAGGTATACGAGCGGAAATGGTCAGACATGGCATTATAGATTGAGCGATTTCCCTCCCATTCACCCATCGTTGATAACATGACAAACACACCTTTTGGATAATCAAAATTGGTAAATAAACCATGATAGAGAAGCATCTGTACCGATACATTATCAGGTTGCCGATAATCTTCCTCAAAATCAAATATATCCCCTATTAGATTATAATAGTATGGCTGAGTAGGTGTATTCACCGCGAACAACACCATCATAAAATTCACCTCACCATCAAAGAAAAATGCGTCGAGATGTTCTTCGGTCACCGCTTCGGGTGCGAAGGCAATAAAAGGTTCATCTCGATAGGTTACATTGCTTTGTACCCAACCGTTTGGATAGCGGAATGGCACATCATTTGGCAAGATAACTGAATTCGGCAAGAGTTGTTCAGTCGTTGCTGTATCAAATTCACGGGTCGAACATCCCCAATAATGCAGTGGGTCGAGGTAATCCTCTAGTTCGATGGTTCGTGGCACATGATTTTGTTGCGTATCAGGTACGAATGACGGGTCGAGTGTCATCTGCTCAGGCGAGAGTTGAGCGCGGAGACGGGTGACAAATGGATAATCGTTAATCAAGTCCATCAAATAGCTTTCATCCACAACCGATTCATTGATTTCCAATAAATTGAGTGATGGCATCGCGTATTCTGTAATAAAAGCCTGACCACCGTAGTCTCGTTGGATGCGATTACGTTCTGCAAAGTAATCGTTTGTTGTATCGCTAAACCTCCAAGGAGTGTTGAGTTGAGAATCAGTACGAAAGCCTGCAAAGTTGACATCAGGGTGGGCATAATTATCAGGTGAGTAAGGTGTATCAGCGAAAATCCAGACTAACACAGGCATATTATCAAGTGCTGCGACTGCTGTTAGTTTTATGGGAATCATCGGATTTTCTGATTTATAGGTCATCTTCACAGGTTGAATATCACCGACTTCGGCATCATTGGAGAGCTTCATCGCGACGAAATACATCCCATCAAACACATAATCCGCAATAATCGGTTCCATATCTTCTGTGACACGATAGCCATTATCTCGTAACCAATTGATGAGTTCGCGCGGGTCATCACTGCTGATGATGGCGTAATCATAAGGTCCGAGGTTGCCTTCTTCGAGATAACCACCACCGCCACCACCAAATCCGCCTTCACTCCACACGACTCCATAACAGTAATTGCGGGGTGGGTTAATCTGTGGGTTGGTTGCATTTTGTAAGACATCTAATGCCGAGGTTGGCGCAACATCCAATTCAGGTATCGAGGGTACAGGAACAACCCAGCTAAATTCCTCAGCCGCCCCTTCATAATCAATGCCGACAATTGCCGAAATCGTATCGTCATTATTAATCGTAAAAATAATACGTTCCGCGCTCTGGTCGATGGGTGTATTGGTGCAGAAAAATCCACCGCAGGCTGATGTGATCCCAGCAACCACCAATAAACTAAAACATACAAAAACTAAAATAAGGCGTTTCATATCATATCCCCATAATCTAGTGTTTAGTTATGTTTAGCATGACATAGATAATCAGGCAACTGCATGATGCTTGGTAAACGCTTCTGTGACGCTTGTCCGATGGTCATCGTATCGCAAGATGGTGCTAGTCAGGGGTATCGAAATCAGGTTTGATAAGAGGATGATACACATAATCAATACAGTGAGGAACCATGACAGATTACAATATTGCACAAGTGAATATAGGACGGATGGTTGATACAATTGATAGTGAAACCATGTCGGGATTTGTGGCGCGACTCGATGAAATTAACGCCATTGCTGATGATTTTGAGGGTTTTGTGTGGCGTTTGCAAACCGAAGAGGGTGATGCAACAGCTTTACGTCCCTATGAAGATGACATGATGATCATTAATATGTCTGTTTGGAAAAGCATGGATGCACTCTTTGACTTTACCTATAAATCAACTCATGTCGAGTTATTAAAACCACGGCACAATTGGTTCGAGCATATGAAAGAGATGTATATGTGTATGTGGTGGCAACCTGCTGATGTTATTCCGACTCCTGAAGATGCCAAACAACGCCTCGCTTATCTCAATCAACACGGTGTGACACCCTATGCCTTTACCTTCAAAAAACGCTTTACTATCGAAGAGATGCAAGCCTATCAGGTGATTGAGTAGGTGGTTGAAAGTCATTAATATAAATCAGTGGAAGAGACATGTCTCTTCCCTGAAGTTTAGCCTTTTTTGCAAAGAGACCGCATTTTTGGTAAAAGCTAAGTT
>CAYGTY010000039.1:0-39155 GCA_964352825.1 uncultured Anaerolineaceae bacterium
ATTCTGATTACGCCTGATGGAGAGTATCTGCCGACAGTTGAGGTTGTGCCTTAACCTTTTTTGAGTAAGTCGTATGCAAGGTTTTGCTTAGTTGGTGTCTATATCAATTTGTTTGACCAACTCATTATCCTTAACCATGAATGCTAAAACACGATTTGGATTTTCGCTATAACTAAGGCTAGCTTGCCCTTCATCATTTACAGCAATCATTGGGAAATGACCAAGATGATTAAAGGCTGTTTCTGTCGTGATGTTACCTGTTGCCAAGTCGGCTACACGTAGATGGCTTGTATCCACAGCATCATTCCAGAGCCAAACGATATAATTACCCTTCGGCGAAATAGCAACACGTTCCAAATTATTGAATGTGTATTGAGTCTTCGCTGATGGTACATCATTCGATTGAATAGTGGATGGCATCATCACTAATGTTTCAAGATTATAGATACCGAGTTCATCATTTTTTAATGGGTATAGAAACCCTCTACGCTCAAATGGCATTCCCTCGCCTGCCCATTGTGTCTCAATACCCTCTGTGGTAATCGAAAGCAGTCGTACAAAAGGCTTGCCTTCACCAGAGAATGCACTTTTTCCCTCTACACCCCATGCTAAAACTTGTCGAGTTTTGTCATTAAGCCGTATATGATAAGGAGCAACTTGACCGATGGACTCTGTTTCCCTAAAAAACATCGGGATAAGTTTCTCACTTTCCCAGACAAATAAGTGCGTTTGATTCTTGTCGTTCACATATGCGCCGACAACCAAACAATCTTCACTAATGACAGACCGAAATAGGGGGGCTGGGATGGTTCGAGTTGCTAACCAAGTTGCTTCTGCTTGGTGACGAAAAAGCGATATTTTATCGTATCCAGAGACAATGCCAACCGAGCCATAAGGGGACAGAGCTACCCGTTGTACACCATGCAGTAAGGGATAGGTTGTACCCATTCCATCTTCCACATTAACGACATATAAGGCGGTATCTTCTGTATATGCAATTACACGCCCATCTTGGCTCAAAGTAACAAATGGCGGTAAGGGTTTTCGCATATTAGGTCACATTCCCTAAGAGTGTTCGGATACCTGCCAGTGTCTGATTTTGCAATTTAGTGCCTAATAAACTCGTAAAGTCAGGAGAATCATTTAAGATATATTGAGCATCATCAAGGTTGAGTCTGCCTAAAACATCGACCAAACCTTGTACTTTGGTTTCAAGCGCAGGTAATGGAGTAACAAAATTACTGGGATTACCAACATCTGTTCCATCAGGGATTTCTTTAAGTGCCTTATAAAAATCATCAACCCGTACTGAGTTCCACTTATTAAAGCCTTCTGCATCAGGATTACGATAAGCAACGATGGCTTGTTGGAATGCTAATTTCCTAGCTTTTCTAGAATTACTTCTTATGCGCTCTGTTGCGCTTTTACTGGCAGGATTACCGCTTCTGGTTTTACCCCAGCCATCTGAAGTATGGTCATATTCTTCAAAGACCCCTTTAAATATAGCCAGCTGACGTGCAGTCCATTGATACCCATACTCAGTCACCAGATTTGATGGATCATGGTCTAAGTCGTCGTAGGCACTTCCCTCATAACTATAGGCGCGATATTCGGTTTTATAACCTTCCAACTTTTCTTGCCAGTCTGTTGGGGCCGCATCTTCTTTATCACGATTCTGGTCAGCATCATGCTGGACTTCATGTCGGATTGTCTCCCAGATATATTCTTGTGTGCGAGATTGTGGATTGGTGACTGCCAGATAACCTTCACCATTCCATCCGACAGTATTGTTATCATCAATTTCGATATTGGCATTATCTGTGAGGCTTTTGTAGTTATAAGGGGCGATGCTTGATGTTACTGCACCTGTTCCGCTACCGTCAACACCAGCAGGGAAATAAGCCACCTTCTTGGCAGGGTTTTTTCCTGCGGCTGTTACACGTTCAGAGGAATCACCTGTAGCAGTGAGTGCATATAATTTTGTTTTACCTGCCAAAATCCACTCGCAAGAATTTGCCAAGCGTTTCTGGGCATCTGCGCTCATCTTACCGCGACCAATTTTCTGGTCACGTCCCAGTTCTGCACCTCGTTCAACATGTTTTAATAAAGCGGCACGGTCTTTTTTATGTTTTGCGAGTGCTGTAAAGTATTTACTTTGTTTATCTCCTAATCCACTGCTTGCGCGCGGAGTAGCTGTGGATGTCTTTGACTTACTAGCATCTTCTTGGGCTTTCTTATGTTGTTCAATGAGTTCTTGCACACCACGCTGAATAGTTGGGCGTGCAACTGGGGTTGTCATCATCCGCATTGTCGCTTGGTTACCAATCGATTGTTGGAGATGAATTACATTATTTGGAGACATTGATAGCTCATCATGTTCTTGTGGACGAACCATGGGGCGACGTGATATTCTTTTCCGACCTTGTTTTTTAGCATATTGAGCCATATCAGTATTTCATCCCTTCAAAGATACTGTATAGAATTCAATTGAATTGACATGTCTTTAAATGATTGTATGTTACCTACAAACAGCAATCATTTATCTGACCTGTGTATTAAAATATTACCTTATATTTCATTTTACACTGAAAAATATTTTTTGCCTAAGATTCACCACTCAAGACATCAGTTAACAAGCTGTCATCTTCTAACCATGCGATGAGTATTGTGAGGACATCGGCTGAATTTACCCCGTCGAACTGTTGAACGAGGGCAGGCATCAGATTATCTTGTGCTGGGTAATTAAGGGCATTAGCGGCTTGATAGACATACTGTAATTCGGCTTGGCGTTCTTCTTCGCCCATATTTTCAACTTGTCCAACATAATCACTGATAGACCGTACTAAACGACGGAGAGATTTGGCTTTGGATTCGACATCGTTTATGTCACTGATGAGCAAGGGCAATTGTGCAGACCCCCACGTTAATAAAACTTGTGCGTCGTCATCCACCAACTCATCAGTCAGGCTGGATATTTCATATAGTTGTTGTTGTTCTGCTTGGATTTGTGATGCTAAGTCGCTCATACTGTCCCCTTTAGGCAGATGCTTCGGTCGTCAGACAATTTTGGCATAAGCCATAAAATTCAAGTAAATGTCCGCTGATTTTGATATTGAGTTTTTCTTCTAAGGTTTGTGTTAACATCTCTAAACCACAATTATCAAATTCAATCACCCGATTGCAATTGGTGCAGATGACATGATGATGATGTCCTTCGTGCATCATGACATAAGTAGGTGTCAGACTGGTGTCAATATAGGTGGGGCGGATAATCCCTAAGTTCGTAAATAAGTCTAATGTACGAAAGACACTCGCGCGCCCAATCGATGGGTTGACCTCTTCTACCTTTTGCAAAACATCGGATGAGGTAATATGCCCATGCTCGGCTTCCAAAATCTCCAAGACAGTCATCCGCGCTTGGGTTAATTTATACCCTGCTTTTTTAAGACGTTGCAGATGATGATTCGCTTGGCTCATGGGCTTCCTTGCTTAAGATAATTTAAAGTCTACTTCCCTATTATACTCAAGATTTTACTGATGTACGATAATATCTATATTAGCAAAAATAAGCCTTTAATAATCTTTAGTGACCCTTTAAAATATACAAAAGAGCCAAAAAAGGAGCCTGTCATGAGTCAACTAGAGCCGATGTTGGTCAGACCATCGCATCAGTATAAAGAAAGTTTTCTGGAAGCAATCACAGAATATGTTGCAGAAAATCTTGAGATTCGTTGGAATCCCGATACATCGGAGAAGAGTTTTGAGGAGTTTCTTCAAGCGATTGCGCGTGAGGAGAAAACACCCTCAGGGCAACGTGTCCCAGAAACTTTCTATTGGCTTGTACTCGGAGATGAATATATTGGTGAATTAGGATTACGCCATACCTTAAATGATTCACTCAAACGCTTTGGTGGACATATCGGTTATAAAATCCGTCCATCCCAACGCTGTAAAGGTTATGGAACGCGGATATGCCAATTAGGTATTATTGAAGCCCGCAAGCTAGGGATTACAGAGATTCTGATTACTTGCGATGACAACAATATTGGCTCACAGAAAATTATCGAAGCCAACGGTGGCATCTTGAAGGACAAAGTTGATAACAATCGGGCTGTCCTGAGCCGTCGTTACTGGATTTATTAGCCCAGCAAAATAGGGATGTGGCAATTTAGATAGTTGACATCGTGGCAAGTAAATGTAAAATGGAAACATCTTATGGGGTTGTGGCGGAATCGGCAGACGCGACGGTCTTAAAAACCGTTATCCTTTGGATGTGTGGGTTCAAGTCCCACCAGCCCCATAACATAAATCTCCCTTTTTTAAACAAGCACCCTATAGCCCCAACAACAACCCTGCTCTATAATGCCCTAAATTCAATTGACTATGGAGCATACTATGCCAAAGCATATTTTTGTCTTGTTTATCATTTTGATAAGTGTTGTATCGGCTTGTGATAGCCTTGCTGTTGAGGTGAGCGATTCTTCATCATCGAATGGTGGAGATAACATCGTCACGATTCCAGAAGGTGAAATTGCAACGGTTGTCAGAGTGATTGACGGCGATACCATTGACGTATTACTCGATGGGCGCAGTGAACGGATACGTTATGTTGGGGTGAATACACCTGAACGCGATGAACCTTGCTATAGTGATGCCACTCAAGCCAATCGCGATTTGGTCGAAGGTAAGACTGTCACACTTGTTACCGATACATCTGATACGGATCGTTTTGGGCGTTACTTGCGCTATATTTATGCAGATGGTGTATTTGTGAATGCGAGCCTTGTCCGTGAGGGATACGCAGAAGCTGTTTTGTATCAACCTGATGATGCTTTTTATGATGACTTCCTTGCACTAGAAAAATCGGCGGCATCAGCCAATCGTAACTGCCATGCCACAGGTATCTTTGATGATGGTTCAGATACACGCTAGGGCGTTCTGGGATAAGTTACAACACTTGGTCGATACAAGTACCATTATTATTGACCGCCCGCAAAATTCAGCTCACCCGCGTTTTCCAGATATTATTTACCCGCTGGATTATGGGTATCTGGATAATATACCTCGGCAGGTGATGGTGAGGGGATTGATGAATGGATATTATTGTTTGAGATGTATTTTTCTGCTTCGTACGCACTATTGTGCATCCCTACGGTCGAAATGTCGTGAATTGTAGGGACATCCAACGGGATGTCAGCCGAAAAACAATACCATTTCTGAATTTTCAAACGGTTTCTTTAAAAGACGCTTCTATTACAAAAGTTTCGACTTTATAACGAAATATATAGAAATAGTGTGTTATATTGTCCCTATATAATCGTTGATTTTGGATAGTAGGGTAATCGGGTGAATCGGGATTCAAGAGCAAATATTGACCCCAATATTAAGCAAGTCCGCTATGGTCAGACATTAGTTTTAAGTCGTGACTACACTGCGGCTGCCACGATTCTCAAAGATCAACAATACACATTAGCCCGAATTTGGTATATGACCTATCGCCTCAAAGTGCATCAAGACCTCCGCAGTACATGGCTCGACTATTTCTTACCCTATGTTGATAAAGAAACCATACGTTTCAAACGGCGGTCAAATTTTATTGGAGCAAAACGACTGGCGATGGCATTGGATGCGATCTACAATTCTGAGCATCACCGCGCTTTTGCTATTATCGAGTCTGTCGATTTTACAGTGCGTGTTTGGTGGCATCATTGGATTATCCAAAAGCTAAAATCCAATACATGGCAATATGATATTCGCATCAAAACCTATAAAAAGATGCTTGTTTTACTGAAACATTTTAAAGCTGATAGTACAGACCCTAATATTATGCGTAAAATTGCACAGCGCACCCGTCCTGACGACCCTGATAAATATCATAACCTCCTCTTTGAAGCAGGCTATGGTGATGGTCGCACATTAGAATGGGTTGAAGATGGATTTTGGGAAATCCCATTACATGAACATACACCTCAGCAAGCCGTCAAACATCAGAAACACCGACGCAAACAAAAATCTTTAGTTCAACGGCTGATTGCATTTTTGATGTAATGGCTGTTAAGCGAAACCTGCCACATCCCATAATTTGTCCATATAACTTGCGGTCAATTCTGCTGCTTCGCTTGGGTCACTGATGGCATTCACACGCGCGCTAAAGGGTTCTGGTGTGACAGGTCCATCATAGCCAATCACCTGTAACTTCTTCATGAAGGCTTCTAAAGGCAGAACTTGG
This sequence comes from uncultured Anaerolineaceae bacterium, assembly GCA_964352825.1. Lineage (GTDB taxonomy): Bacteria > Chloroflexota > Anaerolineae > Aggregatilineales > Phototrophicaceae > UBA6055. The sequence goes on from CAYGTY010000039.1 coordinate 6,230, forward strand.
GTTTCCATTGGCAGACGGCGATCATGGTCGTTGTACTCTGCAAAGCTCAAGCCTTCTGGAGCATCGTTGACATGCACGTTGACAATATCGGCATTTGATAATCTGTCCATATCCTCAACTGTGCCTTCTGATGTATAGAGATGCCAGACATCCAGCAATAAACCAACATTACCTGTCCCTATGGCTTCGCATAAATCCAGCATTCCGCCCATTGTATAGATGAAGTCATGTTGGTCGGCTGGGCGTAAAGTCTGCGGTCCAATAAACTCAATTCCGAAGCTGATATTATAAGGTTTAAGAGCTTTTGCGATTGCACCAAAACGCTCAACATGAAGTTGGAAATTTTCGTCAAAGGCACGGTCAGGTGAAGACGGTGGACACCATGTTGAAGCCCGTAACGCACCGAGTTGGCTGGCGACTTCTGCAAATTGTGGCAACTGGTCAACATCGGCTTGCCAATTATCACCGCGCCAATCAACAGGTGGTGACCATGCCCCCGGTTTAATCTCGCCGAATAAGGCTTTTACACTGTCGATACCCTCAGCTTGTGCCAATTCGGTTGCTTCCCGAATATCAAAATCGACCCCTGCAAATCCTGTTTGTTTAGCAAGGTCAATGGTTTGAGCCAGTGAGAAACCCTTAATACCAATTGCACCTGCGTTCAAATTCTTGAACATAAGACATCCCTTTGTATAATCATGATTAGATTAGAGAGATGATACCGAATTCACTAGGTCATCTGCAACTTATTTGTAATTAACAGGTAGTGTATTGAAGTCAGTTGAAATTCAAAACAAGTCATTTTAAAAGACCTGTGTGATTGGTTGTTTGTGATTGGTAATTGGCTTATGATGCGATAAAGCTCAGGAATTTACCAAAAACCAACAACAAAGTACCAAAAACATGACATAAAATCTGCTGAAATTCGTATATGCAATTTGAAAGTTTAACCGAAATAGATACAGTATATAATTAACAAATAGGATAAAACCAATGCCGAAACTCGCAATACAAGAAGATATGCTCCCCGGACGAACTGTGCATGAACGCTTAAGCAATGCCAAAGCACTTGGCTTATCAGGTGTGGAATTTTGGGCTGAGGGCTTAGATGATCGCGTCCCTGATATTGCTGATGCACTAGAAGCAACAGGGCTTTCGGCATGTGGGATTAACTTGGGCTTATCCGATGGATATCTATCACCTGACTTGCAAACCCGCGAGGAAGCCATTGGGAAAATGCGACAGGCAATGGCAACAGCAACCGACCTCGAAGCCGATTATGTCTCATTTGTACCGCATTATGGGGTGGCGACGATGCCCGATTTAACCCCTCATTCATCCCCTGCCGATTTGCAAAAAGAAATGATGATATGGCTCTTGCGGACAGTCTCGGATTTAGCTTATGCCATCGGTACACTACTCGTGATGCAACCGATTAATCATTATGAGACAGCTTTTATGACACGTATGGAACAAGCCAAGTTTTTCCGGAAAAAGATTAAAGACCATGAAGATGTGAAAATCGCGCCGAATCTATTCCACATGGCAATGGAAGAAGATAATCTCATCGCCAGTTTACAAGATTACCAAGACGATATTGGTATGATTTATATAGCGGACTCAAATCGTCGCTTACCGGGGCAAGGCTTTTTGCCGTGGGACACAATCGGCACAACACTCAAGCAGATGGATTATGAGGGCTGGTTGGTCTTAGAATGTGGTCAACCAGGGAACAATCAAGAGAATGCCTATCATTATTATGATACTTTTTCGGATTGTCGCCATATACTGGAAGCATGTTTGTAATCGACCCATGCGTTAGAGAATAAATGAGGAATAAGAGATGACAGATTCAAATGATTGGGATATAGCATTAGAAGAAATGAAAAAAACAGAGGCTGAGCTGAGTGACTTAAATTCAGATAAGCCGAAAAAATCAGGCAACCGCCTCATGATTCCCTTTGTTATCATTCTGATTATCGTCACTGGCGGCGTATTTTTTGCTTTATCGGGAACACCGACTGTCCCCGATGTGATTGCTGGAGACCCTGCCCAATTTGATCCACAAATCTCATTAGAGTCGGTTCAAAAGTTCGCTGGCGATAATGTACGCTTCCTCAGCTTAGAAATGACGCAGGTTAAACCTGATGGCACAGTGAATGTCTCCGCAAGCGAAACCCCAACGATTGCTTATACCTTTGTGACAAGTGATAACACAAATATCATTATCGTGAATGTCGCGAGTGACTTAAGTATGTCAAAGACAACACAACCTGTATCTGATGATGAGCAACTCCCAGAGCGTGTTGTTCCACCGACTTGTGAAATCGATCAATTATGGCAACTTGCCAAAACCTACGATGTCCCTTCGAACGGTGTAGCAGATATTGATTACACGGTAGATGGGTATCGCTTTATGATTGACCTGCTAGAGATTGACCTCCAATTTAGTGGAGATTGCATTTTAATACGCTCATGACACACACTTGTCGCCCTATATCATCTCAAGCTATACTATGGACGTTAATTGAGAAAAGGAATTTTGACACATGGAAAAAATCCCCGGCATGAAATTGATTGCGACCCACCCTCGCATCACCGCATGGATTGTATTAGCAACGGGTATGGTTGGATTGTTGGTATGGGAAGCCCGTAATGTTGGCTTAGAGCCACAGCAATGGATTGCACTTATTGTCACGACCATTTTAGTGGCAGGGGCATGTATCTGGATTATCAGCTGGGAAGATGAAGACGACCCAGAAGAAGTTGCTGAAGTCAGTGCCAGCAGTGATAGCGCAAAACCTAAAGAAGTCGAAACCACTGCTTAATAAAGACTGACAGTCCAAAATTTGATAATGTGAGCGTATCCAAATCGGGTGCGCTTTTTGATTTGAGTAGATTGAGTAAAGGCATTATCGAGTGTATTGCTCAATTATATTTGTCGATTGAATCGGGAGTGTGATAGTGATACATGTTCCTAAGTTTAGCTTGCTGGTGACTTGAATATCGCCCTCATGCAAGGTGATGATGCGCTTGACAATTGGTAAGCCTAGTCCTAGTCCGGGGCTGGTATGGGCGGTATCTTTGCGCCAAAAGGTATCGAAGATATGTGTTAAATCATCTGCTTCAATGCCAATCCCCTTATCTTTAATCACAAGAATGATAGCATTGGGTGTGCGCCGAACAATAATATCAATCTGATTGTCTTCACCACCAAAACGGATGGCATTATCGAGAATGGCATATAGAGATTCTTGAATGAGAAGTGCATCAATTGAGAGCAATATGTCGGATTCATCGACATAATGAACATGAATCGGGATTGTTGTCTTGAGCTTCCATGTATCTTGTATGCCTGCAATTAATGTGCGGAGGTTTGTTTGTTCACGGTTGACCATGATGGTGCTATCGAGGGTGGACATCTTCATCATCATATCAACAAGTTGGGTAATACGGTCAATTTGTTCTTGAATCAATTGCACTCGTTGTTTGCGTTTTTCAGCATCATTATCCGCCTTTATTAAAAAGCTTGTTGCCCCAATCGTTGATAAAGGTGTCCGAAATTCGTGCGCTGTATTTTGAATAAACCGTTTGAGCAACTCACTGCGCTCTAACTCTAATTCCAATTTTAACTGAGCTTGTTGTGTTTGACGTATTTCGGTAATATCACGCATGACTGCCAATTTATACTCTTGTTGTCCCTGTGGGTTGAGCGTGGACGATACGCGTATATCAAAGATTAGATTATGACCTTGAATGTTGAATTCATGGTTAAAGCGACCCTCCCATAAATCCTTATACGCTTCGATAAATGCTCGTTCCTCTGGGAAAATTTCGATTAATTTTTGATTTAACACTTTTGGATAATCGGGAATTCTAAAAACTTCGACAGCTTTTTTATTGGCATGAAGTAACCGATTTTGCGCATCTAAGACCATAACCGCATCTTGCATTTCTTCGAGGATGGTGTGATAAGCTAATGGTGATAACCGCAATAAGCCTTCATTAAATAGCGTAATGCTAACAATAACCCCCGCAATAGTCAGGCTGATGGGAAATGGATTGATTAAGTTGCGCGTGACACCGAGTACAGGTAATAACACGACTGTTGATGGGATTGAGATTGCAACAGCCATAAGATAGGCTTGTCGCTTGGTCTGATGGGTGGCTTGTAGTGCATAGCGAATCATAAGGATTGAGGAGATCAATAAACCGAGTATACCATATACAGAATGCACCCAGAACCAACCTGTAAACACAGGGGCTTCCAAATTAATAAGGTCAGGTCTTGAATATGTCCAAGATAGCCAGAAAAGATGGGGAGCAAACCACACAACCAAATTTGTGATAATGGGAATGATGATTGAGTATTGCACATATCGATATATCTGATCTCGGTTTTCTGTGTAATTTAATACAAACAGCAGCAAAGCAAGTGGGATGAGACTCAATGCAAACATGCGAATCCGAACCCAGAAAAATATAATGTCAGGGTCTTCAAATACAGAGAAAAACAAATAACTCATCACGGCAATTGCATTGATGAGATTGACCCATGCAAACCACGAGCCACCTTTTGCAATGCGACGACTATATGTCAGACCTGTTGCGATAAGGTTGATAATTAACGATATGCTAAGGATAAGAACATATAACCACTCAAGCGTCATTTTTGCATGTACCTCAAAATTGTATAAGTATAATGCGACAGTCCAACTATCTAAGTCGCCTAATCTTGAATAATTTTTTTATCATACGAAAATGTGAATAGGGGCAATAAATTGTAGGTATTGATTGGTACGATGATTCCCATTCTAAGCATAGATTTGTTGCTTATGATGATAAATTCATTATAGGGCAAATATTAATTTTTATCATTATTATATTGGTTTATGTGTGTTTGAAAACTTTAGAGTATATAACCCACCGTTAATAGGGCTTGCTTGACCTCATCTACAGGAAAGCCAACCACATTGTTATAGCTACCTTCGATGCGGTCTACAGGATGAAAGGCTTCGTTTTGAATGGCATAACTACCTGCTTTATCAAAGGGGTCACCGCTAGCGATATAGGCTTCAATCTCAGCATCAGAATAATCGCGCATATAGACATCGGTGCGGACATGTTGGGTAATCACTTGTGGCGGATTGCCTGTCTTATAGACGGTGAAGGCGGTGTAAACTTGGTGCGGACGATTACGAAGGCGGTTGAGCATAGTACGGGCTTCATCAGCATCCGCAGGTTTCCCTAGTAAATCACCATTTTCATCGATGCCAATTGTATCCGCTGACAAAACGACAATTGTATCGGCTGAAATAATGACTGCGCTAGTATCATCTAACATTGCAATCACTGCTTCTGCTTTTTCCAGACTCAGTCGTTCCACATGGTCAAGCAAGGTCTCACCTTCAATATAGGATTCATCAATATCAGGTTTGATAACCTCAAAGGTTGCGCCCATTTCGCTCAAAAGCATTTGACGACGGGGTGAGGAAGATGCAAGAATCAGACGCATAAGGGGTACTTTCTTCTATATCGCTTAAAGTTCTGATTCTACCAATATACAAAGTGGTTTGTACCCCACAATTATGAGACTTTGCCCTTATTTCATGGTTTGAGGTTACACTCTAAGTAAATAAGCAAGTTTACAATTAAACAGAGCAACGCCCCATCATGGGACTGCCCTGAAATGTTCAATCATTTTCTGAAGGGTATCCACTGATGGTCGCGAGTCCGAGCAATCCCTATAATATTTTTGCAGTACAATCCCATCGTAATCATGAGCTATACGATCAACTCCGTGATGTAGACCCTGTGCATTCTGCGATACATCCAGAAACAGGTCGCGTGACATGGTTTCTGACACGGTATGATGATTGCTTGAGCTTCCTCAAAGATAAGCGATTTGGACGAGATGTTAGACGTTTACCAGTCCATTTATCATCACAATGGACAGCAGGCTATTCCAATGACATTATCAATCAGCACATGCTCAATCTTGATGACCCTGACCACGCCCGCCTAAAATCTATTGTTCAGCTTGCCTTTACCCCTATCAAAATTCAGGCTTTACGTCTAAAGATTCAGATCATTGCCGATAATCTTTTTGACCATATTGATAGCACTGTTGCGGATGGTGATGAGCTTGACCTAACCCATTTATATATCAGTCAGCTACCCTTACGCATACTCTCCGATATGCTGGGCATACCCGATGCAGATTACCCGAGGCTGTTTGTATGGGTAAACCATATGTTATTGGATGATGTCGATATTGTACGGGGCGCAGTTGCAGACTTTTCGATTTATCTGAATCAACAAATTGATGACCGCCAGCACCGACCTATGATAATTGGTGATTTGCTATCCGAATTACAGTTTGTAGAATTAGACGGCGACCGTTTGAATCATGAAGAATTATTAGCAATGGTCTATCTATTGATTACGGCTGGCTATGAGACGATGGTCAACTTCATCAGCAATAGCATATTTACATTACTTGAATACCCTGATGTGATTCGTGAATTGCAAGAGAATGTCTATGATGATGATTTGGTGCAATCGGCGATCGAAGAATTACTACGCTATAGTGGTCCTGCTCATATGACGATTGAAAGCTGGGCATTTGAAGATGTGACGATACGCGGGAAAGTTATCCATCAAGGAGATGTTGTTCATGCTGTTCTATTAGCCGCAAATCGTGACCCACTGGTATTTGCGAATCCGCATGTCTTTGATATTCATAGGCATCCGAATCGACATATTGCCTTTAGTCATGGTATCCATCATTGTCTCGGCGCAGCATTAGCTCGCCTGCAAAGTGATATAGCGATTATGACGCTTTTGCGTCGGATGCCAAATTTGTAACGCTTAGATTAAGCGATTGATACCGTCAAAAGCGGCGGTTTTATAACATTCTGCTAGGGTGGGATAATTAAAAACGGTGTTGATAAAATAATCGACTGTCCCCTCAAATGCCATGACGGTCTGCCCGATGTGGATAAGCTCACTCGCCCCTTCACCGATGATATGAACCCCTAGCAATTTATGATTTTCACGATGGAAGATGAGCTTTAACATACCGATGGTATCACCGATGATTTGCCCACGCGCAATCTCTTTATAATAGGCTTTTCCGATTTCATAGGGGATGCCTTGTTGGGTGAGTTCTTCTTCATTTGCGCCAACGGTTGAGATTTCTGGAATCGCGTAAATGCCATAAGGAAAAAGCTGTGGAAAGCTATCCGTCTCGATACCAAAGGCATAAGATGCTGCCATCCGTCCTTGTTCCATTGAAGTGGATGCGAGACTGGGAAAACCAATTACATCACCAACAGCATACACATTGGGGACATCGGTTTGATAATGTTCATTCACTTTGATGCGTCCGCGTTTATCAGGTTTGATGCCGATATTATTTAAGCCGAGCTTCGCGGTTGCTCCCTGTCGCCCAATGGCATAGAGGGCTTTTTCTGTCACAATCTCTTTACCACTTTCAAGGCAAGTCTTCACACCTTTCCCATAGCGTGTCTCAGTGGGTTGGATACTTTTGACTTTTTCATCTAAGCGGAAGGTCACGCGTTGTTGGCGCATATGATAAATTAGCGCATCGACAATTTCGTAGTCGATAAAATTTAACAAACGATCACGCATCTCAACCAATGTAACACGAACCCCTAAAGTCGCATACATGCAGGCGTACTCCACACCAATCACCCCACCGCCAACAACGGTTAGCGTTTTAGGCAAGTGGTCGAGCTTAAGCAAGCCATCGCTGGTGAAAATCGTATCATCATCAAAGGGGATATGGTCAGGTTTAGCGACAGTTGTCCCGACAGCAATTAAGATATTGTCTGTCGTGAGTTCATCTTCGCCATGTTTATCCATAAACTTAATATGGATGGTATGGGCATCAACAATCATTGCAATCCCTGCGATTAATTCGACTCCGTTACGTTGCAATTGATGTTTGCTAATTTCGATTTCATGGCGAATCACATGGTCAGCCCGTACCATCAAGTCTTCCATCGTAATATGTTGTTTGACTTGGTAGGACATGCCATAGATGGAGCGTTGACGAAAACCCGATAGATGCAAGACGGCTTCTCGCAGTGTCTTGGATGGAATCGTCCCCGTATTGACGGACACCCCCCCAATGACTGTCTTCTTCTCAATCACAGCAACACGTTTACCTAATTTGGCTGATTGAATTGCAGCGCGATGCCCAGCAGGACCTGAGCCAATCACAATCATATCAAAGTCATAGCGTTTGGCTTTGGGCTGTGGTACAGCAACAACATCAAGTGATGGTTCGGGTTGGGTAGTGGGTAGGGATTGGTCGGACATGTTTCGCCTCATTTATGTATGCTCACTCACAAGCATATCGCAAAATGAAGCCGTCGCAAATAAACTGACAAGATGTTAATATGGGAAAACTACAGTAAAGTTCGTACCTTGCCTGATTGTCGATTCCACTGAGATAGTTGCATGATGTATATCTGCTATTTGTTTCATAATTGGCAATCCGAGACCATGCCCCGATATGCTACTGACATTGGATGCGCGTCGAAATAGTTGAAATAAGTTATCGATATCCTCTTCAGGGATACCAATGCCTTCATCTCTTACTGAGAGCTGGATTGCATTCGTACGGTTAATAATTTGAGCATAAATATTACCACCTTCAGGTGAGTATTTGATAGCATTACTGAGTAAATTATTTAAGAGTCGTCGTATGAGTTTTGGGTTAAATTTAATCTGTATTGGGTTGCTGGGCATATCGAGTATAAGCTGGTGTTTTTCATAATAGTTTAATTTGAAGTAATCTTGACAATGATTTCTACAGAAGTAAACAATATCCGCTTCGCTGAGTTCATAAGATAAGTCTTCAAATTCGAGGCGGCTCAATAACATAATATCTTCAACAAAATCTAACATGTTGAGAGCTTGTGACCGAACACGTTCTATGTGCTTTATCCGTTGCTCTTCTGTTAATTTATCTCTATATTTCAGCATAATGTCACTTGATGTAACGATTGTGGTAATGGGTGACCGCATATCATGTGATAATTTAGCCAAAAAATCATCCTTTAATGTTTTCATCTCACGGATGTTTTCAAGTTCCATAATTGTCAGCTTATCATGAATGAATATTTCATGCATGGCGCGTTTATGTTCATACCATTTCTGGACATTACGAGCAAAAGATATACCAACAAAAAATTGAATCGTGATGACAATAATAACACAGAGGCTAATGGCAAATCCTGCTTCATAAAGTTGTAGGTGCATTCCTTGTAATATCAACCAGCCAATTCCAAAAGGCACTATCAGTTCAATCGGCAATAACCAGCGTAAAGTAGAGCCTCCGGGTTCATCAAGAGTAATCAACCGATGGATGCTACCTGTGGGTATGTTTACTATGATCACAGCACTGAGTAACACAAACAATAAGGCTGTATGAATTGAAATTGAGCTAAAGAAAAATAATGAATACAAAGCTTCAAAATCAAAGAAGAATGCGATTACAGGTGTTAATGCTAATAAATTTAGAAAAATACATAAGGCTTCTGTTATATGTGACCATTTATCACGAGTGATCATGACGATACTGATGATGATAAATAAAACTGCGGTTGATATAGACATTTGCCCTGGGAAGTTACCCTTTGCTGTAAAGGGGTCAAGGACAAAAAGCTCGTTCAAGAAAAATTGTTGAAGATTAAAAATATATGCAAACAAGCTACTGATTGCGATAATCAGTGTGGCGACGTATAGACTATATTGTATCTTTTTTACATAAGTGAATGAAACGTCTGATAGCAATATGCCACTTATAATGAATAGGAATGACAAGGCTGTATTAAATTTCATAGTTGCCTCAGGCATGATAACTAGTATCAGTTCAGGGGCAATCAACCAGATGATCATAATCATACAGACAAACAATAGACAGACAAACATGACACCTTTGGTAAAGACCTTTAGATAGGTAAGGGCTTTGGGATGGACAGTCACAATTGTTTGCTTTCTTATTATATATAGTAAATTTTATACTTATAATTATTTGCATTCTGTATTTTATTGGTTAGTAAATCTAAACTCATTATAGGATCATAGTAAGTTTTATGCAAATAGCGATTTGAATTACTTACTTGATAAGTAAATGTTAATATCAATTTGATAAGTTCGAAAGAATACTAAATTAAGGTTGGTGAGCATTTGTTTTTATCAGGATATAGCTGAGCTTCACAATTCATTATTTTACCGCGCAACAATTCTTGTATACTGTACGTATAGAGAAATAGGTAGATGACGAGGTATGCTATGAAGCACAAAAAGAAAAAACATAAAGACAAAAATGATAAAGACTGTGGCATTGATGAAAAAGTGGCAGAAGAAGTTGCGAAAAAAGTCTTTAGCGATGTAAGAGCGAAAACAGACGAACGGCGCATTTTAGCACGTAAGCCCGATGGCGAAATCGTCTTTGAAATCTCTATGAACAAAGGTTTGGTGATTCTGACCTTATTAACAATTTTCTTGTTCCCCGCTGTCGTGATTGCTGCGATTGGGAGTTATATCGAGAAGATACATTTTTCGATTATACGGGAACTGAGTGATGATGAAGCTGGATTACTAGAGACGGTAGATGGTGACCATACGCTGGTGGGTGTTCAATATGAAACAGGTGATGGTGATCGTACCCAGTTGGTAAAAGCATAAAGCAGGGGATGATCATAGCATCCATCCCCATCGCATGATAAGCTAGCGAATATTATTTGATGCTGACCAATTCTACGTCAAAAATTAAGGTCGCGAATGGTGGAATAACGCCACCTGCACCCCGTTCACCATAAGCAAGGTGGAATGGGATATAGAAACGATATTTTGAACCAACACTCATTAGTTGTACGCCTTCTGTCCAACCTGCAATCACACCACGAAGCGGAAATTCGATTGTTTCGCCACGTTTGTATGAGCTATCAAATTCTTCACCTGTAATCAATGTGCCACGATAGTGAACTTCGACTGTGTTGGATGCACTTGGTTTTGTACCTGTTGCATCTTCTAATACTTCATATTGCAATCCACTTGATGTGACGGTTACGCCTTCTTTTTTGAGGTTTTCTTCTAAAAATTTGATACCATCTTCTTTATGACCCATGAGAGTCCTTTCTTATAGGATTATTTTTGATTGGGGTCGATAGTATCACAGTTACGAGGGTGTGACGAGGTGCTGAGCCTATGTTTTAGGTGGGTAATTTGTTGTCAGTCTATTTAATTATGGGTATAGTTTTAGTAATATTCAAAAAACTTTAAAAGGATAAATTGATTAAAATGAGTGAGAAGCCTGACAAACCAGAAGCAGAAGACAAAAAAGAAGACATCAAGGAAGAAGAGCCGATTATTACCACGCATAGCCTTGATGTGGAGGGTACAACACTAAACTATACTGCTCAAACAGGGATGATGCCCCTCAAAGATGAAAAAGACGAAATTAACGCCAAGATTTTTTATACGGCTTATACCTTAAATGATGTGGATGACCCTGCCGAACGCCCTTTGATTTTTGTATTTAATGGTGGACCGGGGTCGGCTTCGGTGTGGTTGCATATGGGCGCACTTGGTCCGAAGCGTGTCGACATGGGAGATGATGGATTTATGCCTGCTCCTCCTTTCCGCCTTGTGGATAATCAATATACATGGCTGGATATGGGCGACCTTGTGTTTATTGACCCTGTTGGAACGGGTTATTCACGCGCGAGTGAACCGGATAAAAATAAAGATTATTGGGGATTGGATGTTGACCTTGAATCGGTTGGGGAGTTTATCCGCCTTTATCTCTCGCGTAATGAACGCTGGTCATCACCTTTATACCTTGCAGGGGAAAGCTATGGGACAACCCGCGCATCAGGGTTATCGGGGCATTTGATTGATAGAGGGATTGCACTCAACGGGATTATGCTAATTTCGACTGTGATTAACTTCCAGACGATTCGCTTTACCAAAGCCAATGATTTACCACATATGCTCTATATCCCGACCTACTGCGCGACAGCTTACTATCACAACAAACTCAGCGCGGACTTGCAACAACGCGAACTCCGTGAACTCTTGCATGAGGTTGAAGCATGGTCAGAGGAAGTCTATGCTGTGGCATTGGCAAAAGGTGATAGATTATCGGATGAAGACCGCAATGCGATTGCTGAACAGTTATCAGCTTATACAGGCATATCTAAACGCTTTATCCTTGGGGCAGATTTACGCATTAATATTATGAGCTTCTGTAAAGAATTGGTGCGCGATGATAAACGGGCTGTCGGTCGCCTTGATTCACGCTTTATTGGGATTATGGCATCCGCAGAAGGGCAATATCCAGACTTTGACCCCTCCATGCACGCGATTATCCCACCCTATACAGCGATGTATAACCAATATATACGGGCAGAACTGGGTTATAAGAATGACATCAATTATGAAATCCTCAGCTTTAAGGTCAATCAAAACTGGAAATATAAAGGTGGAGAATTCCCTGATACAAGTGAAGCCTTACGCTCTGCATTTGCGAAGAACCCCTATATGAAAGTCTTTGTGGGGCAGGGATATTATGACCTTGCAACACCCTTCTTTGCGGCATACTACTCCCTAGAGCATATGGGCTTGGATGCGAGCTTGCGTGATAATATCACCATCGCCGAGTATGAAGCAGGGCATATGATGTATCTGCATGTGGCATCATTAGCCAAGCTCAAGGCAGATGTCGTTGCGTTTATGGAAGGCTAAAATTTAGAGGTCAAGACAAACGAAGAAAAATATGAGCGAGGGATTGATAAATAGTCACCTCGCTCAGTGATTTATAGTGGACATAATTACACGACTGGTTCAGTACGCACAGGGGTTACAAAGCCTTTTAAGATTTTCTCAAGTGCGATTGTGTGACTGCATACACCGTGTTGTTGGAAGTAAGATGCTGTACTTGTCCATTGACCACCATCGTAAGTTATATGATGCGTCTTATTATATCCCTCGAAGCTACAATCAAATGCTTTTACAGTGATACGATCTGTTTCATCCGAATAGCGTTTTGATTTTTTCACATCACTAACGATATTTTGCCCTGTTGCATAAGGGACGGGTTTACGCTTGATGAGGGGCTTGAACAATTTTTCCAGTGACATAATATGTGGGCAAATCGCATATTTCTGAAAACCGGGGCAGGAACATGACCAGCCGTCATTGCCAAGTTCGGTATGATAGGAGTTGTTGTCGCCACGAAATTCTACAGTAAGTGTGTTGAAGGTTGCACGTTCTGGTTGCCCAGCATATTCTTTAGCTTTTTGAATCTTGTTAATCATGCTTGTGTCCATGATTCATCCTCTCACTAAATTAAATACTCTCATAAATAAAAAAACGCGGTGCAACATATGTATCGCATCCGCGCTTAGTCTCTGAAAATGACTTTATAAACTAATTTGTTTGCTATCATTTGTGCCGAATTACCCCCCGTTGCTTATTGCCTTAAGTTTAAGCCAACGTTAAGCCATTGTCAAATTAAGGATGCTATTTTTAACATAAATTATAGACAAATGTCACACGTATTTTTCACATATTTGATGAGTGGATTTTGTAGCATAGAATAACAATCTTTATTCAACATTAGCTGGTTTTGATGATCCAATCATCAGCAAAAATATCACGCTCAATATCGAGCAGATTCTGTGTCGGGTCAATTAACAAGGTACTTGGATGTCCATTATGTACGACATAGACCTCTGCATAGACAGCTATTTTGTGGGTCGGGTCAAATGAATGCTGTGTCCCTAAATAATGAGCAAACTCCAAAATCATATCAGGCTGATAGGACATATGACGCACTTGCTGCTCAGTCAGATAATCGTTTCCATATACGATTTGTCGTCTGCCTGTGGTTTCATCAACGATATAAAAGGTGGCAAACCCTTTTTTCTCATTCAGCAATACACGCCATGCAAAACGATACCCTTCCATTGTCCAGTTGGTATCCCCTTGATAGAGGTAATGACGCAATGGCAGAAAGAGTTGAACCACAAAAAATAGAATGAGGATTACAGTCAATAAGCGTGATGATGCTATCGGCTTTGTGGATGTGGTTTCAGGTCTTTCAACTGCGCCAAATCGTTTTGTAAGCCATCGAGGGACATGTCTAAAGTCATCACCAGTGAAAAAGATAAGCGTGGATGCAATCATCACAAACGGGAACATGCCAATTGGGAATAAAAAGGCTGTCATCAGATGAAAGATAATGACTGTACCGTAAGCCAAGAAACGAGTTTTCTGCCATAATAACCATAGTGGGATCGTTAAATCATAAATTGCCCCCATCCAACTCATCAAAATAGCAACCCAGCCATAATCAAATAACGAGCCGATAATGGGAAAGTCCGTATGCGCGCGCAACCATATTTTCATGGGAAGCCCTTCAAGCAACCAATCGGCATTGAGCTTGGCGAACCCTGCAAAGAAATAGACAATCCCTAATTGCAAGCGAATAACAACAATCATCCACATCGGGACAGTGCGCGTTTTCAGATGGGGGCGCAAGAGAACATCAACTGAGAAATAGCGATTCAGAGGCAAGAAAATCAGTAAAAAGCTCATCAAGGAGATGAAATAATAGTGATTGAGATAGGTTGCTTTATCAATCAGTTCAACATACGTAAAAACCAAGAAAAACAATATGATGCTCAGACGATAGGCAAAGCCAACCATGATAAACAGACATAAGATAATCAGGAGTAAAAATACAGAATACATCCATAAGCCATCAAGTGGTTGAACCCATTCAAAGCCCAGATAGGTGAAGTGAAATTCAGGTTGGATATAAATAGGATGCACCCAACCATTGGCTACAAAACGAATAGAACTGGCGCACATCAAAATCCCAAAAGCAATCCGAAAGATAATTAACGGCAATATATCCGTCGGTTGCTGTAATTGGGCTTGGAGCTTACGAAGTGTGCGCCACATAAGAGGTGATTTAACTTGTCCTTACTGGTCACCGTCGCGGTCAGATAAGGTAATCACAATATTGAGTTGGCTGTTCATATCTGCACGAAAAGGTATCAGTAATTGGCGCATGGCTTCATAGATTTCCGCAACTTGTTCAGGATTGTCGATAACGGCAATTTGCAAAGGTTGCTCAAGGGATTCGATTGCTGTAATGGCAATATCAAAACGGGCATTAATGGCTTCTGATAATGTGGTGTCATCATATTCAGCCCCTAGGAAATCAAGATAGTCATCAAATCCAAGCATATCATCGGCTTCACCACCATTAAAGAGCTTTTGCAAACCGATTAAGTGATGAAGAATATGTTGCGCCGATTGACCGCTACGTGGAGATTCGACTAAATCAGGTTGTGGGTCTGTGCCAAGTGCAATACCTGATGGCTCACCAATCCACATATCCAAATCATCTTCCAGCGTCAGGAACATCTCATTAACAATCATATTAATTGACCCTTGAATTGTCCCGCCTTCTTGGTCTTGTTCAATGAAGGTCTTGGCATAATTACGCCCATCAACATCAGCCCAATAGCGATGGATTTCTTCAGCTTTATTGTGGATGTTCTGTGCGAGTGCCACTAAAAATGCCATCCTTTGCTCATCATCGAATGTCGCTAAAATCTCATCAGGAGATAGGCTTGGGTCAAAGATAAGATATTCAATAGCAGGTAATCCGCGTGATGTAGAGCCAATACCCTCAACATAGTTTTCTGTGATTTCATCATCGCCGTTGAGGATGCCTTCGACAAATTCGATGTTTAGTGGGTGTTTATCAACTTGATTGTGGAAGGAATCTAAGCGTAAATCGAGCGCATAATTTATCATTTCTTCCCAAGCATTAGAGCTTTGCCGCCATGATTTTTGCACGACAACGAGGTTATCCAAGGTTGGGTCATCTGCAAAAGTCGCAACATCCGCTTCGAGTTGTGCGGAGGTATCAATAAAAGCCTCTTGAGCAGGGAAGATGACGTTTTCGACAATGCTAGTTAACATTGCGCGACGGTCAAATTGTTCATCGGCTTGGACGCGTTGCTGATTCATATTGAATGTCAACAAGAATGCGAGAGCGATACAGCTAATAGCAAGAATACTGAATCTAAAATTGCGGTTCATACATACTCCAGAATTATAAAGATTTCAAAAATGCGATAAGTGCTTCACGGTCTGCTGATGATAGGTCTTTGAACCCATCACGCGATGCTTCGGCTTCTCCGCCGTGCCACAGAATTGCTTCAATGAGGTTACGGGCGCGTCCATCATGCAGATAATAGGTATGTCCATTGACAGTTTTAAATAAGCCAATCCCCCATAGTGGAGGTGTGCGCCATTCTGTTCCAGTCGCTTGAAAGTCTGGACGATCATCAGCTAAACCCTCACCCATATCATGCAGCAATAAATCAGTGAAGGGGTGGATAATCTGATTGGATAGGGCTGGAATGGTGGGATGAATGCCTGTCTCTAGCGTCATCGTGTGGCAAGCGTTACACTGTAAATCTGTGAATATGTCTTCACCTTGTATGACTTGTTCATCTTCAAAATTGCGTTGGGCAGGGACAGCTAATGAACTGGCATATAACACGACTTTGAGTAAATCATCATCATCAATTTCAAGGTCGCCACCATTCATTGCATTCAAGCAATCATCTTGTACTGGACTACAGTTTTGATGTGGGAATAGGCTAGTGGTAATGCCAATATCACCGTTAAATGCACCTGCACTTTGTTGTAATAGATGGGGTTGGTTTGCCTTCCATCCAAAACGCCCAATCGCAAGCTGATTATTATAATAATCCCAAACATAATTGGGGCGACCTGATATGCCATCCTTATCCCGATCATTGGGGTCTGCTAATGCTAATAAGGTATCCTCGGAAAGGGCTTCTAATAATCCAAGACCAATCATTTGGTTGGCAACGCGTGGTGATGTCATGACTTCTGGGTGCATCTCACCATAAGTGAGGTTTTCAAAGCTATATGTCGGGTCACGTAACTCATAGAGAGTACCATCGCTGAATGTCCCTGTAATTGCCTCGTAGCGAATAATTAAATCGCCTTCATCGTCAATTTCTTCGAGGGCAGTATCTTGGAATTGTCCGCCATAATTAACTTCGGGCATATTCTCCCACTGTAAATTGCGTTCACGCATACTCAGGCGCACCAATAAGCCTGTTGGGGATTCACCATCGAACTCTGGCGGACGACCACGACCATCTTTAAAGTGACAACTGGCACATGAACGCGCATTGAACATCGGTCCGAGACCATCACGGGCGGTTGTGGATGAAGGCGCAGTCACCCAATTTTGATTGAAAAATGAGTTGCCAACAAAAAAGAGTAACTCTTGTTCACGCTCTAAACCTGGGATGGGTTGCCCAAAGGCATTGGGTGTCTGGTTATAAATGGTGGTTTGTCCACCTAATAATTCAGTTCGTTCTCGTGCATCTTGGCTTTGGGATGGCAGAGCGGTAAGTATCATCATGCTAATCAAAAGAAAACAACTTAACCCTGCTGTTATCATGATTTTGGATAGTCTTGTGGTCATAATTATCCTTCATACGTCACCATATCCCCAATAACATCATTCGCTATTGGGGATATGCTAATATGTTTATTGTGCAGGTAGTGAGGTATCAATAACTAAGTCTAGCTCATATGCTAATTCGACAATTTTGTCACCAACATCTAGTAATGTAAAGACGGTATCAAAAACAGTTGGGCGCGTATCAGGATCAACAATCGCACGGTCAAATGGAATCGAAATCTCGTTGACCAACATATCAGTGCTTTCGAGTAAAGCAATCATTTCATCATTGAGGTCGCTATTTACGACAGCAAAAATATCGGTTAGTCCAGTGCCTTCGACGAGTGTTCCATCTAGGCGTTCATATTGTCCGAAATACACATTTTGAATACCCATAAAATTGGTGATGATGTCACGATGGGTATTATCACTGAAGCAGGAATGTTCATCTTCTTGATCCTGATTATCATAAGCTGTGAATAAACGGTCACCCGAGAGTTCGGATTTTGCAAGCACGCCAATGCCAGTCAAGATTTTTGTAATGGCTTCATCCGTTGACATGTCTAATAAAACATACCGATAGCCGTCTTCATTTCCAGGATTCCACTGAGCAACCATGTCTTCTAGGTTTTCAACGAGTAGTTCACCTGTTATGAGTAGATATTGCCCACGGCGGTCAGCATTTAGGTTTGTTGAATAATCTTCAAATGGACGTTGTCCTGCGCTATCTTCATATAAATCTTGTCCCCAAAGTAAAAACTCAATCGCATGATACCCTGTGCTGATGTTTTCTTCTGCACCGACTTCATTTAAGGAAACCAAAACATCTTTGGTGATGTCTGGATAATCGTCTAAGTTGTTGACGATACCTGCATCTTCATCACCTTCAACATAATCAACATAGGCTTCATCAAGAGGCCATGCGTTTAATAATCCTTCTGGACCATCTTCATCATCAATCGGTCCACCATAAAAGCGGTAGGCTTCTGTCTGACCATAAGGTTCATTGGATGCCAGCCACGCAGTACGAGCATTTTCTAGTGTTTCCTCGGATGGTGATTCCACCAAAGCCACTAAGGCATTATTGAGTTCAATCGCTAGCTCAAGCGAATCTTCATAACTCGCAAATACAATGTCTGCGTAGGTTTCGATTGCCTCTTGCTTGAGTGCTTCTACATCATCTTGTGCAATGACTGTACCTGCAAGTACTGCGACTGCAAAAACTAAACTTATTAAACGTGATAGGTGCTTCATATGGTTTAACATCTCCCAATCTATTTGTGATGTTTGTGTACGATAAATTTGACTTGGATAGTCTACAAGACAGTCTCTGTGTATTTCCACGCAAGTGGTTAGTTTTTGGATAAACAGGGATTTTATTTTTCAGCTACTAACAGTCAAACTCATGTTTTCATTTGAGGGATTGGTAGTTTCATAGTTGGTTTATTTATTTTGCATTAGGTTAAATTTGACGATTCGCGCGATTATCTTTTACTTTACGGTAGATAAAATATATTGGATAAAAGCTCTATTAATGTACATCCCGTTGCATATCCCTATAAACCCACCAAAAATTAGAGGTGTCGGGAGGTACAATGATGTATTCGAGACAGAGTAAAATCTAACAAACAATAATATTTAAATAGGATATAAGATGTTAAGGTTTTCCCCTTTGTGTTCTAGAGCAGTTTGTGGTTAGATGAATATGATTTTTATAGCCTATCAACCATGCAGGATAAGCCTCTATGCGACCAATTCTGGCGGTTTATAAACGCGAAATAGCACTTTACTTCCAATCCATCACAGCTTATGCCATTATGTTTGGCTTCCTATTTGCCTATGGCGTGATTGTTAGCTCCAATGTTGTCAACATCAGCCAATATAATACCGAGATTGCTGGCTCACAGCAGATTGCGCTCACAGCAGGTGATGTCTTGAGTGGCTCGTTATCGTCGATGATGTTTTTACTATTTTTGATTGCCCCGCTCTTGACCATGCGCTTATTAGCCGAAGAATCACGCGAGGGAACATTAGAAGTTTTGATGACACTCCCCGTCAGTGAATCCCGTTTTATTATCGGGAAGTTTTTGGCGGTGTGGACATTCTACACGATTATGCTGCTGCTGACCCTCATTCATACTGCTGTGATTAATAGCATCACCCCATTGGATAGCGGATTGGTTTTCTCGGCTTATCTGGGTGGATGGCTATTTGGTGGTGCAGTCTTAGCGATGTCGATGATATGGTCGGCGATTACAGATGACCAGATTGTAGCAGGCTTCTTGAGTGCGATGACCATTATCCTCTTGTTGTTGGCGGATAGTGTCGCGATTTGGGCAAGTGGGCAAGACATCACAGCAGGCGCAACAGCGTTTATCCGAGAACTCGGTTTGCAAGCACATTATCATGACACCTTGCTGGAAGGGGTCTTCCGAGCCCATGACATTATCTATTTTATCTTATTAATCATTGCTGGGTTATTTATCACCACCCGTCTTGTCGAAACACGTCGCTGGAGAGCAAAATAATGACTGAACAGCATATGGATACAAACACCGATAATCGTACCGTTGCTATCCTCAAACCTCAATATTTACTGGGGTTAGCCATCATCGGACTAGCCTTAACCATCATCGGCGGATTCCAACCGCGTTTTGGGATTATGGGCTTTGCTGGATTGGGCATTCTGGGTTTGTCGGTTGTGACATGGGGGATTATAGCACCTGAGCAATTGCGAGCAGCCTTTTTAGGTCGGACGGCGCGCTATGGAGGAACAGCCTTTGTGGTAACAGTAGTCTTGATTACTGCCTTGATTGCCTTATATGTGCTATTTCGTAGTTTAGATTTGACTTTTGACGTGACCCAACGAGATGCGTTTTCGGTTCGACCAGAAATCCGTGAATCACTATCACGCGTTGTCGGTAATCCGAATACGCCAGATTTACAGTTGGTCACATTTTTGACAGCGGAAGAAGCAGGTTTACAAGACCGCTTGACCTTATTATATGAGGACATCCAATCGACGACGCTGGGTAAAATCACCTATCGCTTTATTGATATTGATTTACAACCCCTCCTCGCTGAAGACTATGGCGTGATTCAAAGTCAGCAGATTGCTGTTGTGCCATTAGATGAGGCAGGCGAAGCAATTCCTGCACAATCGAACATTATCCCACGGATTGATACCAAAACTTTGCAATCAGCTATCGTTGGATTTGCCACCAATCAAGCCTTTGAGGGTAACTTCGGCGTGTACTTTGTTAATGAAGTCGGCGGTGTGCAGGTTGATGCCGCTGATGGTAGTGGAATGACACTGATTACGGAGGACTTGGGCTCAGTCTTTCGTTACAACACACTCTTTAGTGCAACGATGCAAGGCTACCGTACCAATGAAGATATTCAGCCCAATAATCCAGACTTAGATGGTGAAACGATGATTATTGTGGGTGGCGCAAACCCACTAGCAGAGGAAGACCGCTTATTCTTGCAAGATTACTTGGATAATGGCGGTAATATGATATTGATGGCGGGCTTCAATAGTGAGGGATTGCCGAATATTGCAACCGACCCTGCGCTGACAGACTATCTACTAGAAAATTATGGGATTGCCTTTAATAACGACTTCGTGGTTGACCCTATTCAGAACTATGAGGGCAGTGACGCGTTACTGCCAAATACAATAAGCACCGATCATTTTATCGGGCAGATGGGGTTTGAAGGCGACTTTAGCGCACAATTTTTATTCGGCTTCCCAACATCAAGTATCCAGATTGCAAATACACCGCCTGATAATGTGATTGTCTCGCCCTTGATTCCGACCAGTCAACAAGCCTATACCATACCCAATGAACAAATCCCTGCTGTTATTCAATCGAGCTTTGTCCCTGGATTAGAACTCGCCACAGATAACGGAATCCTTGTTTTGGCGGCGGCGGCAGAAAATGTCGATACGGGCTCACGAATCGTGTTATTGGGGAACGATACACTGGCAATTGATAACCTGATTGCAATTGCTCAACAAATTAGTGTCGCCAATCGTGAATTGATATTGCGCTCAACCTTATGGGCATCCAACTTTGATTCACGTTTAGATAACCTTGAACAACCGATTGATATACCCCTTCCTGTCGAAGAAGACCTCATCGCAAATGATGAACAAATCGCGCAGATGAACCTAATATTGGGGTTTGTCTTGCCCTTTGCTGTCTTAGGATTAGGTGTTTTTGTGGTCTTTCTCAATCGTGAACGCGAGGTTGAATAGGTTGTGCTAGAGTAACCCTCTGTAAAATTTATACCGTAGTGCATGGTCGGCATAGATACCGACCCGACGGATTATAAGGCTTTTGTAGGGCTGATGACCTGTCTCAGCCGAAAAATTACCGAAAACACCTCTAATAATCGGGTTCAACCCAAAACCAAAGGTCTTCTCCGTGCCTACTTTGTGAAAATAAATTCGCCTTATTATAAGAATGAGACCATTCTAAATAAGTGGTATCTTCAACAAGGAATCGGATAATCACTTGACGGGGGTTTGCAGGTTGAATCTGCATCATGGATGGCAATATCTCGGTGACATGATAACCCAGTATCTCATAATCATGTTGTTTGGCAGCTTCCGTGTATTCTACAGTTACGATGATGTCCGTCATAATTGTTTCGTTTGGATTACGGTTCTCATCATAACAAATTTCCCCAATATCTTGGATAACAACATCCGCAATCGGCAAGTCATTTGCCAATGCCAATAATTGAATGAGGCGATCCCGTTCTAATGTTTGGATTTGATTGACGATTTGGCATGAGGGTATTTGATTTTGGGAGGTATCCTCAATGATGATTTCTTGGGCAGGGGTTTCTCTTGTTGGATTGTCCGCCTGACCAAAGGCGTAATGTATGAGAAGCAGGGTGCTGACTACGCCAATTGCAAAGATGAGAATAGCGGATTCCCATTTGCGGTATTTGACTGTCTCTGGATGATTGGACGGTGTATCGTAATAGTTGTATTGTTTTCCCATCTGTGTGTTCTCGCTATTATTTGTATTATTATATCGCAAGTTTTTTGATTTTCAGAAATTCGTAGGGTAGATTCATAACCTATCTATCGTGAAAACACGCATGCCCCAGCGAATTATCAGACCCCAATCTGAAAATTAAGACAGCATCGCTTGCCCCACATGCAATTGGCATTTACAATACGTGTAGTGGAGTGTTGGATTTTGGTTTTATCAACACAAAACTTTGTTCGCTAACTGTAAACACTATTGGATTTTAACTGGACAATTTGCATGATGAGTACGCAAGCATCCGATATAACTATCAAAATTGATGATCGCATTCGCCTCTTATCCGTGGCGTTATCTGCAACCAGTCATCCTGAACAAGCCCAGCAGAACAAACGCCATCAACCGCATTCCCATGCGCGCGCCACCCGTAAATATATGCTAGATAATGGTCATGATAAACACCCTGCTGTACAAGGGGTGCAGAAGATGCTTGACCATAACGTTCCGCTAGAGGCATTGTTTACGCTGGTGATGCTCTTTGAATGGCCGAATTTATCGATTTCTGCTTTACCGCCTTGGGTACCTGATAAGTGGAATGAACACTTATGGGATTTATACCAAAAGGCAAACATCAAAGCCTATTGGGGCAATGATAATAATGCTTGGGAACAAGCCGAAGCGCAATCCAGCCAAGTCTTTCGGACTGTTCAATTCCATAAATTCTTGTCACCCTTTGTTGGGGATTTTACAGAAGAACTCATCTTTATGCCCAACTTGTTATACCCAGCAGATGAAAATATTGGGATTCGTGTGGGTAATCATTTAATCGCTATCACACCACCACCACTTGCATGGGGGGATAGTCCTCCTTGGCCTTTTGATGAAGAAACTCTCTATAATCATTCCTATCGTGCGACCTTGATAGAGTATGGACGCTTATTGCTCAAAGCCTACCTCAGTAAATATCCAAAAGAAGTAGAACAAGCCTCCCAAAAAGAGATGCCTGTGCATGATGGCTTCAAGAAAGAATATCCAACTTGGGAAGACCAATTCATCGCGCTATTCGTCTCGGCATCGGTTGCGATGTATCTTGAAGATTATATGAGTAAAGCTGAAGCGAAGTCGTATATTTTGATGGAGAAGAAAGTGCATGGGATGACGATTCTCCCCGGAACAATCAGTGTGATGCGCCGTTATTTACAAGAAGTCGGCAATCGCTATGATAACCTGATTGAGTTCTTACCCATTTTCCCATCGCAGTTACGGGTCGCCAAACGCATCGCCAAATTTTAGTCTATGGGCAGATTGCGGATTTTCTGGATTAGCTGAGTGGTGCTGTGGTTGGGCAGATAATCAATGAGTTCGACCCGTCCCCCATAGGCTTCGACTGTGGGACGTTCTGGTAAGACCTTATGTGCATAATCCCCACCTTTGACATAAATATCAGGTGTTAAAGCATTTAATAAGCCATCGGCTGTATCGTCATTGAAGATAATCACAGCTGTCACAGGAATAAGGGCTGATAACAAGCGGGCGCGTTCAATCGCTGGCACTATCGGGCGACCTGTCCCTTTGAGGCGTTCTGATGAGCCATCCCCATTTAAACCCAAAAAGAGAGCATCCCCTAAGGCACGCGCTTTTTCCAAATAATCCAAATGCCCAATATGCAAGAGGTCAAAATGACCATTGGTAAATACCAGTGTTTGTCCCTCATCGCGCAATTGTTCACGCAATTGAATAGCTTGTTCTAATGTGATCTGTTGTCCCATATTTTATAAATCTTCTCTGATTATTGTTGACCAATAGCTATAAAGGTGAAATTATCTTAATGTAGAGTCTCGAAAATAATTGAACAAAAAACGGCTGATGCACGGAAGCGCATCCCTACAAAAATCGGTGGAAACCTTTGTAGGGACTGGCATCCGTCTGTCCGAAAATACGATATGGATTTCTAAAGACTCATTAGATTTTACATAAGTAAGTGGTCATTTGTTTTTAGATTTTTTCGATTATATATCTTGGTTGGCGGACAAGGCAAGCCATTGCCCTTAGGGAATTTCAGTAGGGAAGAGACATGTCTCTTCCACTGATTTTATATTAATGAATTTCGACCACCTAATTAGGATGACTACACCCCATATACCTCACTATCGGGATAGAAGCCAAACCAACCAAACCAGAACGCCAGATGCCCACCGATACGGTTGAGAGTTTCGCCATCGTCTGCGGTGAGGGCTTCTTCGCTTAATTGCCATTCACGCCCATCATCGCTAATCAATGTTGTTTTATCCTCACCAGCCGAGAAGATATAGCCATTGCTATCAAAGGCACGGACGGCTGCTCCACCCGGTTCAAAGAAGTCACGGTCAGGGGTTGCATCCGCCACAATCACAACATCAGTATTCCCAACCCTATCATTAATAATCCGCTTGGGGATAATCGTTTCTAGGGGATAGGCTTTCCCTTCACCTTGTAGGCGTAAGGCAAAAACCATGTCTTTATTTTCGACAATATCGGTATCTTGTTGCCATGAAGGGAACATCAAGTCAGTGCTGTTGAAGTAATCTTCATATGCGCCACCATTGCTATAGTTACGGATGAACCCTGTATCCAAGCTGAGGACACTTGTATCAGGATGTTGCTCAACCCAACTTGTCCAATCGGTGACGACGACAGGCAATACATCTAGCACAATACGGCTAGTCGCAAGTGGACCAAATGAAGGTTCGCCTGTTATCGCATTCCAGATGGTATCGGTATTGCGGTCATACATGAGCTTATTGGAGCGCATGAGCATCCCTGATGAGCCAAATTCCAATACCGTTTCGCCCATTTCAACAAGCTCGCCCTTGGAATCGGTATAAGATAAATCAGGAATCGTCACATCATATAAAACACCAGCACCACAGAGCGTACAATAGGCTAGCATGACCGGTTTACCATCTACATGACCTTCAACACCACGCACAGCTTTGTCTTCACCTGCATCTAAGTCTGGCAATTCTGATAATATTAGCTCAACATCACCATCTTTTTCATCCCAAACAATGTCATCAAGGTGCATCCAACCATCACGCGGACAACCTGCGGAATCACCACCAATGAAGACCCACTCATCACCTGATTTACCACGCGCAAAGAAAGGTGTCGGCGCACGGAAGTTACAAACCTGTTCGCCATCGGGGGCATCATAAAGCGGTGCATGACCTATCACATCATTAAACATCTCATGCCAATTGAGTAAACGCAATGGATAGGCACGGTTATCTCCATCAATACTCACACCAAAGACAAGCTCATCTTCGGCTGGATAACTACAATCAACACCACGACAGTATTGTTCATATTGATACCCTTCTGTAATGGCTTCATTGGCTGAAATGTGTTTCGGATTCACTAAAGATGGGATGCCATCTACACTCACACCGCCCCAAACCGCTTCAACCATATTCACAGTGGCTGTATCCATACTGCCTGCTGGGAAGAAGCGTGTAAATTCAGGGTCTACGAATGTTGCCAGCAATTGTCCCTTAAATTCATCATAAGATGGGGGTAGCGGTATATTATTCTCTCCAGCCCATTCAAAATACCCCTGCCAGCCCATTTGTTCACCTGTCAGAGTGGCTAAAGATTCTAAGACTTTCGGATTGAGTTCTTCGCCCCGTGCAAAATATGCCATATCAATTAGGGGAGCAATATATAATTCATCACCAGAATTAGCAATCACATCATAAATACCCAAGTCGCGCCCACGTTCACGCGACACATCAAAGGTCGCCCCAATCAGTTGAATCAAGGTCTTACGATAATTTGTAAGGTCATAATCTTGAGCAATCGTTGAGCTAAGCCCACCACCAATTAGCATTGCCAGCAAACTAAGGATTACACCAAGTTGCTTTATATTTGTCTTCATTGCTTCTCCATAGGGATTATTGGTTGAACATGCTCAAGATAAGCGGAAATTCTTGCAAAAGTCTTGTGGAACGATAAGTACAGAACTGCTTTCTATGTAACGCTTATCTATAAGGTTATTGATTAAAGTTTTGGTGGACCTGCTAGAACACGTTCGCGTAAGACTTCGTATCCAGCTTCTTGATCGATGCGTTCCCCATATATCTCTGCCATCAGCACTTCTAACCACCATGTTGCACCCGCATCTATTGCAGGCTGAATCCGTTTGCGTACCTCAATTGGATCATCTGTTGGAGAGACACCTAATTTGATAATGTCAAATGGCTTATCTGGATTGGTACGGAGCTTTTTTACATAATCAACAGCGTCTTCAAAAACAGCATTTTGTTCCGGTCCAACTACATCAAACAGTGGAATCATCCCGTCCCATTTTGCCATACGATGAAAGGGTGCTGTGTTACCCCAAGACCCCCCGATCCAGATGGGGATATGAGGTTGCTGTAATGGCGTTGGGATAAAGCAAGCATTGTTAATTTGATAATGCTTTCCCGAATAACTAAATGTTTTACCCGACCAAAATCTGATGAGAATATCTAACCCTTCGTCAAGCATTTGCCCACGCCGACGGATATTTGTTTCTTCTCCGAGGTCTCCCCATTCAGTATCACCCAAGCCAATACCAACACCCAGAATCAACCGACCGCTTGATAAGCGATCCAATGTCACAGTTTCGCGGGCAACTTTCCATGGTCGTCTTCTAGGTAAGGGGGTAACGGTTGTACCAATACGAATCGACTTGGTTTGCAAAGCGATGGCTGTGAGCGCAATCCATGGGTCGGCTACTTCATAGGGTTTCCCAGTTTCTTGATCGGATGCAACGATATGATCCCATATGAAAAAGCCATCCCAACCTGCATTTTCTGCTTCGTATGCTAAGTTAGCTAAACGAGCAACATCACTAAATACACCATAACATGGTAAATAGAGTGCATAACGCATGATCTCTCCTTCATATTACTAAGATCTGAATGCTGAAACACAAAATTAGATTTGTGTCACAACTCTCGAACAAAAGTTACAAATTAGAATAATATAAAAAGCATTATATAAGTACGATAAGAAATTAGAATCAATTTGAGAATGTCTATGAGTTCTCTAAGTCCGTGTCGCTCAAAGTTTATATATTTTGTTGTAACAATTACAGAGGGTGGAATAAATATCATATCACATTCGCCACAGGCATTATAAATTAGGATGAGCATTAAAAATCATGTCTGCAAATTTTAAGAAATATCTGACATAATACAGGTCTAATTTATGTATGATACATATAAACTGATTGTTGGATATGACACAAATCTCTGCATCAAATCACATCACAGTCGATTATAGCTATGATAGATGGCGACTGATACAAGAAATCGAAGGCGAAGAACCCAAACTCATCGCAGAAGTTCAGCCGAATATGGGTCTGCGCTACAACAAATATTTTGGTACAACTCGCAATTTACCTGATACGGGTGAAATTGCCCTTGCCGATATATCTCAAGTTGTCTTGGGATGGTCTTATGAGACAGACGCATGGCAACTCGGCATTACTCTATCACCCAAATTGTCAGAAGAACGCTCTAGCCGTTGGTCGGAGTTGGTGCGCTTTGTTGACCCTGATATATCCGTGCATGAATATGATGCCAAGCGTGTCGGGCAAGCCCTCGCCGATATATTAAAAAAACCTTTTATGGATGTCCCACCGACAACACCACCCATTCCTGAGCCAATTGCTTTACCTGACTTGCCGATTGAATATGGCATATG
This sequence comes from uncultured Anaerolineaceae bacterium, assembly GCA_964352825.1. Lineage (GTDB taxonomy): Bacteria > Chloroflexota > Anaerolineae > Aggregatilineales > Phototrophicaceae > UBA6055. Next base: position 34,526 of record CAYGTY010000039.1, read on the forward strand.
GACATTAGACCGTGTCATGACAAATGAAGGTTTGACCTCGCGCGAAGGTGAAGTCCGTTTAACACGCTCGAAAAGCTGGCTCTATGGCAAGCTCCGTCAAGTGGCATGGTATGGATTTTGGGCAGTGGTTTATATGTGGGTGTCGATGATGACCATTACCAGCGACCTTGCTTTACCCAATGCAGGTACATTATTGCCTGACCCCAGTATTTTGCCATATTTAGGATTAGGTATTGTTGTCTTATTACTGGGTTTGATCTTATATCATCTGTGGATGATTAGTCGCGAACCCGATAATATCATCGTCAGTCCTTATGAACGCAGTATCATCGCGCGACGTGGACGCAATATTCGCTGGAAAATTAATGCCAATGGGATTCAGTCGGTTTATGTTACCGAAGTGATTAAAAAACGTGAGAAACGCCCATCAGTTTATCATAGCGAAATTAGCTTGCATCTTTTGAGTGGTAAATTTCAGCTTGTGCTTGTCGAAGAAGACAAACAAACTGAAACGACATTTAATAATGGTGATTTTGTGAAAACTAGAGCCAAGGGCGAAAGCGTGACTCCGCTAGACTCGCATAATGTAGAGACAGAATTACAAGCATTCGGCTTACATATTGCTGAATGTCTGGGTGAATTACCCACATGGCATGATGTGCGCTATCGTTAGAATCAGATAAAGAATAATCTTGTGTAAAACATATCTTTATAGAAGACGATCAAGGTAACCTGATGCTCAAGCATATCCTGATTTTCCTGATTTTTGGCAGTCTATTATCCTTGAATGTTCTTGCACAAGAGTCTCCGACTTTAACCTCATTCACACCACGCGAATCTCGTATTACTTTAGATTATCCATCCAATTGGATTGTCCGTGAAGAGAGGCGCATCATTGCCTTAGCCGATAGCGAAAGCTCACTTGGGTTCAGCATTACGGATAGCTTACAAGCGGGTCAATTCAAGATATTGATAGCCCACCTCACCGCCCCACAACGTGAAGAAGCAGATATTACGGGAACAAATATCGACGCAATTTTACAGTCCGTGATTGCTAATTCCAATGTTCCCCTATCCACCAATGAACCCAAGCGGTATGAATTTAATCGCCGTCTCACTGTGCGCTCAGATTTTGTCAACGAGGGGAACAATGAAGGGGCTGTTTGGGTGATGGATATGGGTGATGGGGCTGTCGTTTTATTGCAGGTCTTTACTGCGCCCAATGAATTTGCCCAAATTGAGGGACAGATAATTGAGCTTTTACGCAGTGTGGACTTCAGTGACATTGTAAAGCAACTCTACGCGATACCCACTTTAGACCGCCCCTTACAGTTTAGGGGGCAACAAACGCGCCTTGTCTTTGATTATCCAGCAGGGTGGACGGTTACTGAGCCAACTGAAAATACCGTTTTGCTCAGTTTGGATAGCACCCAGATTAGCCTACAGCTTGGGGATTATACAGATTTATCCCTACAGGGTATCCCGATTGATGACCCCAGTAGTATTTTACAATCACAACAAGCCCGTAGCTCTCGTCCACAGACATTTGGTGATGTGCGTCAAGTCACGGTAAATGGCATAACCTTCCCATATAGCCGAATTAATGGTGAAGGGTTTACAGGTTTATCTCTAGGGCGTGATATTAAAGTGGGTTTCTTGTGGGTGACTGTATTGACAGCAGGCGAGACCCTACCTGAAGAAACAGGTGCGCTGGCTTGGTCACTCTTATTGACAACAACCTATCGTGTTGATGTGGTGGAATTAACAGAACGAGTGATTGTCCCTCAACACCAATTTGAGTTTTTTCATCCAGCCGATTGGCTCATCCGAGAGGTTTCCCCCTCCTCCTATTTATTAGGCACATCTGAGCGCATGATTGATGCTGAACCTGATAGTCTGCAATTTACAGATGAAGCACAACTGCTCATCCAATATGTGGCCCCATCAGAATATAGTGTGGCGCGGGCGGGTACATCGAATACATTGGAAGTTTTGCAAAAATTTGTCGCCACAACATCCAGCTTAACAACCTATGATACACCGCGTCGGATTACACTGGGGAACTTTGAATTTGCGCAGGTCGATTTTGATAACCCCAATTATAGTGGGACAGCTTTATTAACACCGATGTCGGATGGAGGGGCGGTCTGGATGCAATTGCGGACACCACCCAACGAACTCGGTGATTGGGAACCGATTGCACTCGCGATTGCGCGTCAAGCACGGATTGTAAGAGCAGATAACAGTGGACAATCGACCTTGGATGATGCTATTTTCTCAGCACTCGGTACAGAACCAACACCCATACCAACAGCGACACGGTCCGATGATACACCACCTGATTTGGGCGATGTCATCCAAGGGATTGTTGCAACACCGTTGCCTACAAGCATCCGTCAATTGACCTTCGAGAGACCAGCAACAAACTCCGTTTACACAACCAATATCAGCAAACTCAGTGTGAATTATCCTGATGGTTGGTTAGTGCAGGAAACCTTCCCACTTAATGACGAGGAACGCTTATTTGAAAATGGAATTCGCCTCGCCAACGACCCCAATTTACTACTCACTAATGTGATAGAGATTGATGAAGGCTCTGCCGAAGTGATTGTCCAATATATGCCCTATAATGAGATGGACGCACTCGGCTTTCGGGGTGATACGTTATTTGAACGGATACAAAAGCTTGTGAATACCTTCCCACAAAGTACCTTTGATACCCCTCAGCAATTTTTCATCAATGGCGACCTGATGATACTGGTAACCTCATCCACACCCACACGCCAATCACTGACGATATATCGGGAATTATCTGATTTGGGATATGTAAGTGTTCAAATGGCAGTGAATCCGCAAGAGCTGAATTTATGGTTGCCAACCGCCGTTGCTATCAGTCAATCGGCTCAAGTGGAGTAGGTGTTATCGGTTAATTTGGTTACTGTTAAAATCGCTTTTAGCCCAATGCCTATAGGCTTTATAGCCTATCTCTACGATTGCCCTCCGTCTGAACTTTTCAGACAACTAAAAATATGTTTACGCTATATAATTCATTCAACATATAAAATACATTACGATGTATGTGTTCTGTGACAGCTTGTCACAAGGAGCAACTGAATACCCATGATCCATTCAAAACGCATATTTGCGTTATTTTTTTCTCTCGTTATACTCATGCTCGCTTTTATGATCGTAACAGGACAAGATGATACAGCATCTGAGTCAACATCAGATACAGAAAAAGCATCTGACTTTTGGGAAGAGAAAAAAGACGAGATTATCTTGACTGTTGCTTCGTCAAACGAGCAACAACAAGCCAATAATCAACCTGACCCTGTGATTGAGCCTGCTCCTGATAGTCAAGCAGTTGAGCAGAATCAAGAACAACCCAATAATGATGTACCTGTTGTTGCTGATAACAATGGCAATACAAATACATCAAATAGTAACACGACACAAAATAATCCTGTTCTACAATCCGCCCCAGCACAAGAGCCAGCAGTTAACACAGACCCTGAGCTAACACCCGATGAAGATATGGTTTTGGCAAGTAGCTGTGCGATTAATGCTCGCTACATCACACTCCCAGGGGTAATTCCTGTTATTGTGGAATGGACAAGTATTGAAGATAACATCACCAGTATAGAATGGCTGTTTGATGACGGCACAACCTCATCAAGCGATACCGTTCGCCGTACCTATAACTCAACAGGGACATACCGCGTGACTTTAACCTGTGAAAGTGAAGCAGGTCAAATTATAGATAGGGGTTCAATCACGATTTCTAACTCGCAAACAGGCGGGTCATTTATCATTACCTCAACACCCTTGCCCACCTTAACACCTACCAATACCAAAACAGCAACGCCAACCAAAACACCAACCCGTACACCAACACAGGGTCCATCACCGACACCATCGAATACCAAGTTGCCGACAGCCACTAAAACAGCGACCAATACGCCAACGGTAGGTCCATCGCCAACCAAAACACCAACCAAAACCAAAACACCAACACCGACAGCAACACTCGTCGTCCAATGTGAAATTGATGTTGAGCAAGACCCCAATAATTTAGGGAAATATACCTTTAGCATCAAAGGCGGTCTTAATGTCGAGGCGGTACAGTGGGAGATTGCAGGTATGCTCTTTACAGGCAGTAGCGTGACCACCACCTTTAGCGAAGAAGGCACAATTAAAGCCGAAGCAGGCTGTACAGGTGGCGGGCGTACCATCTTGCGGACTGTATTCGTGAATGTAGTCACGTCAATTGGCATTGAATTAGGTGGTGGAGCAAATGCTCAAGTAAGCCTATCTTTAACACCAACCAATACGGCGATTCCAACCGCTACCTATACCCCAACCAACACACTCACACCGACATCGACTTTGACCTTAACACCACAGCCGACTTTTACATCAACATGGACAATGACACCCTCATTGACCCCGACTGAAATACCAACTGAGACCGATACACCGATGCCAACTACAATCGAAACGGATATGCCAACCGAAACGATTGCGCCTCAAGCAGTGGTTGTTCCTTCAGCGACTGCTGATGGTGGTAAGGGTGAAGATGGTGATGAACCAACCGAGACGATTGTACCCCAAGCAGTGGTTGTTCCTTCAG
>CAYGTY010000039.1:39255-40384 GCA_964352825.1 uncultured Anaerolineaceae bacterium
GGTGACGATGGTGATAAGCCAAACGAAGCCGAACCAACTCAGGTAGACCCCACACAAGAAGCGATTGTTAATAACACCGCCACACCTAGTAGCACAGGTGGTGATAACAATAGCGAAAGCTCTAAAAGCTTCTTTGTTGCCCAAGCTGATTTACCTGTCGCGACCTTAGCACCTGCTGATAGTGGCTTGGCATTACCCGAAGGTTTTGAGCCAATCATCAATTATCCAGCGCATTGTGTGGATTGGATTGCATATCATAGTGACCGTATGTCAGCCATTAACATTTTCCGTCTAGGTCAATTACCTGATGGACAAGTGGGTGACCCGAATTTATCCCGTAAAGAGAACACACTCAATCTCGGTATATCGGTATCACCAGACCGCCAATGGGTCGCGTTTGCGAGTGACCGTGACGAGAACTTTGAAATTTATATTTCTGCTGTGGCAGCCAATGATATTCGACGCTTAACCCATAGCGATTCGATTGAATTTAACCCTGTCTGGTCACCACATAACTATGACCTCTTGTTCGAGTCTAATCAAACAGGTAATGCGGACATCTTCTTGATGAATGCGACAACAGGGATTAGTCGTCAATTGACTGACCATCCATCAGCAGACATTAATCCATCATGGTCACCACTCAAGCCAAACATTGTAGTGTTCCAAAGCAACCGTAGTGGGATGTGGCAACTCTATCGCCTAGACCTCAATACCAATATCATCAGCTTGTTAAGTGATGGTCGCAGCAATGATACAATGCCTATTTTTGCTCATAAAAGTGAACAGATGGTATTCTTATCTGACCGCGAGGGCGACTTTGCACTCTATCTCCTCAGTGAAGATGGCATAATCGAACGCATCTCTGAACCCAGTACAGAAGTCCGCAATCATGTATGGTCGCCTGATGATACATTGATTGCCTATCAATCTGACCTGACAGGCATTCCGCAAGTTTATGTCTATGAATTCAGCACAAAGGGAACGCGTCGGGTTACAGGTAATGAGGAAACGGTTGATAGTGTTCCTTCGTTCGCGCCGACATTCCGTTGTACAGGAAGTGCCATCGTGGTCTATACAACCACTATCGGTACAGAATCTGATATTTATGAATCACCCACACGTCCAA
>CAYGTY010000040.1:0-39414 GCA_964352825.1 uncultured Anaerolineaceae bacterium
ACTTGAGTTTTCTTTGCCTACAACTTTTTGTAACAAATTCTTTGCAACAGAACCTTTTGGCGAAGGTATTGATATTGGATATTTGTAAAATTATAGGAGGCGCAGGCAAAGCAACGCCCCCTATAATTTTGAGACTCTATATATGGGTCATCATATATAGAGTTAACAATCAGAATTGATCGATTGAATCTCTAGCTAAGCTGATAAACATCGGTATATTTGGTTTCTAAATATTGCAATAAGGGTGCGACATGTAAGTCTTCACCTGAGATACGTTGCAATAATTCATTGACATTATAGGCACGTCCATGTTGATAGACATTTTCTGTCAACCAGTCCAGTAGTGTCATATAATCGCCACCAGCTAGCTTTGCATCTAAACCATCAATATCTTTATGAGCCGCCGCCAGAACTTGTGCAGACATAATATTGCCGATGGTGTAACCGGGGAAAGATCCAAATCCGCCACCCGACCAGTGAACATCTTGCAAAACTCCGAGACTATCATTGGGTGGGGTAACGCCAAGATATTCTTGCATGGTTGCATTCCATATTTCAGGTAAATCATCGACTTTCATTGAGCCTTCAAGTAAGCCCATTTCAATCTCTGTACGGAGCATGATATGTAAGTTGTAGGTGACTTCATCAGCTTCGACGCGAATAAGGCTAGGTTTAACACGATTGACCGAACGGAAGAAAAGGTCAGGGTCAGCAGAACCAAGTTGTTCTGGGAAGAGGGCTTGTACCTTTGCAAAATGAAGTACCCAAAATTCACGACTACGCCCAATTTGATTTTCCCACATGCGCGATGAAAATTCATGTGCGCCGTAGCTTGTGCCACCAACGGCATACTGACCGAGGAAGTCGGTTGTCAGGGCAGTGCGTGTTAACTCTGGTGAGATATTCTGTTCATATAACGCGTGACCTGTCTCGTGCATTGTGCCAAAGACAGCCATCGGTAGATATTGTTTATTATAACGAGTGGTGATGCGAACATCATTACGGGTGAATGATATTTCAAATGGGTGTGGTGCAATATCTAAACGCCCACGATTGAAATCATAACCGATGAGCTTTGCCATGTCATAACAGAGTTGCTTCTGTTTTTCGACATCATAATCTTGTTGCCATAGATCTTGTGCGAGTGGGGCATCACTCGCAACGATACGCTCTAGTAATGGTAATAAACCTGCTTTGAGGTCATCAAATATAACCTTGAGTCTTGATGCTGTCATACTCGGTTCATATTCAAAGACAAGGGCATCAAATGGGTGTTCTTCATAGCCAACAGCTTCGGCAAGTTCAATATTGAGGTCGAGCATCTGCTGTAGATAAGGTTTAAAGCTAGCAAAGTCGTTATTGGCTTTTGCTTCTGCCCATACTGTTTCTGATGTTGGTTCTAGTTCGGCGATGCGTCCAACCAAATCGGCTGGGATTCGGCGTTGGATTTCGTAGTATTGGCGTGTTTGTCTGACTGCCCGCACACGATAGGAGTCGGGGTCTTCATTGGCAATTTCTGATTCGGCGGCATCAAGTAGTCTCGCTGTTTTATCGCTGGCAAACTTTTCCTTAGCAAGTTTATTGAGTGTCCCAAGTTGTTGACCGCGTGTTTCCGACCCACCATGAGGCATTTGCGTCCGCATATCCCATTTTAGGGTATTGAGGATATTGAGTAGGTCATTATATTCTGCGATATGTTGTTGTAAATCATTGTAAGCTGTCATGTGTATCTCCTAGATTGAACGCATTGCGCCACCATCGACGCGTAAGGTTGCACCTGTGATATAACTGGCAGCAGGGGATAATAAGAATGCACCAGCCGAGCCGAAGTCATCAATATTGCCATAACGTCCCATTGGGATTTTCGCACGGCTACGTTCTTGAACTTCTGCAATACTGATACCGAGTTTATTGGATGTGTTTTGGTCAAGTTGTGCGACGCGGTCTGTGTCGATGCGCCCTGGGATGAGGTTATTCACACGGATGCCATCATCAGCCAGTTCGTCAGCCAAAGTTTTGACAAGACCCATCACGCCTGACCGCATGACAGTTGATAAACCCAAACGTGGAATCGGTTCTTTGATAGATGAAGAGGTTACCGTCAAAATTGACCCACCATTGGTCATATGAGGAATCGTGGCACGAATCATGCGGACACTACTCATAAGGGTGAGTTCAAATGCGGATTGCCATTCTTCATCACTAATTTCTTTAAAGACTTTCGCTGGCGGTCCACCTGCATTGACGAGTAAACAATCAATTGCGCCCCATGTTTCAACGGTTTTATCGACCCATGCTTGAATATCGGCTGGGTTTTTTACATCACAAGCGGTTGCGAGGGTCTCCGCACCATAGTCTGCTTCTAATGTTTTGGCAGCCGCCATAACATCAGCTTCTGTACGACTACAGAGAGACACCTTTACACCATCAGCAGCAAGTGCTTTAGCGACACCATAACCCAAGCCTTTACTTGATGCAGCAACGAGTGCGACTTTTCCTTTTAATCCTAAATCCATTTGATTGTATCCTTTTAATTTGTGGTTCATACTTTATATTTTATCGTGTTCGTATTCAGTTCCCTAAGATAATTTTAGGCTGTCTATTGCTTATCTTCATTATTCTCGAAGAAAACTTGAGAAACCAAATCCTCGACTGTACGAACATCATGAATTGCCATAAACCCATGTTTTACTTGATAAGTGACATTACGTGTCCGCCGACCTACACCAAAATTAACATCACCATTTTCAAAGGTCACATTGAATCCATTACGGCTTCCTGATTGCACTTGTTTTGTCATTTGCTCAGTCGCAAAAATAAGACTACCTGAATCATTCCCGAAACGACGAACCTCAATTTTTGTGACATTTTCATCATAGAATGAACGGACTTGTTTTGAGAATAGGTTGGTTACAATAACAGCACGACGATTGGTTAACATATAGTAGGTGCGTAGCCCAATGATATACTTTCGGACTGGTTCAAGTGCTGACCATGCCGACCCTAAAAACATGAATCCCGGCACGAGGATAAACATAAGCGAAACGAATGAACGAATACCATCGCTATTTCGACTGCGCCCAAAGCTCCCGAAGGAACTGTTTGATGACATCATCTCCTGAGATAGTGTGAAAAATGCAATAGCAAAAACTGCCAGAATCAGGCTCATAAAAATACTCGTGTAATTGACTTGAAGCGCAAGGCGGGAAGCAATCGGTTGCCCCCACCATATTAGCTCTTCATCATCATAGAGCTCAGCCGAAATCAGGTCGGGAGCTTTCTGTTTACGTGGTTTCATATGTATCCTCGTTGATGAATGATCATAACCTTATTGCTTATCAATATACAAACATGTTTAGGTTATGGCAAACTCAATTTCTGGGTTGGATCACCAATGCCAACACGCTTGAGAATCCATGAAAGCTCTTCATGTGTGCCTGTATCAATCGGGTTAAATGGCTCACGCGGACTTCCATGTGCCATTGCACCACGACGTTTTAAGAGTTCTTTACGAATTGTCAAATTGATTTGTGGTTGATTTTCATAGCGTATGAGTGGTAAGTATTTGTCAAAGATTGCCTCAGCCTCTGCTGTACGTCCAGCATGATAGGCATCAAATACTGCGACAAGAATTTCTGTAAATGCAAAGCCTGTCATTGTGCCTGATGCGCCCCGTTGGAGTTCTTCCAATAAGAACATCCCACCCAATCCACCAAAAATTTCGAATTTATCTGTCCGCTCGCGGATTGCGCTAATTTTTTGCATGAGTGGTGGGTCTTCCAACTTAAGATATCGGGCGTTGGGGATTGTATCTGCTATCTGACCGAGTAAATCCACAGACATTATGACATCATTAATCGGTGGGAAATCTTGCACGACAATCGGGTCACTGATAGTTTCTGCAATCAGACTATACAAGGCTAAAATTGCAGGGTCGGATTTATCTTCCATACGGGGTGGGGCAATCATGACCCCATCTGCACCCGCCGAAAATGCTGATGCGCTGAGTTCGATACATGTGTCTGTGCTTGCATGGCTTGTCCCGACGACAACAGGGATTGCACCATTTACGGTTTCAATCACAGTATCCATGACTGCTTTACGCTCATCGACACTGAGTTTTGCCGCTTCACCTAACACACCTAAAATCGTTAGACCATGTGCGCCTTTATCCATCTGGAACTTGACCAGTGTTTTCAGACTATCATAATCCACTGCATAATCTGCGGTGAAGGGAGTTGCCAGAATATTAAAAATACCTGTAATTTTGCCTGCCATATTATCCGATTCCTATCATTTTCTTGCCTGCAATAAATGCCATTTCGATATGTTCGAGGGCATCCAAATCTGCGAGTGGGTCACCATCCATAACAATCACATCGGCTTCTTTTCCGACTTCGAGTGTACCCAGTCTATCTTGTAAGTTGCTGACTTGTGCTGCGACAATGGTTGCACAGCGTAAAGCATCATAATTATCTGTTTTCGCCCCTAAATTCACCATAAACTTGAGTTCTGGTGCGACGACATCATGACCAACGACTGGGCTACCTGCGTCCGTCCCGAATGCAATTGGAACACCTGCTTTGGCAGCTTTGACAATGCCCTCGTAGCGACCTTTATTAGCAACAGCTTTTTGACGTTCTTCGATTTTCCACTCGGGGATATTATATTGTCTTGCGAGTTCTGCTTGCGACTGCATCACAAGTGGGGCAAAGGTTGTCACAATTGGGATTTTCTTATCCAGCAAAAGTTGGATGGTTTCGTCTGTCATTGACCCGCCATGTTCAATCACATCAATGCCGAATTCCGCCATGCGGTGAATACAATCATTGAAAGTTGCATGAGCCGTGATTGGTAATCCATTACGATGAGATTCGTCGATTACAGCATGGAGTTCTTCATCTGTGAATTCGAGCAAATCATGACATCCCATAATCTTGATGAGATCCGCACCGCCTTTAACTTGTTCACGAACCGCACGACGCATTTCATCCGCACCACTAGCTTCACGACAGCACCAATAGGTATGTCCACCTGTTTGAATAATAGCTTCACCTGTGATTAATAGACGCGGACCAGGGAAAATCCCTTGTTCGACCGCTTGCTTAGCAGAGAAATTCGATTTATTCATACCAAGGTCGCGGACCAGGGTAATCCCTGCACGCAGACTCTTTAACATATTACCTGCGCTTTTATATGCGCTAATTTCTGGGGCATCGTCCATGGATTGACGTGCTAAGTCGTGGACACCATCCCATGCAAGGTGAGCATGAGAATTCATCATCCCCGGCATAATTGTTTTCCCTTTACAGTCAATCACCTCGGCAGATGTTTCGCCTAAATCACTGGCTGAACCCACAGCTACTATCTTCCCATTTTCAATTTCTATAAACCCATTTTCAATTACCTCGTCGTCTACACAGGTTAAAATTTGTCCGCCTTTTAGAATTCGATGTGGTGATGGAATATCAAACATCGGCTTGATGATTTTCTGGTAACGCCACGCAGGTGGTTCTGGCATAATGCCCCATCCTTTCAAATAAAGTTATTTAAGGGGTAGAGGAGAGGTGCAAAAAAACATCCCCTACAATAGAGTTTTTGTTAATTTAGATACTTAAAATCCGTTTTTCAGGTGGATGTTCAGCTAGGAATCGGCTTGGCACAATTGCATCCCCCTCAGTTACAATCATTGAATTAATTGTGCGGTAGCCATCAATCCCCGGACGATAAATCCCCGGTTCGTTTGAAAAGACCATATTGGGTTCTAGCAAAGTGTTATCACCAGGAGCAAGCCACGGTGCTTCATGACCTTGTATGCCCATGCCATGCCCAATCCGATGGCGAATGGCATCTCCAAGACCTGCCTCTTTTAGTACAGCCAACGCTGCTTCATTCACACTGGCACAGGTTGCACCTACTTTAAGTGCATCAACACCCGCTTGGTCACAATCCGACGCTGCTTGTAGACAGTGCATCGTATCGCCTGATGGGTCGCCAACAACGAAGGTTGCGCCACTTTCGGCATGATAACCTGCTACAGATGCCCCAATTCCTGCAATGAGTGTTTCACCGATTTGAGGTGGTCGTGTGATAGGTGATCCATGTGGTAATGCGGCACGCGGTCCACTGTGGACAGTACCCACGACAGCCCCTTTACGGAGTCTGAATTGTTCACCAATTTCAGCTTTCATCTTGGCTGAAGTTGCACTGATACATTGCCGCAAAATGTCGAGTTCAGTCCCACCATCACGAATAATAGCAGGCGCATTTTCGAGGACTTGTTCCAGACAATAATCCGCATATCGCGCCGCTTGTTTGATGACCTCAAGTTCTTCAGGGTCTTTTACCCAGCGCAGACGGTTGACTAAGTTGGTTGTGGTCACACCATCGCCTAAGGTCATGAAGATGTCATGAGATATGTAGTCGACGCCCAAACGTTTCACACCTGCTTCTTTTACCATCCAATTGACAGGGTAGGTTTCCCCTGGGAATTCAAAGTAGGTGCGGATGTCGCCTATCCATGTTGCGCCTGCATTTTCTTTTTCAAGCAGAGGAACAAATAGAGCAGGGTTGCCTGATTTTGGAATAAAACACCCAATTGGACGCTCAGAATCCGTATGGATAAAACCAGAGGCATACATCACATTATAGGTATCAATCAAGAGGATACCATCAAGATTTTCTGCATCAAGGCTAGCTTGAATTTGGGCGACTTTACGTCGATAGAAGGCTTCACCCAATGGCATCATGATAGAGTCACCTCAGTTTGTTTTGAGCCTGCTTTTTGGGCCGATGCTGTTAGGGTAAGGCTTGTACCTGACGGCGCACGAACCAACCATTCAATCACACATTTGGTATCGCTCCATTCGCGTAACCACGGTGACCATGTTGCTGTACGTTCATCACGTCCTGCTAGATGCCCAATATCTTGACCTTGTTTACCCATGACAATTTCTGCACCTTCTAAGGTCACATGGATTTCACCTGCTGTGCCATGTTTAATCGCACGTTCTGTCAGGTGTGTTGGTAAGAAACCCTCATTTGCAATTATCGTACTGACTTTATAGAGGTCATCAGCAAGTTTCTCAACTTCAGTTGATTGAATCGCGAGTAGGGGTGTTGTCATGGCATGTTTGAGTGTGAACAAACAATTGGTATGAATCGTATCAAACAGGAAGTTTTTGGCTTCTTCACTGCTAGCCATTGATACAGGTGGTGGATTGCGGAAGGTGTACATATGTGTCCAACCACCAAGTTCAACTTTGCCTAATTGTGGATGGTCAAATTCACGCCATTCGACAAAGCCCTTACCACCGAGGTGTTTATCGTTGTAGTCAAGTAATTTGACTTCATCATCTGTTGACCGCGCCCCGATTTGATACTTTGCTGGGACTTCAATTCCTGCCGCCAGTTGAGGATTCCATAACTCTGTCGAGAAGGTGATAATCCCAAATTCATCATATGACCACTGCATCAATGAGCCGACGCGTGGCTTATCAGGGTCTGTCGTAAATTCTTCATAGACGGAGATTACAGGATAACCTGTTAACTCTGTCCCCATTGCACCAATTCGATTGTAAACAGCAAGGTCAAAACGCGGTAAAGTTGCATCTGGCTCAACTAATGATGGACGTAGGTGTAGCCCGCCGTGAGTGTGATAGCATTGCATCCCTGTGATATTGGGGTGATTGAGGATAAACTCAGCAACAGCTTTGGTTTCGGGTTCAGATAATGGTAGTTCACCGGCACCATATTGACGAAACTCAGGTCGCCATCCAGCAGGGAAGTTACGATTGAGATTGCCATCGTGCGGTTTATGAATCTCAAAGTTAACACCATCCCATTCACCGCGAATTTCACCTTCACGGTATAAGCGATAGTATGGTCCATTATTCACATCACCCGGTTCACGTTGCACCATCAAACGTGGGTCAGCATCAGATACACGCCATTCACCATTGGGGTCTTTAATCCGCATTTGCACAATCAGCCCATCGCCGTCAATGTCATGTTGGCATAAACCTGATGTGGTTTCTTCCCCGGGGAGATAACGACCATTACCACACCAATGATGGGGTTCAGTCAGGCTGATTTCTGCACCATCAGGATTCATACGTGGAATGACATAAAAGGTCATATTATCCAGTAGCCAAGTGACATCTTTATCATTGCCATAATTACTGAGTAGATACCAGATGGTATACATGGCTGTATGCGAGGTAGTGACTTCTTCTGCATGGATATGCCCATCAATATAAAATGCAGGCTTACTATCGGCTGTTCCTGTTTCGGGGTTGGTCATGGTCATACACCAGACATCACGCCCTTGCCAACTTTTGCCAATAGACTCTAATTTTGCTAATTTTGGAAACGCATCCGCCATACCTTGTAAATGGGCGGTTAACTCGTCAAAGACGAAATATTCGCCAAAATCCATTTCATAGGTCATTGATTAAAACTCCTTACTTACGCGTGCAGGGTCAGGGCGGACAAATTTGCCATCGCCTGATTTCCCTAAAATTTCACCATCTTTAAAGATTGTTTTACCGCTGACGATCGTTTGATTGACTTTACCTTTGAAGGTCATCCCTTCGTATAATTTGTCGCATTCTTTGGCTTTGCTAAATAACATATCTTTATGGATGGTTGTTTCGTCATTCGGGTCATAGATAACAATGTCAGCAACAGCATTGATACCGATATGACCGCGTTCTGGATAAACACCAAATCGCTTTGCACCATTGGTACAGACCAATTCGACAGCTTCGGTAATGCTCATTCGTCCATTAAGGGCTTCATTCATCACACCCAATAACAACTCTTCAACACCGGGTGCGCCGGGTGGGGTTGCCCAAATATCAGTACGCGCTCGTTCTTTTTCTTCTACCATAAATGGAGAGTGATCGGTTGTGATAGAAATAATCGAACCCTCTTTCAGCCCCTGCCACAATGCTTCTTGGTCAGCTTCTTTACGGAGTGGAGGATTGATTTTTGCATAGGGTCCAACACGTTCTAAATCATCTTCAGTGAAGAATAGATAGTGTGGACAGGTCTCGGCTGTAGCTGTTGACCCCGTGGTTTTAAAGCGTTTGAATACTTCTAATGGTTCTTCTGCACTGAGGTGAGCGATATGTAGATTCGCACCAATGCTCTCGTTTAGTGTCAGTAAGGTTGCAATCGCGAGGGCTTCAACGTGCGGTGGTCTGGATTCGCCATGAGCAGGCACATCATTACGCCCCGCTTTTACCAGTTGCTCAGTATGCCATTCCAAAAGTTGATTATTCTCGGCATGTACCACACAAACTAAACCTGTTTCTGCAACAAGTTGTAGGGCTTGGTAAATGTCTTGTACATCGGGTAGACACAAACCTTCAAATTCATCATCACGCCCTTTTGGTGCAGATGTCATGAAGATTTTAAAGGCGATTGCACCCTCGTTTACCATGTCTTCAATTTCGGCTCGGTCGAGCAAACCAGGTGCAGCGTATAGACCAAAATTCACATAACAGTCTTTTTGGGCGAGTTCTTTACGCATACGGAAGATGTCACCAGTTGCACAGCATGGCTTAGAGATTGGCATCTCAAATATCGTCGTGACACCACCTGCTGCTGCTGCACGGGTTTCTGTAGCAAAGTCGCCACGTTGAGGATAGGCTGGTGCGCGACAATGAAAATGAATATCAATTGCACCCGGTAAAACCAGTTTATCGGTTGCGTCAATCACTTCATTCGCTTCAATGCCTGTTGAATCATCAACGAGTATGACAATCCTACCGTCACGAATGCCGACATCAAGATGGGCGATACCCGTTTCTAGCACCACCTGACCATTCCTGATTAATGTATCTACATTCACAATGTTGTCCTTGAATAATGTCTGTAAGAAATAATTTAGTACAAAGTTCGTTTAACAAAGTCTAGCAGAATATCAGTTGTTGTCTGATAGTCATCTAAGCGTACATGTTCATCAAAGGCGTGAGCTACTTCATAACTACCCGGTCCAAAGATAATCATGTCACCACGAGCAATGTTCATCAGATGTTTTGCATCACTTCCCGGTAAATACCCAATTGGTCCGGGGTCGTCACCTAGCACTGTTTTGACAGATTGTAGAAAGGTTTGCGCTAAATCCGAATCTATAGATGAATCAAACCAGCTAGAAAATAAGAAATCGTCTATCTCAATCTCCGCAGGATTAACATCAACGGCTGCGATAACACTGCGTAATTCAGATTTGACAACTTCTGGATGTTCACCCGGTATCATGCGACGATCAAGTTTTACAATACAAGTATCAGGTACGGCATTTGCTGTACTGCCACCTTCGATCACACCAACGTTGCAAGTCGGAAAGCCGACAATAGGGTGGATGCGTTTGGATAACTCTGTATGATAAGCGTCTAAGGCAAGGACTGCTTTTGCCATCACTGTAATTGCATTGATACCACGATTGGGATTGGTTGCATGAACCGATTTTCCTGTTGTGCGGACAGTGGCACGCATCACACCTTTATGAGCAGTTGCGACTTTATTTGAGGTTTGTTCACCAACGACAATAAAATCACATTCAGGCAAATGGCCATTATCCGCCATCCACTTTGTACCCAATTGACCACCAACTTCTTCTTCGGCGGCGGCAACTAAAACCAGTGTTCCCTTTAATTCTGCTTGTTTTGAAGCATCTATCATCGTCATCATCATTGAGGCGAGCGGGGCTTTATCGTCGATACTGCCTTTACCATAGAGTGCGCCATCTTTAATGACCGCTTCATAGGGGTCTACACTCCATTTACCAGCTTCTGTATCGGCAATGGGTACAGTGTCAATGTGAGCATGAAGCATGATAATCGGTATGCCTTGCCCTAAGGTCGCAACCACATTAACTGCCTCAGGTTTAGCATCTGGAGCAGGCATTTGCACATCACACCCAATTGCTTTCATCTGTTCGGCGATGAAATCTGCAATATCGCGTGTATCCCCAGATGGATTGGGCGAGGGGATTTGGACAAGCTTTTGTAAGAGTTCTACGCCATTCACTAGGTTTCACCTTCAATTTCTGCATCGAGGTAATACCCTTCAGCTATTTTTATACTGTAAATCGCCATTTCTTGAGTGTGTGCTGTTGTGATTGTCAAAACTGCCATATTTACCTCACTCGATACTTGTTAACAACGGTGTCCATACGTTTTAGAGCTTCACGGATTTTGTCTGTTGATTGCAAAATACTAATCCGCAAATAGCCTCCCCATTGTTCGCCGAAGCCTGTACCGGGGAAGATTAGAACTTTGCCTTCTTTGAGCAATAGATATGATAGTTCGGTTGCATGTATGCCTGTGGAGGAGCTATTTGTCCAGAAGAAAAATGCACCGCGTGGGTCACTATAATCTAAGCCCATCTCGGTTAGACCATCCATCATCGCTTGACGACGTTCTGCATAAATATTCCGAAATTCTTGTAAGGGTTCTTGTGTACCTGTCATCGCAATCAATGCTGCAATTTGTGATACACCTGCTGCTGCACCTGTGGTTACAGCTTTGACCTTAATCATGCCTTCGATAAAATCTTTCGGGGCAGCCACATAACCAACTCGTAAACCTGTCATTGCATAGGCTTTGGAGAAACCATTGAGGGTTACTGTACGTGATTCCATCCCAGCAACAGAGCCAATACTGAAGTGTTCCCAGTCCTCATAGACAAATTTTTCGTATATCTCATCTGAGATAACAATCAGATTGTGCTTGATGGCAATTTGGGCAATTTCTGTCAATCGTTCGCGTGTCACAATGCCACCTGTTGGATTACTCGGTGTGACAATTAAGAGGGCTTTTGTTTTCGGTGTAATTGCTTGTTCAACTGATTCAGGGCGCAGATTGAATGCGTCTTCATGGTCAGTTGGAATCATAACCATTTTACCGCCAGCACTTTCGATGGCTTGGTCATATGATGTATAACGTGGGTCAGGGACAAGTACCTCATCTCCTGGGTTAAGCAACACCTGCATCAATAGAAACAAGCCTTCTTGACCACCTGTTGTAATAATTACATTATCACTATCAACAGTTAATCCGTTTTCTCGTACGAGCTTATCGGCAACAGCAGACCGTAATTCTGGTAAACCAGAAACAGGGGATAAAGGGATTTTGTTTTGCCGTATTGCGTCCTGTGTCCCAGAGATAATATAATCAGGCGTATCTAGATCAGGGTCACCACGTCCAAGTGCTATCACATCAGGGTGGGTTGCCATCTCCATCAACGCATAACGTAATGCAGTTCCGTCATGTGCAACTTTACGGATTTCTTCGGGTATATTCGGGTTCATGTTCATGATTCACGCACCCATTCATTAACTGCCCACTGTGAAATTGACGGTGAGCAAATGGTCATACTTTGCTTGAATGACCTTAGTTGATTGGCTTTTTCACTGCCAGCCATCCAACCAATACGCCAGCCTGTTAGAATATTTTCACTGCTACCAATTGTTATTGTTCGGGATGCCCATTTTTCATGCTTTGCAGGGTGGAAATCAGATTCACCAATAGATGTATCCCAGATAATCCAACAGGTTTCGGGATTCGCTTCGTCTAACGTTAAATCAATAATTTCCTGTGAATCATCCGCAGACAGATAAATTAGTGTCCCATCAGTGAAATCATCAAGAGAATAAATCAGTGAAGCATCTTTTAATGTGACAGCTCCATGTAAATGAGAAGCATCTCCAGCTGTGAAAACTTGCTTGTCTGCAAGTACCATCACACAAGTGAAAATAGCTTCTTCAAGCCCACAGGTAATCGTCACTTCGTCTTTGTCAATATTTAAGCCATATTGTGAATTGAGGTTTTCTGATACCCATTCGCGCAAAGGGACAATCCCAGGGCGATTGGTGTAGTGGGTCTTACCATCAGCCAAGGCTTGGATTGCACCGTTTTTTGCTGATTGAGGAAACTCAACCTCAAGGGGTATAAATTGTGGTAATTCTAGTTTGCTCACTCTATCTGCGAGTGGTCGTGATAAGGTGTCGCTCATGATTCGACCACCTCACGCTCAAACGGGAAGTCGATACCTAATGTATCTGCTAAGTCTTTTAACTCATCAAATATAACTGAATCTAGCTTTGCACCCGTTTCACGATAGCCTTTTTCACGGCGATAATCAATTTCACCGGGGACTAGGATTTCGTCAAAATCGGGGCGTAATGCAGATGATTTAATCTCTGCAATGAAATCATCCATGCGCTTCTTAAATTCATCAACTGGCATAAACCATTCAATATCTAAAGCGATAAAGGTATGAGCGACATCTTGTTTGGCAGGGTCAGCGTAAGGTGTAACACCGAATGCACCGCCACTCAAAACACCCGTCAAAATATCGGTGAACATTGCTAGACCATAACCCTTGTATTGACCGATACCGAGTAATGCACCTGCCATTGCGGCTGAGGGGTCATCGGTTTCATGTCCATCAGGGGTTAATGCCCAATCAAGTGGCATCTTTTTACCTTCACGTTCATACCAGCGCATCATACCTTTACCCGCAGTTGTAATCGCAAAGTCAAGTACAACAGGGAAATCTCCACCTGTTGGAGCGACTAAACCCCAAGGATTTGTCCCAACCCGACCTTCACGACCACCCCACGGTGCCATTTCGGGTCCTGCATTCGTAATCGCCATACCGATACAATCATGTTCAATCGCAATACGAGCAGGGACAGCCGATGATCCATAGTGGGTGCTATTCTTAACAATGACTGTTCCGATGCCACTGATTTTTGCTTTTTCAATCGCGAGTTCCATCGATTTTTGAGCCACTACTGAGCCAAGCCCGATATGTCCATCAACCAATGCTAGCGCAGGGGATTCTTTAATAATTTCATACTCTGCACCGGGGCGAATCCAGCCTTTGCTGATGCGTTCATGATAGGTCGGTAAACGTCGTACACCCTGACCTTGTCCCGGTAAACAGCGCAATTCACTTTCCATCAAACCACGCGCACATCGGCGTGCTTCATCTTGAGATGTACCCATCGCCTGAAAAGCAGAAATTACAAATTCCCACAAATCATCAACAGGTACACGGATTAGCGTAATCCCCATTCTTAAATACCCTTCACGGATTTGTATTCTTCGAGTTCTTCAGGAGTATAGACCTGCATCATTTCTAGTTCTATACCACCAGCTTCTTGGTCAAGAAATGCGACCCAGCCTTCAGGATGTACATGACTACCTTTGACTTTACAAGCGGCACATTCTTTGAGGGTAGCACCTTTTGCTTGGGCTTCTTCAAGAGCTTCGTCAATATTGGGGACAGCATAGCAGATGTGATGTAAGCCTTCGTATCCGCGCTCTTTAATCCATGTATCGAAGCGTCCACCTTCATCCATAGATTGACATAATTGATATTCGACATCGCCGACATTAAAAATTGCAACACGATTCCGTGATTTTTCATAATCATGGATTTCGGCATCTAGCCCGACACCTAATAAATCTTGATAAGTCTTGAGTGCTGCTTGAGCATCTTTTACTGCGAAAGCCATGTGTTTAATGTATCGTCCGTCCATGTTATTTCTCCTCTATGTTATACATAATGTTGTATGTCAGGGGGACTAAACCACCCCTACAAAATATATTGTTTCTAATCTTGCAAATCAAATAATGATTTCAAATTAACGCCTTCAGTGACTATCGGTTCAATCGCAGACTCGGCTGAGGTCATCAAAAGTGTGACACCCGGTCCATATCCTGCGCGTGGGCTATCCGTCTGACCTATAACACCAATGCCGATTGCGCCACGTAGATAGCCATGATTCCAGCTACTGTCATAATCTTGTAAGGCAACGACATCACCCAATTTTAAATTATCGAGTCCTGCTTTTGTGAGCTCCGCTTTATCGACTGTTTGGATATGTAATGAGCCACCTTCACTTGTCAAACCAGCACCTGCGCCGAGTAAGTGAGGTGGGACAAGAGCAACCACAGGCACACCCAACTTACCATAGTCGGTGGTGGATACATTGAGCTTATCAATCAGTTCAGGTGAGCAACTTTTGATTTTAATAGATGGATGCTCGTCGAATTTTAAACCGACACCTTTGGCTTTGACGACAATTTTGTCACCAATTGCCATTTTTTCACGCACACTTTTGGGTAGGTGAATAATAACTTGTTCCGAGAAACGTCCAGATTTCCCTGTGACAATGCCTTTTTCACCTTTTGCATTGCCTGTCATGACAGTTGCTACGTTTCCCACACAAGAAAAGATATTAAGACCTCGATTGCCTCTATCATCGTTCATGCTGATGCTAACACCGGGATGGATACAATCACCGAGCCAGCCATAAACCGAATCACCAACAGAGACGTTATATACAATGCCACCCCATGTTGGGAGCAAGAATGCACGTCCTTCGCTATCGAGTCGATATGGTTCAGCAGGTAGTCCTGGGAATCCGGGTGAGGCAACTAACCCCATCACAGACACACTGACAATTTTGTCTATATTCGTTTTTACGCCCATAAGTCTGTCCTAATGTCTAAGTAGTTAGCAATATTCGCGTCGGGGGTAATTTCCCATTCAATCATCGGTTCGGGGCATACCATTAATGCTAAAATCCCTGGTCCATGTCCAATCATGATAGAATCTCCATGAATGCAGAGTGCAATAGTGACTGCGCCTGTACGGTATCCGCGCCCATAGCGATGGTCAGCATTGGGAATCACAATTAAATCACCGAGTTTCATCTGGTCGATACCCAGTTCTTCCATCAATGGTTTATCGCCTGACATCAAGTCTTGGTCAACATATTCTGAATTAAGTTCTGCACCTGACCCCATAATGCGTGGGGGGAGTTCAATTGCAACAGGGACTTTGATTTTTGTGTCGCTTATTTTCTCAATCGGTATAGCATCAATGAGGGTTGGGCTACACTTCTTAAGCTCAATCTGGGGGAAATCTGTAAACTGTAATCCACGTCCATAGGCTTCTATCTGAATCGAATCACCAACACAAAGTAAATCAAGTGCATCTTCCTCAAAATCGACTAACAGTCTGGCATGTTCACCTGTGACAATACCTGTTGCGCCTTCTGCCAACCCACTGGTAATTGTCGCTTTGTTTCCCATACAAGTCAGATAGTGCAGTGCAAATTCGGCATCTGCATCTGGGTTCGCAATCGATACCCCCGGTTCTAAGTGGTCGGCTGACCATCCAAAGGCAGGATCGCCGACGCGCGCATTATAAATCACGCCAGCCATCCCCGGTAGAATTGTCGCCATGCCGTATGTATCGGGCACATAACCTGGATAACGTAAACCCGGTTGGGATACATTACCTGTGACCGCCATTTTTACAAGTTGGTCTTTATTGGTTTGAAGTGGCATAAAGAATCCTGAAGAATAAATTTATAAGATGATAGTTGCCATTTTCATAAACAAATTTCTTGACACTTATCATATGATTGGTTATTATCTGTTTTGTTGCTCGGTGATTGTATACAATCGACAGACGACCAAATTATATGAATAGTCATAAGTATTGTCAAGAAAATGAAACCAAATCTACCGCAAATTAAAAATTTGTCGATTCGTGAGCAGACTCTGAGTACATTGCGTGAAGCAATTTTGACAGGGGAGCTTAAACCCGGACAGACCTTAACCGAGACTGATTTATCTAATCAGCTTGGGGTCAGTCGTGCGCCGATTCGTGAGTCATTGCGGATTCTCAACTCTGAGGGATTAATCGAGACAATACCTTATCATGGAACAACAGTACGACGCTTGACCAAAACCGATATAGAAGAAATTTATAGTATGCGGATCCAGTTGGAAGTATTTGCCGTAGAGCATATTATTCAGGCAAATAATCCTGAACACATTGCATGGCTTCGTGATAACTATGAACAAATGGTTGCTGCAGGTGAACGACGTGATATTAAGACCGTTAATGTGCTTGACCGTGACTTCCATGATGCACTAATTGAAATGAGTGGTCACAGTTTATTGAGGTCAATGTGGTTAATGGTCGCAATGAAAGTTCGGCAAGTGATGGCATTGGTCAATCGCCGTAATACAGATATTACTCAAATTGCACGAAATCACTTACCTTTGATTGATGCAATTGAAGCAGGGGATTTGGCACACGCGTCAGAACTTTTAAAAACGCACATTTCATCAGCAGGAGATTTAATCGCCGAAGATTGGCAAGTTGAGAATATTGAGGGAAGTAGCGAATGAAATCTGTGATTGTCACAGGAGCAAATGGATTTGTTGGTAGCAACATTGTAAATGAGCTAGCGCAACTAGGCTGGTTTGTTTATGCTGTCGATTTGTCTTTTGATAATCCTATCGTAAGCACATGGGATGTGACCCAGATTCAGCAAGTTATTTCTGGTTGTGAAAATCTACCAGCATTATCAGCCGATTGTCTTGTACATGGGGCATTTATTACAGCCCCTCCAGAAGCACGTCATGAAACACCTTCAGCGAATATTCGCGCCAACATCAACCCAATGTTACGGATGATGGAATATGCTGAAGAAAACCAGATAGGGCGGTCAATTTACCTGAGTTCTACAGGGGTCTATCGGTCAATGCCTGACATGATGATTGACGAGACTTATCCTCAACAACCATTAGGGGTTTATGCTGTTGCTAAAACAATGATGGAACACACTGTTGAAACGATGCGAACAGTTTACCAACGCGATATCATTTGTGTGCGTTTAGGAAATATCTACGGACAGCATGAATATCAACGTGAGTCACGTCCATTTTTGAGCGTTATTGGGCAAATGATTCATATGGCAACAACATCAAATAAAATTATAGTGAACCGCCCCGACGAAAATCGCGAATGGACATATGCTAGTGATATTGGGCGAGCCATCGGGTCATTGCTATCTGCTGATCGTTTAAATCATCCCTTATATCATGTTGCGAGCAGTGAGCGAAAAACAAATTTAAATATTGCATATCTTATCCAAAATATTTTAGACCATGTAACAGTTTCTGTTGTAAAAGATAACAATAAACTACTACTAACACGCTTAGGCAACCTTGATAATTCACGTCTAAAAGATGATACGGGTTTCAGTAATTGGACACCATTAGATGAAACCGTATTAGAGACGATATTAACCAGTATGTTGCGGAGTAAAGCTGATGCTTAAAGTCTTATTGGCTGGTTTAGGTGTACGTGGACGATATTGGGCAGAGGTAATTAACCGCTCTGACCGTGCTGAGACAGTTGCATATGTTGACCCACAATACTCTGCACTTGACTGCGCTAAATCTGAATTCGGTGAGCGACCAACCTTTGATACTGTTAAATCTGCATTGGAAACACTTGATGATGTTGATGCTTTGGTATTAGCAAATCCTCCAATTGGACGTGAAGAAATTATCCAGATGGCGGTTGACCGTCAACTCCCGATGATGATTGAGAAACCACTCGCACTCGATTTAAGCGAAGCAGAAAACCTCGTGAATATTGCGGAATCTGCTGGTGTATCAATGATGGTTGGTCTGAACTTTCGTTATCTAGGTGTCACAATAGAAACCATGAAATTGTTGGCAGAAAATACCGTCGGCAAACCTGAATTTGCACGCTTTACTTATGAGAGATGGCGTGATGGTCACCGTCCTGACCTAAATAAATACCCATTAACGATGGCACACCCCATGCTTTGGGAACAGTCGATTCATCATTTTGACCTCATGCGTTATGTATATGGTCAAGAGCCGACAATTGTGCAGTGTAATACATGGAATCCATCATGGAGTATGTACGACGATGACACGAATGTTTCTGCGATTTTTCAATTTGATGGTGGTATGACTGTGAATTATCAGGGGACGTGGCAGAGTGCTTGGGCAGTTCCAAGTTTTGAGTGGCGCACCGATTGTGGCAATGGTGTGATTACACAACGTGACCAATTTAGCGATCTGTATTACGCCCAACGGGATGATGAAGAATTAACCCCCGTTGAGTTACCACCTCATGAACGCTGGATTTCTGATACATCAGGATTATTTTCAGCTTTTCTATCTCATGTACTTGATGGTGAAGCCTTGCAATGTAGCGGGCGTGACCATCTGATGTCGCTGGCAATGTTAGAAGCATGTATCCAATCCAGCCGACACAATACATCCATTCGTATATCTGATGTTTTACCCACTGGGTAAAATACTTGACTCGATAAAAACCGACATTAAGAGGAGGTGATATATCGCATATGGTCATCCGCAACACCTAATTTTGTTTACCATTTTTTATTGTTTGTAGGAGGAACTACCTTATGAAATTGAGTAGACTAATTCTGCTCGTTATTGCGGTCTTCGCATTAACAATCGTTGTCAGCGCACAAGCACCTGCCCCAAGTGATACGGTTCTTGTCGTTGCTCAATCTACCGATGTGACCAGTCTTGATCCACCACAGATTGGCTCACGCCCAGATGCTAATATCGCGCATCACTTATTTAGCACATTATACGGGATTGACGTTGATGGTAACATCTTCCCAGTTCTTGCAGATTCTTATGAAGTATCTGAAGATGGTACAACCTACACCTTCACTTTGAAGGAAGGCTTGACATGCCATGATGGCGCACCTTTAACCGCAGATGATGTCGCATACGCTTTCAATCGTGCAGCCGACCCAGAAAACGCGTTTACAGGTAATACACCCGGTTTCGTTTACTCATCAATGGGTTTTGTTGATGCAGAAGTTGTCAGTGACCTCGAAGTTGCTGTAAACATCGAACGTCGTAATTCAATTGCGCTTGGTTTGGTTTCAGAAGTGAACTTATACTGTCGTGAATCTTATGAAGGCGTAAGCCTCGAAGATGCAGCATTGAATCCTGTAGGCTCAGGTCCTTATGTATTCGTTGAACGTGTTGCTGACGATTACATCTTGATGGAAAAATGGGCAGATTATGCACTCTATGACGAAGATCAATTTGATACAATCGTATGGCGCGTTATCCCAGAAGCATCAACCCGTGTTGCAGAATTGATTGCGGGTAATGTTGATATTATCACCAACGTACTCCCTGACCAACATGACGCTGTAAATGCTTCAGGTCTTGCAGAAATCCAAGCTGTTCAAGGTTTCCGTCGTATTTTCGCTGGCTTCAACTTCACCGAAAATATGGAAGGTCTCCCTGGCGCTGAAGAAATTAAAGACCCAGCAGTTCGTGTTGCATTACAATATGCTGTTGATGTTCCAACCATCTGCTCCGCATTGCTCGGCGTAGAATGTGAACGTGCAAATGGTATGGTGAATGCACCTAATAACCATCCTGACCTCGAACCCTATCCATACGACCCAGCAAAAGCAGAAGAATTGCTTGATGCTGCTGGATACCCACGCGGTGAAGATGGTGTTCGTTTTGAAGTTGTCTTCCAAGGTGGGCGTAACCGTTACCTAAATGATGAAGCTGTCATTTTGACAATCTGCCAATCCTTCGATGACATTGGTGTTCAAACTGATTGCCAAATTCAAGACTTCGGTAATGAATTTATTCCTGCATTAGTAAGCCAAACAGCTGGTCCAATCTACTTCGTCGGTTCTGGCGGTGGTGCATGGAACGCATTGTACGAAATGGCTGACCTTGCTGGTCCAGAATCTAACCCGAACTATGGTTTCTGGTACAACGAAGATTGGTTTGCTGGTTGGGACGCATTAGCAGAAGCTGGTAGTGCAGAAGAAGAACGCGAAATCGTTCTCGGTATGCTCGAAACCTTCTACAATGACCCACCATGGTTGATGCTTTACTTCCAACCAGACTTCTATGGTGTTAGTACTCGTATCGACTGGAATGGTCGTCGCGACGAAAAACTCTATGTAGAAGATGCAAAAGTAGCTGGATAGTTAGTTGTTATTCTCCTTATGAGTTACAGGATGTGTCCTTTCGTGGGGCGCATCCTGACTCACTATAGATGATTGTGAATATTCTATGTGGCGATATTTAGTAAGACGCTTATTACAATCCATTATTGTAATTTTTGGTGTGACAGTTGTGACATTCTTTAGCTTGCAATTGGCAGGTGATCCAACATATTTGTATGTCAGCGACCGCGCATCCGATGAAGAAATCGCAGAAACCCGCAAAAAATTAGGGTTTGACCGACCTGTGACAGAACAATATTTAAGTTTTGCAACAGGGATTTTACGTGGCGATTTTGGCGATTCTTTGCGGAGTAAAACACCTTCTTTACCGCAAGTATTGGAACGCCTACCTGCAACGATTGAATTAACCGTCTTTGCGATGACATTAGCGATTACCATTGCAGTACCGATTGGTATCTTTGCTGCCCTGAAACGGGGGACACCCTTTGATGGTGGTGTGATGATTTTTGCCATTGTGGGGCAGAGTATGCCTAGCTTTTGGTTAGGAATTATGTTGATTTTGATTGTCGGTTTGCAATTACGCTGGTTGCCAATCTCAGGACATGTTCCTGTTATTCAGCCTATCCTCAGTGGAGAAGCAGGTACAGCAATTAGTAACATTCCCGAAGCTCTCAAACATCTCATTATGCCGGGGATAACCATTGCTGTTTTCTCATTATCACGGAATGCCCGTTTGGTGCGGTCTGCGATGTTAGAGATATTGGGTCAAGATTATATTCGTACTGCCTATGCTAAAGGGCTAACACAACGCTCTGTCATCATTGGACATGCTTTCCGTAATGCGCTCATTCCTGTGATTACGATGATTGGTTTAGAATTTGGATTTTTATTAAGTGGTGTCGTGGTGGTAGAGACTGTCTTTTCGTGGCCTGGCTTGGGACGATTGGTGTTTAACGCCATTAATCAACGCGACATCCCGATTGTGCAAACATCTGTTGTGATTTTTTCACTTTTATTTGTAGGGCTAAACCTTGTTGTTGACCTCTTATATGTAGTTCTCAATCCGCGCATACGGTTGGATTAATTATGGCAATTAAAGAAAATAAACATACAGGCGACGAACAGAAAATTCAGGATTTACAAGAAAGTTTATCTGTCTGGAAGCGTGCTCGCATGAGTTTAATTAAAGCGCGCTGGCCCTTATTATCACTCATGATTTTGGGTATTGCAGGTTTGATTGCTTTATTTGGTCCGCAAATCGCGCCAAAAGACCCCAATCGGCAGGACTTACTGGTGCGTTTACAAGCTCCCGGTGAGCCGAATCGTGATGGAGAAGTTGAGTTTTGGCTAGGCACTGATGCCCTCGGACGTGATGTCCTATCGCGCTTAATTTATGGGACACGGGTTTCGATTGCCGTTGGCTTTGTTGCGGTTGCGATTGGTGGCACAATCGGCACGATGTTGGGCTTGGTGGCAGGCTACTTTGGTGGGCGAATCGACGACTTTATTATGCGTGCTGCTGATATTCAACTGGCGTTCCCCTTTATTTTATTAGCAATTATGGTTTTGGTTGTATTGGGGCAAGGTGTATTAAATCTTGTTGCTGTACTGGGTATCGGACAATGGGTGACTTATGCTCGGATTGCGCGTGGAGAGACAATTTCTCAGCGAGATAAAGAGTATGTGGAAGCAGCCCGTGCTGTCGGGATGAGTAACGCTCGGATTATGTTCCGTTCGATTTTCCCTAATATCCTCGCACCACTGATTGTGATTGCCTCATTTAATGTTGCTAGTGTAATTTTAGCAGAAGCATCACTCTCATTCCTTGGCTTAGGTGTTCCTCAAAATGTTCCGACATGGGGCGGGATGTTAGCACAAAGCCGTGACCAACTGATTGGTGGTAAGTGGTGGTTAGCAATTTACCCAGGAATTGCCATTATGATGACCGTGTTGTCCTTAAATATTCTAGGCGATTGGTTGCGTGATTTCCTTGACCCACGTTTACGAGGCAATGTATAAAAATTAAGGGGTGTCTTTAGCGAGTAGGCACTATGAAAAACGATAAAGCACTCTATTTATTAACACAAATAACTTAGAAAAGGTGATTATGTCTGACACATTTGTAGGCATCCAAATTGGAGCAGTTAGTTTTGTTGATGAGGGCGTTGAACAAGTCCTTGATATTTTGCAAGAAAAAGCAGGCGTGAATGCGATATTAATTTCGGCACTCACATGGAGCATTGGTAATGCAGGGCGGGCGGCATTTGGATTCCCTGACCACGGTGTACAAGAACCTGATAACTTGCAGGGTGGTGGGATGTATGAGCCTGACCCCCAATATTATAAAAAGACATTTATGGATCGCTTTGATGCGCCTGATGAAGTCTACAAGGGCTTTGATACACTGGCTGATGTTATTCCTGCGGCGCGTAAACGGGGCATCAATGTTTATACCTATTATTGCGAAACCTCAAGTTCTGCTATTCGGTCGATTTGGCAACCGGGTTTCCAACACTTTCTTGACCGCGACCACCTCGGACGGATGGCAACACGCCCATCACTAATGAACCCTGAATATAAAACATGGTGGCATTCTGTTTTTGCTGACTGGTTGAATAATCACGATTTAACAGGTGTTTTATGGGGTGTTGAGCGTCAAAGCCCCTTGATGGATATTTTCCGTGGGGATAGCTCAACAGGATTCGACGAATATTATATAGCCGAAGCTCGTGCGCGTGGTATTGATGTTGAACGAGCAATCACTGGCTATAAAAATATTGATAATTATCTTAAAGGCATTCGGGCAGGTGATCGTCCGCAAGAAGGTGTCTTTGTGATGCTCTTGCGTCATCTATTACATCACCCTGAGGTTCTTATGTGGGAGAAGATGTGGTTAGACTCGCATCATACCTTCTATCGTGAATTATCAGGTCTAGTCAAATTCTATGATCCTAAATACGAATTCGGGATGGGGATTTGGCAAGTGATTAATACTTATAACCCTTACCTCCGCGCCCAATATGATCAATCTGAATATGCGGCTTATGCTGACTGGTTCAAACCCGTGCTGTATCACACACCAGCAGGCGCACGTTTTAAAGGTTTTGCGGATTCTTGGCAAAAAGGTGTTATGGCAGATGCTTCACCTGATGGTGCATATAACGCACTCGCAACTGTTCTGGGTATTAATGATTTCATTGAACCACGCGAAAATGCCGAAGTTGCAGGATTTAAACCTGAATATGTCAAAGAATGGACAGCGAAGCTCATCGAACAAACAGGACGACCTGTTTATCCCGGAATTGGTGCGGGGGTTGGGCACAATGGTTTAGTCAAAGAAACAACACCAACCGAAATTAAAGAGGGTGTTCACGCTGGTTTTGATGGTGGCGCGACAGGGGTCATGATTTCACGGAATTATTCCGAAGCCGAACTGCGTAACCTTGAAGCTGTCGGTGATGCACTTAAAGAACGCGACTTACTCTAGGAGATACTCATGACAATACGAGTTGGTACAATTGGTGCGAGTTTTGCCAAAGCCGCATATTTACCTGCGCTATCAACGGTTGATGATGCTGAGTTGGTTGCAATTTCTAGTGCAAGATTGTCTAGCGCACAAGCCACCGCTGACCAATTTGGCATTCCCAATGTCTATGATAATTGGGAGAAGATGATTGGTGAACATGAGCTAGACTTGGTTTGTATTGCGACACCCACAATTTATCATGCACCGATGGCAATCTCAGCCCTGAAAGCTGGCGCACATATTTTATGTGAAAAGCCAATGGCAATGAATCAAGATGAATCTCTGGAAATGCTGGAGACAGCAGAATCCTTGAATAAAGTTCATATCATTGGACATGAATTGCGCTTCAATCCGACACGTAAAAAAGTTAAAGAACTGATTGAAAGTGGTTATATCGGTGATGTCCGCCATGTTAATATCGTCAATATCTCTGGCTCATGGGGTGACCCTGCTTCCCGTCCTGAAGGGGATTGGTGGTCACTCGAAAGCATGGGGGGTGGACGACTAGGTGCAAACGGCTCGCATCAGATTGACCTTTTGCGCTTTTGGCTCGGAGATGTCGGGGCAATCAGCGGACAAGTTGCGACAATGGTACCTGACCGCATTGACAAAAATACTGGCAATGCATGGACAGCTACTGCTGATGATCAATCGAGTTTTCTAGCTGAAATGCAAAATGGCGCGCTCTGTTCTGTATTTATGAGTGGCGCGGCACGGCATGGCATCGGAAATCATACACAGATTTTTGGTAGTGAAGGCACTATCTTGCTATCAAACAGTGATGAAAAATTGATGGTCGCTAAAGCTGGCGAAGATTATGAAGATATGAGTATTGCTGACCCGAATGCAGAGCTAGACGGTATCAATAAGGGTATCTGGAATGTCTCATTTGTGGCACTCATGCAAGAACTCACATCAGCAATTCGTAATGAGCGTAAATTGACATGGGGTGCAACCTTTGATGATGGTCATCAATGTCAGATAGCAATGGATGCTGTTCGCCAAAGTAGCGTAGAACGCCGCTGGATTGATTTATCTTAAATTTAAATTACAAAAGGTAGGGAAGAGGCATGCTTCTTCCTTACACATAATTGATAAAAACCACGATAAAAAACTTAATCACCAATAGAAAAGATAACAAATATGAATTATGAAAATTATGTTTCCAAACGCGCGCAACGCTTACTGGGTTCACTGGGGAAACAGACCTCTGTCCCAATTGAAGGCTTGATTAACCTCGGGAGTGGTACACCTGATTTTCTGCCACCTCAGTATGTGCTGGATGCAATGCAAGAAGCGGTTGCCAGTGGTCGTATTCAGTACACCACATGGACGGGTATCCCTGAACTGCGGAATGCAATTGCAGAGAAGCTCAAAACAGAAAATGGAATGGATGTTAACCCCGATAATCAAATCATTGTGACTTCTGGCGCACAAGAAGCCCTCATGGTGACATTGATGACCTTGTTAGATGATGGTGATAATGTAATTACACCGTCACCACATTATGATGAATATTCTCGTGATGCCAAAATTCTGGGCGGTGAACTGATTCCCGTCGCCACAACACCCGAATCCAACTTTACGATTGATGTGGCTGACCTCGAAGCGGCAATTACAGAACGGACTAAGGGCATCATCGTTGTAACCCCCAATAATCCAACTGGGACAGTGTTACCAGAATCTGTACTGCGAGATATTTCACAGTTAGTGATTGAAAAAGATTTACTGGTCGTTTCCGATGAAATCTATGAATACTATACATTCGATGACCATAAGCATATCAGTATGGCGACCTTGCCGAATATGGCAGAGCGCACAATTACGATTAATAGTTTCTCCAAATCTTTTGCAATGACAGGTTTGCGCTTGGGGTATATCGTTGCGCCTGCTGATATTGTGCAAGCGATGTTACCTTTCCATCATGCGATGATGGTCTGTGCAAACTCGGTTACACAGTGGGGTGGGGTTGCTGTTATGAGTGAACCACGCGATTGGTTTCAAGAAAAATTATCTGAATATGACCGTCGTCGTAAGTTATGGATGCAGGCACTGGATGAAATTAACTTGCCCTATAGCGAACCTCAAGGCGCATATTATGTCTTTATTGATATTCGCCCAACAGGGTTAACCAGTCAAGAATTTGTCAATCGCGCTCGTATCGAAGCTCGTCTTGTCTTCCAACCGGGAACAATCGGTGGTGGGGCAGGTGAGGGTTTCATTCGTGGTGCATTGACCAAAGCATCTCCCGAGTTTGAAGAAGGCTTAGAAAGATTCAAATCATTTGTATCAGGACTCTTATCATGAGTGATTTAAGCGGACAAATTGCTGTTGTTACAGGGGCTGCACAGGGTTTAGGTAATGCTGTCGCGCGAGCCTATGCCTCGGTTGGTATGAAGGTGGCTTTGATTGATGTCAAAGCTGACACCTTACGGAAAACAGTTGATGCAATTAAAGCGGATGGTGGCGAATGTTTGGCGATACCAGCCGATTTATCTGATATTTATGAGACACAACGAGCAGCTGCCGAAGTCTTAGGTGAATATGGCGTTCCACGTGTATTTGTACATAATGCGGCGGTACTCTATCCACGCCCCTTACTCGATGTCTCTATTCGGGAATGGCTGTTGACAGTGAATGTACAGATTCAAGCGGCATTTATCCTCACAAAATCATTCTGGCAAGGTATGAGTGAAGCCAAGCAGGGCAGTATTGTATTTGTCTCATCACAATCGGGCATTAAAGGTTTTGCTGATGAAGTGCCCTACTGTACAGGTAAACACGGTCTTGAAGGTATGATGAAGTCACTTTCTATGGAAGGTAAAGCACGTAATATTGCCATCAATACCATTACCCCCGGAATGTATATGCACACACCAATGTCCGAGCAAAATTACCCTGACGAACTCAAGGATAAATGGGTCGACCCTATACAGTTGACCCCTGCATTTATCAAATTGGCGAGTATATCAGCTAATGACACAACGGGAGAACGTCTTGACGCATGGGCATTATCTGAAATTATCCGTAGTGAAAGTGAGGACTAGAGCATGAGTGAAATACAAGACGTATTTGATTATATCGATGCACATGCACAAGAGTATATTGAAGACTTACAAACTCTTGTCCGTCATCCAAGCATCTCTGCACAAGGGGTTGGTTTACATGAATGTGCCGACATTGTATTGGACATGATGCATCGCGATGGTTTAGATGCACATTTACATCAACTCGATGGCGGACCTCCTGTCATCGTTGGGCATATTAAAAGCCCATTATCTACAAAAACAATGTTGGCATACTCTCATTATGATGTGCAACCACCTGAACCACTTGAGGCATGGACGCATGATGGACCTTGGTCAGCAAAAATTGTTGATGGATATATGTATGGGCGTGGCTGTAGCGATAATAAAAGTGGGATTCTTGCTTTTAACAAAGCGGCAAAAGCATTTTTACAGACACGCGGTCAACTACCTGTTAACCTCAAATTCATTATCGAAGGTGAAGAAGAAATCGGGAGTGTGCATCTCGGTCCATGGGTCGAGCAACATACAGATTTGCTTGAAGCAGATGGGATGCACTGTCTTGATGGTCCGAACGATACCAGTACCGATTTACCTGATGTTGACCTCGGCTTAAAATCAGTCTTGTTTGCAGAATTTATTGCACGCGGTGCAAATGATGATATTCACTCCCTCAACTTCCCATTACTACCTGCACCGATTTGGGATTTGGTTAAAGCTTTGAATACCATTATTGATGATAATCGCCGTATACAAATTGAGGGTTGGTATGATGGATTGTATGAGTTACAAGATGAAGACTTTGAGATTCTAAGAGACAAACTTGAACGTGTTGACCTCGATGACATGCGTGAAGAGTGGGGGATTGATGAGTTTGCAATGGGGCGTGATGGTATTGATGCCTTGATTGCCCGTCATTACGAACCAACAGCTAATATTGCTGGGATTATTGGTGGATATACTGGGGCTGGTTCAAAGACTATTGTACCGAATGAAGCTCGTGCTAAGATGGATTTCCGTCTACCGCCGAATCTTGACCCACAAAGTGCAATGAAAAAACTTCGGGCACACCTCGATAAGCATGGCTTTGAACATATCGAAATTAAATTTGAAGCATCGGCTGAACCGCCTTATAAAATCTCTGTTAAAGAACCGATGGCACAGGCAATTATCAAGGCTGCTACTGAGATTTTTGGACAAGCACCGATTGTTAATGGGGTATCTGCCGAAGGTACAATTTTAAAGCATGTCTGGATTCCCTGTGTACTGACAGGATTTGCGTCTCCAGGGGCGAACCTCCATGCACCTGATGAGAATATCAGTGTCGAACATTATATTCGAGGCATCAAATATGCCGCTTTGATTATGTATGAATTTGGTAAAATAGGAGCAATCTAAGTTTAAGTCAAACAACTCATCATTGATCTGAACGGGCAACGACCTTGGTTATTCAAGCTTAGGAGGCTTACGATGCTCATCTCTTTAAATTGTTCCAGTTTTGTAGCCAAACAGCATGGTTTTCATACCGATAATGACTGGGGTTCATGTGTTAGTGCTGTAAACGCATACTACAGTCCATTGGAAACATTTGGCGAAAGATTCGAGCAACTAATATTAGATGTTAAAGAGTTAGGGTATTCGGCAATGG
Source organism: uncultured Anaerolineaceae bacterium (assembly GCA_964352825.1). Taxonomy (GTDB): domain Bacteria; phylum Chloroflexota; class Anaerolineae; order Aggregatilineales; family Phototrophicaceae; genus UBA6055. Next base: position 29,046 of record CAYGTY010000040.1, read on the forward strand.
ATGTCTGGGCACCCGGTCAACTCAGCTGGCGGTGGGCAAGGGGTGAACATCTTCAAACTGCTCAAAATCTACTCCGCAAACATAATATTCATGTCACGAGTCTCGGCGGTTCGTTTGGAGAGACTCGTGACGAGCTAATAACCGCCTGCGAACTAGCTGTGGCTATCAATACACAGTTGCTCAGTGGCACAACCCGTATTCTATCAAGTGATCGAGATTTCCTCATACAGATGCTTGAGAAGTATGACCTTCGATTGGCGATTGAGAATCATCCCGAACAGTCACCACAGGAAATGTTAGATCAAATTGGGGATACTGCGAATGGGCGTATCGGTACAGCGGTTGATACTGGATGGTATGCCACACACGGTTTAAATGCAGCCGAAGCGATTCGGGCGTTAGGTCAGCATGTTTTTCATATCCATCTAAAAGACATTCTCAGTGTCGGTGAACATGTCAATTGTGGCTATGGCAAAGGAACCGTACCAATAGAGGATTGTATCACGATGGCTAGGTCAATTGGGTATTCAGGTGACATTAGTATCGAAAATCACTGCTTCGATCATGACCCAGCCGACGAACTGCGTGAAGCATTATCCAAAGTACAAAATTGGTTGCAGGCTAGTTAAAGTCAGCTTCTTGTTGAATCTCGAACTTTTAGAGAATTTTCAAGGATTACGGTTCGGGTAGGAGTTTGACTATTATTTAGATGTTCCAATAATGTACTTGCAGCCAACTCGCCCATTGATTTGATAGGTTGGGCAATTGTACTTACTTAATTGCGGCAAGATGAAAGTTAGCCATGAATAAAAAAATCTTAGCAATATGTTTAGACTGTGGTGATACATTGGTGGATGAAGCCACTGAGGAAAAAGAAGGTGAGGTTTCACTCAGAGCCGATCTAATTCCCGGTGCCGATTCATTGATGCACGAACTGAAACGGCGTGGTTATCCTTTAGCGTTGGTGGCTGATGGTCCTACAGCAACATTCCAGAATAACCTCAAGCCATATGGTTTATATAGCTTATTCGACACCTATGCGATTTCTGAAGAATTAGGCGTATCAAAACCGCACCCAAAGATGTTCCATCATGCGCTTGATCAACTACACATTCCAAAGGAAAAGTACATTAGTGTTGTGATGGTTGGAAATAACTTGGAACGCGACATTAAAGGGGCAAATAATTTAGGCATCATTAGTGTTTGGTTGGATTGGTCACCGCGTCGATCTAAAGTGCCTGCTGATGCGTCCGAGGAGCCCAAATATAGTATAAAAAAACCTTTAGATCTCATTGGGGTTATTGATTCATTAGAAGCGTCTCTTTGAGTAAGTTATTGTGAACCATTTGATGCTATAGGCATCGCCGAAAACGGGGGTTAAGATGCTCATCTTTGCAACCAAACTGAGTAAAAAAATGAAGTATACTTATGTGAGTTTATATGATTGGTTATTCGTCAATTGACGAAGTTGTTATTGCATTCTGTTAAAGCATCCGTTTTCCCCCACATTAATCAAAAGATAGCTTATCTTGGTTGGCAATACGTTTCTGGAGACGTCCAGTCTGTTGCAGATGGATCTCGCGGACATGTGCTATTTTTTCCTCGATACCAACATCTAACCAGTGTTTCCCATTTTCGGCAGTGGCGACACTCCCAGCTCCATAACTCCCTGTCGCTGTATCATCGCCCCATGGTGGGTTCGCTATCAAGCTACCACCCTCAATCCAATCCATATAATAACTATCCGTTGAGAAAAACTCGATCTCATCCACTACGCGTTCCATATGACAAAGATCAGGTCGTAAATGAAGCAAATACGCTGTTTCCAATTCGCCTGCATGACCCATACCACCGCGTTTGGATTTGCGTGTTTCTTGCACAACAGGGGCAGCGATATGTCCTGATGTGTGTAACCATGTGGTCGCTGCGAAGATACCTGCATGACGTTCACCTGCATATTTGCAGATATTGGTTAAGAATGAGCAATTACCACCATGCCCACTCATCAAGTAAAAGCGGTCAGCCCCTTGTATCACGAACTGTCGTAATACCTCAAGCATGAAGTCCTCATATACCCGTCCACCGATATTAAATGTCCCAAAGAACTCATTGCGATGAGTGCTAACACCATATGGCAAGATGGGTAGCATCTCGGCTTCATATGGAATAGCTTCAACCACTCCTTCAGTAATTGCGGAGATAATTATATTATCGGTATTCATTGGCAGGTGATAGCCGTGTTGTTCGATGTGTCCCGTTGAAATTAAGATTACACGCTCTGGTGTGGCTTGGAGAGGTGGGATCGGTATTATGCCAGCGCGGGGAATTCTCAGTTGATGTACACCCAACATATTGAGGTTTTCATGACCCCCATGGACTACAATCAGACGAGTAAACCCATCATCATGCGGTGCAGATAATATCCCCTCTACAACCCGACGCAATAAATCAATACCCACATCAACGACACTCCCACGCCAACCATAAGGCAAGGCGGGTAGAATAATCAATGTATCGGTATCGAGTGCCGTTGCGATGTCTTCAAACGCATAGCCATCACCCAAAGGTAAGACCATCGGCAGGTGACGGGGTAAGTCCGCCACCTCTGTCCAAGTCATATTTTCGTAGTGAATGATATTGAGACTCATGATATACCTACAGTAGATACCAGTCTAAAAAGCGTTCGAGGCGAGAGTAAAAGTCAATTTTTGTAGCACGCTTGAGGAAACCATGCCCTTCATCCGCATAAGTCACATACTCATAAACTTTGTCATAGCGATTGAGACCATCAATGAGTTCTTCGGATTGTAAGGGATGCACACGAGCATCGAGCAAACCATGAGCGATAAACAGCGGTTTCTGTATCTTGTCGACCTGATGAATTGGCGATCCATCCCGATAAGCACTACGATTTTGCGTGGGATGCTTCATCATACGCTCTAAATCTTCGCGCCCAACCAGATCACCCTGAGACCATGACGACAAGATATTGCAATCTCCATATTTTGCGACACCACAAGCGAAGCGATAGTCAGGGTCATAAGCAAGTGAACAAGTCGCCATATAACTGCCATAGCTTGCCCCAAAAATCCCGATGCGCTCACTATCAATCCACTCTAGCTCACCAAGATAATCCGCCGCCGCGAGACAATCTTTCGTGTCATCCACACCCCATACATCATGATTGGCACGTTCAAAGTCAATACCGTAACCTGTACTCCCGCGGAAGTTGTTCGCCAGCCATGTATACCCCTTTGCCACAAAATATTGCGCCACATAATCCCATTCCAGCCCATACTGTGAGGTTGGTCCTCCATGTGGATAGACGATGGCAGCACCATTTGGCTTTTCGGGACGGTATAAAATTGCTGGAATCTCCATACCATCAAAGCTGGTATAGGTGATGCGTTCGGGAATCACTTGCTTAAGCGTATCAACTACGGGTGGTTTACTGTGAGTCAATTGTGTCGTGGATGTCGATGTCAGATCGAATTTATGAATATCTGGCGGGGTCTGTGGGTCTTCATATTCATATGTGATGGTCGTACCATCTGGCAACCAGTGTGGATTGGAACATACGCCGTAGTTGACAAGAACATCCGTAATATCGCCACTAGCCAGTGTAACCAGTACCAATTCATACGCACCCATATTGTTACGTGTTGCCAAAATCCGTGACCCATCAGGTGACCATTCATATTCCACAATGTCATGCTGAATATCTGTCAATTGACGTTCTTGACCTGCATCTACACTATATATGAATAATTGATGATAACCTGAACGCTCCGAGATAAATGCAATCGTTTTACCATCGGGTGACCATTTGGGTTTGCCATCGTGCATGTTAGGTGTGCCAGTTAAGGATTTTATTTCGCCTGTCTCAATATTCAATATGCATACATCAGAACGGTTGAAGTCGTCTAATGGTTGATGGACATATGCCACATGCTTACCATCGGGTGCAATACTCGGACTATGATCATGTCCTGTTCCATCCGTCAACGTGTGATATGTTTTACCAGCCCTATCCGTTAGGAGCAGATAACCACGTTCTTCAAGGGTCATACTAATAATCAGATGTTCGCTATTAGGCAACCAGCGGGGCACATATGCGCCTGTTGTTACACCAGTGACTCTTTCGGATTTCCCACCACTAGATGGTAATATCCATACATGCCGTTGCTTGGTGTACGCTAACCATTTGCCATCAGGCGACCACTGCGGGACACCATCCGCCCAATAGGCAACTGGATCACGGTCAAAGGTCAACTGTTGCGCCCATCCACCATCAATCGACATAACATATAAATTTGACATATCATTGATGTCCCAGTAGAACGCAATCTGTTTGCCATCGGGCGATACTGTATGGGCGCGTGGTCGGGTGAATGATGCGAGCAATGCCATGCTCCATGCACCAACAGGTTTGATATCGGGGCGTTTTTGCGACACCCAACCGTTGCGCTCATATTTTGCTTTAAGTAAATCTTTTGGATCACCAGCCATAATTTTAAATCTCCAGTTGATAAGGTTGATAGGTATTCTCGCATGGATTGCCCCAACAGGCGTGTAGCTCGCGGGTTGTCAAATCCATAATGAGTGAACAGATAGTCTTGTCACGATCATGGGGTGGGATGTCGCTACGGGGATGACTGCATATCCCACCGGGTTTATTAAGGTGATCGCCTAAAATTTGTCCGAATGTCTCAATTGTATGGTTTTCGGTCATATGGAGTAAACGGCTAGCACGGTTGAAGCGCATATGTGCACCGATAAGTGTATCGGGTTCGGCTTCGATGGCTTTCATCGTCGGTGATTGATAATGATTGGTGTGAGCAATCATGCCATCTGTCCCACCATACAAGAGGCTAAATTGTGTTGCCGAAACTTCCACATTATACAATTCTCCATTATCATCAGCAATCAAATGATTGTAACCTGCTGCTCGTTTACGATGTAAAGTAAATTCGACTGCTTGCCGAATTGTTTGCGCTGATAAGACCTTCCGCGAGACAAAGATACGTGGAATACCATAACGTACATCAATTGGATAAACGGTATCGCAACATTGGGCAATACCATATTCATTAAAACCGATATTCGGTAACAGTCCACCATAGGTCATCGCGATGAAGGCAGGTTCGTCATCTGGTTTTGCGCGTACAATGTAAGTATGAGGTTCATCATCAGCTAACCAATCTTCATTATGTCCAATCAACACATGACCATTTGTACTCCGACGCGCATTCACAGCAAAGCTGGTACATCCTAGATGAAGCGCATCTGACAGAATTGCCTCAGTACAATTTAGTACCATCAAATCATCAAAGGCAACATTTGCACCCTCTGCCATGCCCCGTAATTCCTCAATATATTGCGGAACATATTCCTCGGCAAATGGGGCATACTTGCGTGATTGCAATATGGCTTGCTCCCATGTGAGTTTGATCTCATCATATGCGAGGACAAAGTTCTCACGGTAAGTCACAAGCATTCCTTGGATAGCAGTACGCATTGCTTCACCGATTTGTGTTCCCATTTCATAATGAGATCCGCTTACGGTGATGAGTGGTAAAAATGTACTCATAGACAACTTTATCTCGTTAAATTTTCATTTATGAGATTATGACATATCTTCTTGTTTTATGCCCTATTTTGAACTCTTAAAAAATCTATTCACAGCTAAAACCTACATATTAGTTTTTATAACTTGCTATTTAGCTCAAAAGGTTCTAAACTCTCCCGCAATCAAATATTTTCCCTGCTCATATGGTTCATGATAATTTCATGTATACAAATAATCATGCGGGATGGTAGTTTGCGTTTCGCTCAAAAAATCTTTAGTTATTTTAGGAGTAATCTATGAAGCGTAAGTCTTTTATTTTCTTTGTGTTTGCAATGTTATTGCTACTGAATAGTGTAATAACAACCGCACAAGACCCCGTAACTCTCCGTATTGGTTGGGCAGGTAGTCCAGATAGCCTCAACCCCGGCATTGGTGTATTAACAGAATCCTATACAATTTGGGGCATGGTATACGATGCCATGTATGAACTCAACCTAGACGGCAGTTATTCATTAGAATTGGCAGAAAGTGCCACTGTCTCCGATGATGGTCTTGTCTGGACATACATGTTACGAGACGGCATCACCTTCCATGATGGAACACCATTAACCGCGAGCGATGTGGTTTTTTCATATACGCTCTACCAGAACACCGCTGGTTTTGCTTTCTTGCCTACCTATACGAGTTACTTTGCCAGTGTAGAAGCACCAGACGATATGACTGTTGTCATTACCCTGACAGAAGCTATCCCCAATATGGAAAGTCAATTGGTTTTTCTCTTTGTCTTACCCGAACACATCTGGGGGGATGTCGATAATCCAGTTGATTTCGAGAACGCCGAACTCATTGGTACAGGTCCATTTAGCTTGATTGAATACAGTCAGAACGAATTTGTACGCCTTGCCGCAGTCAAAGACCATTATCTCTATTCGCCACTTGTGGATGAAATTATCTTTCAGACATTTGATAACCAAGATGCACTTGTACAATCACTTCGTACTGGGCAAGTCGATATGATTACAGAGATGCCATCAACAGCCGCTGTTGGATTGCGTAACGAAGAAAATATTGAACTGGTTGTAGGACCACCACAATCACCGGGTGTAACTGACATTATCTTCAATGTTACCGAAGAAGAAAATTGCCCACCTGATGATGGTATTTGTTCAGGTCATCCAGCATTGCTTGACCTCACTGTTCGCCGTGCGCTGGCACATGCTACGGATAAACTCCAAATTATTGATGTTGTGATTCTAGGTCTTGGCAATCCCGGTACTACCTTGATTCCTGATGGTTTGGGTATCTGGTACAACACCGATCTCGTTGATTATGAATATAATATCGACATGGCAAATCAGATGCTTGACGATGCGGGTTATATGGATACCGATGGTGATGGCGTGCGTGAAATGCCCGACGGCTCACAATCTCTCGTCTTCCGTATGAATTGGCCCAGCGATAGCTTAAGCGCACCCCGTATGTCCGAATTGCTCAATGGCATGTGGTCACAAATTGGTATTCAGACCGAACTACAAGCACTCGATGCAGATGCGTTGACCGCTATTTGTTGCCCAAGTTTCGACTTTGATGTAATTTTATGGGGCTGGGGGTCAGACCCTGATCCATCCTTCTTGCTCAGTGTCATGACGACAGATGAAATACCGACTGGCACAAGTGAAACAGGATATTCTAATCCTGAATATGATGCGCTATTTATTGAACAAGCAACAGAGCTTGACCTAGACAGACGCATTGAGTTGGTCTGGGATATGCAACGGATTGTTCATGAGGATTTACCTTATATCATCCCATACTATAGTGCCAATGTTCAGGCATTTCGTACTGACCGCTTCACAGGGTGGGTCACTGATGGTGCAACTGTCGAACTCAGTGATTTAAGTTCCTTGTTGTTTGTTACACCTGTTGAGTAATATTTTGTACTGGGGTAGGTTGATTATTTATCGCCTACCCTTGAAAATTAACCTTATTGGAGTGCCTCAATGAATCGCTGGCAGTATCTGACTCGGCGGATTTTCTGGTCGATTTTCACAATTTTTTTCGTGCTCATACTCAACTTTTTTATCTTTCGAATTCTGCCCGGCGATCCTGCGCGTGGTGGCATACGTGACCCTCGATTGACTGTAGATGCACAAGAAGCAATTCGTGTGCGCTTTGGACTTGATAAACCTGTTATCAATTGTTTCGAGACACTGAACCCAATCAAATTAGGGGATTGTGCGGTTAATCCATTTGACACGCAATTGTTCATCTATCTGGGGAATCTAGTACAAGGTGAACTCGGCTTCAGTTACCATAGTAATTTACCTGTTGGTAAGATTCTGATAGAACGCCTCTGGAATACACTTTTACTGATTGGTGCGGGGCAAATGCTAGCCATTGTACTGGGTATGGGGTTGGGAATCCTTGCCGCGTGGAAGTCACGGACAGCCATTGACTATACTGCACTCCTAGTCAGTCTGCTGGCATGGAGTTTACCGACATTCTGGTTAGGTATTATTTTGCTATTCTGGGGTAGTCGTGAACTTGGCTTACCAGTGGGTGGACGTGCGACTCCCGGATTAGGGTCATCTGCTTGGATTGATGTGACGATTGATAGCTTGCGACATATGCTCTTGCCGACAATCACATATACGGTTGTCGTACTCGGGCAATACATGTTGATTATGCGGAGTACCTTGCTTGATGTCTTATCACAAGATTACATTCTGACAGCAAAAGCCAAAGGATTATCAAATATTCAGATTCTTAAAAATCATGCTCTACAAAATGCTATGTTGCCGATGGTGACGATTATTGCATTGAACCTCGGTTTTACTGTTGCAGGGGCGATTCAAATCGAAGCGGTTTTTTCGTGGCCCGGTTTGGGCGGTGCAATTTTTGAATCAGTGGGGCGGCGTGATTACCCAGTGTTGCAAGGGGCATTTTTATTGTTAGCAATCAGTGTGATTATTGCCAACCTAATTGCGGATTTGACCTATTCCTTCCTTGATCCTCGGCTGGAGGCGAACTGATGATGCGTCATATTGCAACGATATGGAAACGCTTACGCAAAAGTCCGATGGGCTTGGTCGGTGGGTTTATGCTCATCAGTGCTGTGTTTGTCGCAATCTTTGCAGTACAACTTTCCCCCTATGACCCTGATGCTATTGTGCGCGTTACGATCATGGATATTTATGTTCCACCCAATTCCGAACATCTCTTTGGCACAGATGATGCAGGGAAAGATGTACTGACCAATTTTGTCTATGGTGCCCGTATCTCCTTAACGGTTGGCTTTTTTGCATCGTTTATTGCGGTGTTTATCGGTGGAACCCTAGGGATTGTCGCTGGGTATATGGGGGGACGCGTTGAGAGTGCTATCATGCGCTTCACCGATATTATGTTAGTCATCCCCGATTTACCCTTGGCAGTGGTGCTGGTTGCGCTGACAAAACCAAGCTTGATTAATATCATTCTAGTGATTGGTTTACTCGGTTGGACGGGTACAGCACGTCTGGTTCGCTCGCAAACCTTATCTGTCAAACAGAGGAAGTTTGTTCTGCGGGCAAAGGCAATTGGTGCAGGCGATTTTCACATTATTCTGCGTCATATTCTGCCGAGCGTGTTGCCCTTGATGGTCGCGAACACCGTGCTGGTGATTTCATTAGCCATTCTTAATGAAAGTACCCTAGCATTCATCGGATTGGGCGACCCGACGGCGTTAAGCTGGGGGCAGATGCTCAACTTTGCCTTTAATCGAGGGGCAATGAGTGCAGGTGCGTGGTGGGCGATGTTGATACCGGGCTTGGGTATTGTTTGGGTGGTGCTTGCTTGCACTTTACTGGGTCATGGTATTGAGCAAATTCTCAACCCGCGTATTGAAAAACATTATCTCAATAAAGATAAACAATTTGACCGCTACACGCCACACACAAACAAGATCGAACCCGTGACGATTAAAACTGATACGACGGATGTCCTATTGGATGTGCGCAGTTTATCGATCAGCTATGTGAATGACGAAAACAAAGCACCTGCTAGGGCTGTCACTGATGTCAGCTTTACTTTGCACAGAGGAGAAACACTTGGTTTAGTGGGTGAGAGTGGCTGTGGAAAATCGACCTTGATGTTATCACTGATGCGCCTCTTGCCACCCGATGGGCGGATAACGAGTGGGGAGGTATTATTTCATGGACGGAATATCCTCGAACTGGATGAACAGAATATGAACAGTCTCCGCTGGAAAGACATTTCGATGATCTTTCAAGGCGCGATGAATGCTATGAATCCAGTCAAAAGTGTTGGCGATCAAATTGCTGAAGCCATCCTCTTACATACCGACATCCGTGAACCTAAAGAACTAAAGGCACGTATTGAAGAATTGCTTGATTTGGTTGGGATTTCACCGACGCGTAAAGATGATTTTCCGCATCAATATTCGGGCGGGATGCGTCAAAGAGCAATGATTGCTATGGCACTTGCCTGTGACCCCCAGATTGTAATTGCTGATGAGCCAACCACCGCACTCGATGTAATGATACAGGCACAGATTCTTGATTTGCTAATGTCTCTCAAGGAACGGTTAGGGTTATCAATAATCTTTGTGACACATGATTTGGGAGTGATTGCTGAGTTATGCGATAGTGTGGTTGTGATGTATGGCGGTATAGTAGCGGAATATGCCACGGTGGATAAGGTGTTTAACGAACCACAACATCCCTATACTCAAGAACTGCTACGTGCCTTCCCAGACATTACAAACCCGAATGAAAAGTTAGCGGCAATACCGGGTGCGCCCCC
>CAYGTY010000041.1:0-11893 GCA_964352825.1 uncultured Anaerolineaceae bacterium
CATTACAATATCAAATGATTTGATATTTCACATGATTTTTATAAGTCTTTGTCAGGTCAATTATTCAAGCTGTCAAGAATTATTTGACGAGTTGTTGTATATTCCTCTTGGCTAATGAGACCTTGTTCATAGGCTTCTTCAAGTTGTCGCAATCGCTCGGTCAAAGATTGATTAGCTTGTTCGGGTGTCGTCGGTGGCGAAGAAGGGAATGTTCCTCCAAGGTTCATCATCTCATTTTGTAGGCGTTCTCTGTGTTTATGTTGTCCTTTAAATGAACCTATAATCGTTAAGCTGAGACCCATGATAAATGGAATCGAAAAGAGTGTGATTATGATTAAAACAGCTTGCCCTGTAATGTCGCGTTGTAATTGGGGTTCAAGTTGACAATAAAACTCGGTTGTATTGCCGTCATCTCCGACGGTATAGTAGGTTTTTACAACAACTTTTTCACCCGATTCACAAACAAGCGTTTGTAATAAATCCCCAAAGAAGTTTTCCTCTGGTTCATCAAAGGCTAGAACGATAATCCCTACAGAAATTAAAATTAAAGCGATACCTGTGAAAATCATTGCTTTAACCATGTCGTTTTCTCCCATATAATCCCTATATCTAGTATAGGCGCATTTTAGGATTGTATAGGAAGCATGACATAAATAATGGGTTGATAGCAAATCAAATCCTAATATTCATTTGTTTATGTTTCTGAACTTGCCGAACAGCCTATGCTGACGTATAAATGAAGTAGATTAAAATTAGACAATAACGGGCAATCAACCATGAGTGATGAAACCCAAAATATGCCAACCGATGCACTGATTGGCAAGACATTAGGACAATATACCATCCTAGAAGAAGCTGGACGGGGTGGAATGGCGACGGTTTACCTCGCTAAACAAAATTCAATGAATCGTAATGTGGCGATCAAAGTCTTACCACCACACTTTTTGCATGACCCGAACTTTCTTGAACGCTTCAAACGCGAAGTTGAGGTGATTTCGCATTTGGAACATCCTCATATTTTGCCGATTTATGATTATGGTGAAGCGGAAGGTGTCCCTTATATTGCGATGCGCTTCTTGGGTGGTGGGAGTATGGCGCAGATGATACGGCGTGGTGTGCCTGATTTAGAGGAATTGATTCGTCCGATGCGTCAGATTTCGCAAGCCCTCGATTATGCACATATGCAAGGTATTATTCACCGTGATCTCAAACCGGGGAATATCATGTTAGATGAAAATGGTAATGCCTATCTATCCGATTTTGGGATTGCACGGGTGATGGGCAGTGATTTGACGGGGAGTGCGATTATCGGTACACCTGCTTATATGTCGCCTGAACAAGCCAATGGTTTAGCGATTGATGGACGTTCCGATATTTATTCTTTGGGTATCGTCTTGTTTGAACTTATTACAGGGCGCGAACCTTATCAAGCTGAAACCCCAATGGCATTATTGCTCAAACACCTCAATGAACCGATGCCCCCTGCTCGTGATTTCCGCGATGGTGTTCCTGATTCTGTTGAGCATGTGCTAACACGTTCCACCGACAAAGACCCTGATAACCGTTACTCATCTTCAGGTGAACTCTCGCAAGCCTTTGAAGATGCTTTGAAAAATCAAGGCGTGACCCGTCAAAGCTCTAAGACGAAGGTTGCAAATAACGAGCCACAGACGATGCAAGGCGGGAAAGCGACCTTCCAAGGGATGCCTGATACACCCACCATTCAGCAATCTAAAAGTGAGATGGACTCTACGCCTGCGATGGAAGCAGAAATTGCACGACGAGTTCAATCTGCACTCAAAGAAAGTGGACAAATCCAAAAACCAGAAACGAAAAAGCGGTCTCCACTGCCGATGGTCTTTGGTGCCATCGTGATTTTACTGGCATTAGCTGGCGGTGGATTGGTGCTTGCGCCTCAATTGCTTGGCTCACAAACTGTGGAAGCTATTGCGCCAACGCCATTTTCGGGTGCATCCCGTGTATCTGCTGAGACCTACTCTGTATCGATACCGGGGGCGTTTAATCAGTTTGAGGATAATTCCGACCTGACACGCACCTATGAAAAATGGCAACCTAGTGATGAGAGTAGCTTTGTCTCGGTTGCGACGGTTGCCGATAATGCCATGTCGGCTGAAACTTATGAAGCTCGCTTCTATAGTAATAATGATTACTTGCGTTTTATTGATGAGAATGTGGCGGAAGATGGCACATTGCGTAAAAGTTATCGTATTATTAATTCGCCTGATATAGCAAATGGTCAACTCGATGTATTTTATATGCTTAAGGGCGAAACTTTAGCTGTCATTGAGTTGTTTACAGCAGACTCTAGCGAACCTGATGAAGCAACCATTAGTCGTTTGCAATTGATGCTTGATTCCTTCCGTGTCGATGCGTAACACGTAAACAGATAGGGGTTGGAATAACAATATTTCAATCCCTACCAGTTCCCCACTTCTATTCCTAATCTTTAAATATATCAATTTGATTGACAAATCTTATACTTTTAGTTACGCTTTGCATACGTATGCAGGCTTTATTAAAAGAGGATTTTAAATGACGATAACGTATATCAAAAAAGGCAAAACGGTTGAGCAAAAAGCCCAAGCCGACGCAAAAGTACAAGATACAGTAAAAATAATTCTTGCAGACATCCGTGACCGCAAAGATGAAGCTGTTCGTGAATTGTCGCAGAAGTTTGATAAGTGGAATCCTGAGAGTTTTCGTTTATCTGATGAGGAGATTTATAATATTGTCCATTCCTTACCCCAACAGACAATTGATGACATCAAGTTTGCTCAAGAACAAGTCCGCACCTTTGCCAAAGCCCAGCGCGCCTCTATGCACGATGTCGAAGTGGAAACCCTGCCCGGTGTGATTCTTGGACATAAAAATATCCCTGTGAGTAGCGTGGGATGTTATGTGCCAGGGGGACGTTATCCAATGGTTGCATCTGCTCATATGAGTGTGTTGACTGCTAAAGTTGCTGGGGTTGAACGGATTGTTGCTTGTACCCCTCCGATTAATGGTGAATTGCCTGCTGCAACAATTGCCGCGATGCACTTTGGTGGCGCAGATGATATTTATATCCTTGGAGGTATTCAAGCGATGGCTTCAATGGCATATGGAGCAGTCGGAATTGAACCTGTGGACATGATTGTTGGACCAGGTAACGCATTCGTTGCGGAAGCTAAACGGCAATTATTCGGTATCGTCGGTATTGATTTACTTGCAGGACCAACCGAAATCCTCGTAATTGCAGATGAAACTGCTGATGCCGAAATGTGCGCGACCGATTTACTTGGGCAAGCGGAACACGGACCCACATCACCAGCGGTGTTATTGACCACCAATAAAGAGCTAGCAGAAACTATCGAAGCCGAAATTGGGCGCCAACTGGAAACACTCCCAACAGCAGATATTGCAGGGGTCGCGTGGCAGGATTATGGCGAAGTCATTCTTGTCGAAAGTGACGAAGAAATGGTTGCTGTGGCAGATGATATTGCGAGTGAACATGTCGAAGTCCTGACCCGTGATCCGCAATATTTTCTTGATAACATGACCAACTATGGCGCGCTCTTCCTCGGTAAAGAGACCAACGTCGCTTATGGGGATAAAGTTGTTGGCACAAACCATACTCTCCCGACTAAAAAAGCAGGGCGTTATACAGGGGGCTTGTGGGTCGGTAAATTCATCAAAACGGTGACCTACCAACGCCTGACAGAAGAAGCCAGCGTCGTTATCGGTGAATATGGTAGCCGTCTATGTGACCTTGAAGGCTTTATGGGGCATAAAGAACAATGTGATTTGCGTGTTCGTCGCTATAAACGAGACGCATAAAATAAATTAATCGCGTTATGGTACTTTAAAGTGAGACTCGGAATGTAATTGTAATGTCGTAGGGGCGTTGCCATGTCTGCGCCCACTGTTGAACACATGGGTTCAACCCTACAATTCTAAAAGCTTTCCAGACTTTACAATTTGTACGGGAGTTGATTGCAAATACTCCCCACTTTTTAAAAATACTCCCCGAAAAAATCTCTACATAAATCCTAAGTGACAGATAACCTCCTGCCTGTTATCATTCCTCATATTATGGACATAGTGATAAAGAGGGATAACATGCAATTTAATGACAAGGTCGTATTGGTCACAGGTGCATCACGCGGTATTGGGCGAGAAATTGCAAAACAATTTGCGGAACGTGGTGCAAAGGTTGCCATTCACTATAACAATAATCAATCGGCTGCCGAAGAAACCCAAAGCCTGCTGGATGGAGATGGGCATATGATTGTTCAAGCCAATATGGATGACCCCATCGCGATTCAAACAATGGTTGAGGATGTGGTTAAACAATTAGGACGCATTGACATTTTGGTTAATAATGCAGGTATTTACGAAGAACATGACATCACAAGTATTAGTTATGCAGATTGGCAAGCTAATTTCCGCAAAACACTCGAAGTCAATTTAATTGGTGTCTCAAATACAATTTATTGTGCGGCTCAACATATGATCAAACAAGGTGGTGGGCGGATTGTGAATATTTCGTCGCGTGGGGCGTTTCGGGGTGAACCGACTGCACCTGCTTACGGCGCAAGTAAGGCAGGCATGAACAGCATGGGACAGTCACTAGCTAAGATGCTTGCACCCCATAATATCTTTGTTGGGACGGTTGCCCCTGGGTTTGTCGAAACTGACATGGCGGCATATATACTGGCTCAACCGCGTGGTGAAGAAATCCGCAACCAATCACCACTGGGGCGAGTCGCCAAACCTGAAGAAGTGGCTTATGTTGCTGTGTTTCTTGCATCAGAAGGTGCTGAATTTGCAACGGGAACAATCATTGATGTCAACGGCGCATCTTATTTAAGGAGCTAAATATGGCAGACCGAATTGATATACAAACCGAACGATTGCGGATTCGCTATTATCGACAAACTGACCTAGAAAATCGTTATCGTTTGACAGTTGAAGCCTTTAAGTCCAATACAACCCATAAGGCAATTCAAAATTGGTTTTCATGGACGACCCAAAATTATGTTGCGCTTGCTGAGTTACATCAGCCACCCTATGGGGATTATGCAATTGAACATCTCGCATCGGGCTTGGTAATTGGGTCTGTTGGGATTGTACAATCGGTTGTGCCGTGGGGGGTGCTGAATGGTGAATCCTCTGATCAACATCACTATTTAGTATCACCAGAATTTGGCTTGTTTTGGGGGATTTTGCCCGAATATCAACGCCAAGGTTATGCAACTGAAGCAGGGCAAGCGATTATCAATTATCTGTTTCAAGAATGGTCTGTGAAGCAAGTTGTCGCCACAACCGAATTTGATAATATCCCATCGCAGAAATCAATGGAAAAATTAGGGATGCAACTCTATCGAAATCCGACCAAAGAGCCATTTTGGTGTGAGGTGGTTGGACTTCTCAAACATCCAAATTTGGGAAATTAACAATTACATATTTGATATAAATTAAGTGTAGACAACGTATAGCTTGATATCCGAGATTGCAAAGGTTTGTATATTAACCTTGTCTTGAGAAAAGGCTACATTATTGTAATATACTGGCTTTATTACGAATTATTTCGTATGATAGTATATACATGTCTAAAACTGAAATGAGTAATTATGTCCGATGATAACCTATCTATTGAATGTCCATCTTGTGGTCATGAAAATGCTTCATATGTTGATAAATGTATCATTTGTGATTTTTCGTTAACTTTATATCGTAATCAACTTCGTACACGCAATACTGCTGAGGCACACGCATTAGAAAATGACGAAAGTATCTCACAGGTAGGCAAGCGTTTGTCTCCTTTGCCAGATAGTGACATGTTAGCGGACAAGAATAAGAATAAGGGAAAGACCTCTAAAATATCCCAATGCAGCGAGTGTGGGGAGTCCTATCGTATCGGTGCTTTTATTTGCCAAAACTGCGGCGCACGCTTGCCTCAAGATGAAAGTTTGGAGGATCTAGAGGAAGAAACCAGTGCCGCCCAAGCGGTCGTTCCAAAAGAACAGACGCAATCCGTTCACGAATATGATAATGTGACGAAGCACCCCACAGAAACACCTGCTATTAGTGTCTCCAAAATATTAGATGCTCCTGTCGATGTCATTCCTGACCAATGTATGAAATTTACATCGTGGATGATTTTGAGGCTTGATGTTGTGGGCTTTGATACGCCAATGATTCTGCGTCCTTTGCAAGATAAACCGATGTTAATTGGTCGCCGTCACGAGTCTTTATCTGTTCAGCCACATATTGATTTAACCGCCTATTTACAGGATCGACACGGTGTCAGTCGCCGTCATGCCTTATTACGCTTGCGAGGTACACGCTTAGAATTACAAGATTTGGCAAGCACCAATGGAACAAGCATTAATGGGGTACGGTTTTCGCCAAAGGAAAGTCATCAATTACGCCATCAAGATGTTATTATGATTGGTCAAATACAAATGCGTTTGAGTTTTGGGCATCAAGTGCGTTCAGCCTCACATGGACATACCGAAGAATTAATATAGAGATCGAGAAGGATGGGTTATCATCACCCATCCTATTCTCTTATTTGTCTTCTTTGTCATCAGGAGGTTGCTGAACAATTACCTGTTTTACATCTTGTTGAGGTAAGCGTGCAATGATTTGTTGCATGAATTGGCTGAATGGCATCGATTGTAACCAGATTTTCCCCGGTCCTTTTAAATTAGCTAGATACAGGTCTTCTCCACCAAACAAAATATTCTTGATACCCCGCACGCGTTGAATATCATAATCGACTGTGGGCTCATACATCGCAACATACCCAGGGTTCACGCGCATTGTTTCGCCTTGCGCCAGTGTATACTCCGCAACTTCCCCACCAATTTCTAAGAAAGCAATACCGGGACCTGATAGTTTTTGTAGGATGAAGCCTTCGCCCCCAATGAAGCCTGCTCCCAAGCGTCGTTGAATGTGAATAGAACGTTTAACATGTTCAGTTGCAACCATAAACGCATCTTGTTGGGCGATAATTTCTTGACCCTCAGCGAGCTCAATCGGGACAACATGCCCCGGAAGCTCGGGTGTGAAGACGATTTTGGCATTGTTTCGTTCTGCAATGTAATAGGTTATCCATTGGCTTTCGCCTGTGACCATACGCCCTAGAAAACCACCAATCCCACCACGTCCCCCTGTATCCATCCGAATCCCATCATTCATCCAAGACATACCACCTTGCTCTGTCCAGAGTACTTCATCTTTGCTCATCGTGATTTCGAGAATCGGCATGACCGATCCTTTGATTTGATACTGCATTTTGTCCACCTTTACTGAATGTATCTACTTAAGTTGATTGTAGCTTAAGCTGTTTTATGATGAAAATTGTGAAACACCATTAATCGCTTCTTCTGCCCAGCCGATAAAGTCTAAGGTTTGAATCCGCCACCAAACAGTTACTCCGTCTGTCAGTGGACCACCGATGAGGACAAGTGCTTCACCCTGTGGCAAATTTTTGATGATTTCTGCGCCGATAATTGGCTCGGCACGAAGTGTCACACTATCAACAGCGACTTGTAGGAGTTGACCAGCAGCAAAATTGGTCTGTGGCACAAACAAGGTCTGAGCATTTTCGTTAGTTGTATCAGCAGGAATAGGCGTTGTATTCGTCGGAACTGTAATCGTAATTGGTGTTGGAGGTGCTTGAATCACAGGTTGGGTTAATACTAAGGGAACGGTGTTTGCTGGGAATCCTGATTCGACCCATGAGACCAGCGGATTACCGTTGATGAGACTAGTAATATTATAGACAATACCATTGATGGTAGCGATGTAAGTTTCTGTACCCACATCGACTAAAACTGCATCATGATTTGGACTCCATACTACACTATCAGGGGCTTGATTGCCGAGTGTTCCAGTGAGTGCCACGCCTGATTCTGTATACAGTGCCATTGGTGCATCTTTACCCACTGTTGAGCCTAACATCAATAACGCGCCTGTTGTTGGATTTTCGACAGTATCGCGTACATATGCCAGCCCAATGTCGCTTGCCAATGCAAGTTGTGGGTTACTGCCATCCCGATTGAGGAAGCCAAAAACAGGGGTATTGTTTACATCATAACCACTCACAACCAAACGTTGACCATCATTTGCCCATGACCCATATTCATAGCGATAGGTTGGGGGTTGAATATCAGCTTGTGGACTTTCGGGGTCGCGTGATGCAAATACTAAACCAAGTGCGTTACGGTCTTCTTCGGGTAAGTACATGTGAACCAGAATCGCAACATTGTCTTCTGACCAATCCATTGACAGGCTTTTCCACTCGGCTGTATCCCTTGAATTAACAAGGCGACATCCCGGTGGGCAATCCCGTAAGAGGTGATAAGAGGGGTCGGTGACTGTTTCTTGGGCAGGTTGCCAGAACCACACCCCATCATTGCCTTGTTCATTGCCACTGCTGATGCGGAAGGCGAGTTGTTGCCCATTGGGTGACCATTTTGTTTCATCAACAAATAGACGATTCTCCTGACGTGAGGGCGTACTGAATCCTTGAAAGTAGGGAGCAAAGGAATAAACGCCTTCTGGGCTACCTATTGGTGAAAATCGCAAAATCCCGAAGTCATCAACCCGCGCATAATTGTTATTGCTTTGTGGATTCCAGTCGATAGATAAGGATGGACTGGGTAGGGTGGTTTCGCCCATTTGTGGGATGCCATCTTCACCGATTTGGATAACATAGGCGGATGTTGCAGGGGTATCTTGTGCATAACCCATCAGTGTGGTCAACATAAAGAATGTCAATAGTGACAAACAATAGCATATCTTTTTCATGAAAGTTTCTCCTGATTTAATGATTACACTATCATTATAATTCAGCATGGATTTTTCTTGTGTGCGTATGCCTGACGATTGACCCATGAAAAGTATACGAATTTCCCTACAAGAAATATGAAATCATGCTATGCTTTGAATAGATGATAGGGAGATCGTCACTTATGCTCAACATCAGAATTTATGGTGTGGATTTTAAGAAAATACGCAAAAATCTTAACATGAGCATGAGCATATTTAACCTCTCATCACGATAATATGTAACAAGAAATACCACTTTTCTACTAATCTCTATTTGGAGGAATGATATGAAACAAAAAATGATGTTTGTTTTTGCTTTATTATTACTGGTTGTTGGTGTTGTGAGTGCACAAGACGAAGAACCTTATTCATTAACCATTATGCACACCAACGATGTTCACGGACATCATGAACCACAAAGCGATGGTAATGGTGGTGCAGCCCGTCAAGCGACTGTTGTTGAAGCTATTCGTGGCGAAGTTGATAATGATCTCTTACTCGATGGTGGTGACCGTTTCACAGGGACACTTTTCCATGTTCAATATCGCGGTCAAGATAGCGCACAAATCATGAATATGATTGGTTATGATGCGATGACACTTGGTAACCATGAATTTGATGATGGTGATGATGTGTTGGCTGCTTTTGTGGATGCACTTGACTTCCCCGTAGTCACAGCAAATGTTGATTTTAGCGAATCCCCTGTCCTCGCTGACAAAATTCAACCCTCAGTCATTCTTGAAGTCGGTGGCGAGCAAATCGGAATTATCGGTTTAGTAACACCTGAATCCGAAATTCTCTCCAGCCCTGGGGATGAACTGGTTTTTGAATATGACCTCATTAACGTGACTCAAAGAGAAGTTGACGCACTGACAGAAGCAGGCGTTAACAAAATTATCCTTGTCACACATATTGGCTATGCGGCTGACCTCGAAGTGGCACAAGGTGTAACAGGTGTTGATATTGTGGTCGGTGGACATACCAATACCTTCCTCAGCAACACCTATGCTGATGCAAGTGGCGAATACCCAACTGTCCTCGAAAGTGCAAACGGTGAACCTGTATTGGTTGTTCAAGCCAGCACAAAAACAGTCTACTTGGGTCGTCTCGATGTTGAATTTGATGCAGATGGTGTACTTTCCGATTGGGAAGGGGATGCCATTCTCCTCAGCAAATATATCACACCCGACCCAGATGTTAGTGACTTAATCGCTGGTTTAGCTGAACCGATTGCTGAATTACAAGCATTGGTTATTGGTGAGACCACTGTTGAATTGACAGGTACAAACCCACGTCTTTGCCGTATCGAAGAATGCTTGCTCGGTAACTTGATTACGGATGCTATGCTTGCCGAAACAGGCGTAGACATTGCCCTTCAAAATGGTGGTGGTATCCGTGCTGATATCGATACAGGTGAAATTTCACTAGGTGAAGTCATCAATGTTCTGCCATTTGGTAACTTGACAGCGACCTTTGAATTGAGCGGTGCTGATGTGGTTACTGCACTTGAGAATGGTGTCAGCCAAATTGCCTTGGATGAAAATAACAATCCTATGGTTGATGGCGCTGCTGGTCGCTTCCCACAAGTGGGTGGTCTACGCTTCACATTTGATGCAACACAAGAAGCAGGTAGTCGTATCGTGAGTGTTGAAGTCTGGCAAGATGGCGACTATGTCGAAATTGACCCAGAAGCAATGTACACAGTAGCTGCCAATGACTTTATGCTAAATGGTGGTGATGGTTACGAAATCCTTGCAACCAATGCTGTCAATGCTTATGACCAAGGTCGTCCACTAGACCAAGTTGTCGCAGATTATATCTCTGCAAATAGTCCAATCACAGTAGAAGTTGAAGGACGCATTGTTCATCAAGCTGGTGAATAATCAGATATAAATCCAATTGAGGATATAGCAATCTGCATATCCTCTTACAAGACCGTTGGCTTAGGCTGGCGGTTTTTGGTTTTAGGGGAGTGGATAGTCTGGTGTTGGTCGTAAGTCTATATTTTTACGCGCTGTGTCAAATTTTTTCCACGCATCATCTACCGAATAAGTAAGGCGTAACTGAGATAAAATCTGATTATGTTTTGCAACACCTTTCAGTTCAAAGAACCAATACATCGACATCAAAGGGGAAATCCGAAGCGTACTTCCATGTGTTCGTTTGGTTAGGTGATAATCACCATAATGCCCATCGACTGCCGAAATTACAGATGAACAAATTACGCTGGGATAATCGGGCTGTTGCTCAAAAACATAGAGAACCGCATCGCGAAATTGTTTATACGAGGTCATCCGCTGTGTTAGCGAACATGTGCCAAGCAGTATTTTATCTGCACTGAGTTGGGCTATATTTTCAAAGAGGTGTGCATATCCAATCTCATACTCTATCCCTAAACCCAAGCAAGCTACAATTTTAGTTTTTACATTTGATAAATCAGAAACGGCTAAAAGTGATAACGAATCTTCAAACATTGTTCCTGGTTCAGGCTCATCGCCACGCATCAAACTATCAACCCCTCCATCCACAAGAATAATGCAATCAATATCGAGGTGGTCTACCAAGACTTTATAATTCTTTGTTAGTGGGCGCGCGCCTGCTTTCTCAAATGACCAGATAATGACATCGTCATTATGCGTATCATAAAACCACTCCGATAGAAAATATTCGGGGAAGTAATCAAATATCCCTTCAATTTCCGTAGATACCCCAACTAAAGTGTCCGTTAGTTGTTCACCTTCATATAAACCGATAATATCCGAGAAGCTAAAGCTGGCTAAATGAACATCATAGTCTAATGCTTGCAGTTCAAAATAGAGGGGTAGACCACAAAATACATCGAATCCACCGCCCATACCTGCAATAAGAATGTTTTGACTTCCTGATAGTTGCTCAAGAATCGGTAAATTGAGTTTCATATACACGCTCCTTCATGATGTGGACACACAGTATATGATACGAGGCTGTAGATAAAAATGAGACGATAGGGTGATTGATTTGGGGATATTTTTGCGATATGCTAAGGGTATAAGACAATAAAATTGAATCTTAT
>CAYGTY010000041.1:11993-12595 GCA_964352825.1 uncultured Anaerolineaceae bacterium
TTGGGGATATTTTTGCGATATGCTAAGGGTATAAGACAATAAAATTGAATCTTATATTTCCTCTATCAAATTACATTTCTTATATTTCAAAACTAATAGAATCGAAAAGACCGCAGAGGATTAGTCTGCGGTCCCGACTACATTTCTGCAGTCTTCGGTTTTCGGGGTCACCCACTAACGAGATTACCCTATGTTAGGAGTGACTTGCTAGAGGGCGAACCCCTTAGTACCTATCATAATATGATCACCTCCTTGACTCGTTTTCCATTGATGAAAGCATATCATACTTCTAAATTGAACGCAACTAATTGGTGCATTAAGGTTGGATTAATTTCGGGTCAATTTACTTTTTAATGGGTCATAATAGATGTTGAGGGAAATACACTTGACTGCTAAACTGAGGGTATTCTTGCCGATATAAACGAAAAAGCCTTGTGTGATACAAGACTTTAATCGTATGTGATATGCGTGATATATATTCACGTTTTGTGACCTATGTTCTATGTGCTATTATCGGGAAAGAAGACCTCTGCCGAAGATAACACCAAGGACTGCGAGTACCAAGAAACCGATGAATAAGACTTCAGCACCTTGTGCAAAGA
>CAYGTY010000041.1:12695-38155 GCA_964352825.1 uncultured Anaerolineaceae bacterium
GCCCAGCGTAACATGTGTTGTATTGTCCTTTTATCTATGTTTACGATATGTGTTTATAAATGTCTATGTTTATGATGTGTTATTATCGGGAAAGAAGACCTCTGCCGAAGATAACACCGAGGACTGCGAGTACCAAGAAACCGATGAATAAGACTTCAGCACCTTGTGCAAAGAGTCCAGCCGCGCCACCAAAACCGAGAACGGCGGCGAAAATTGCGAGTACAAATAAGATAACTGCCCAGCGTAACATGTGTTGTATTGTCCTTTTATCTATGTTTACGATATGTGTTTTACTGAATTAACTATAGTATGCAGGCTGTAACTAAATGTAGTTTGTAATATTGTGTTGGAGTTTTATTAGTTTAGATTAACGCTAGATGAAATATTGAAAATCATGATAAGGAATATGCTATGCCATCCCAAGTTCTATCGCGCCGAAAGTGGAAGCTATATGCCCATGACCAGCATATTGTGGTGGTGAAGGGTATGCGCGAAAAGTTCACTCACCCACTCATGAAAGCCTTGTTATGGGCGTTGTATATGCCGAGCTATCCTAATATCTCGATTGAGTTGCGGATTGGTGATAAGTACAAACCTGATGTGGTCGCTTTTGAAGAAGGCTCGGAATTATGGGGTAGTTCACCTGTGTTTTGGGGTGAAGCAGGGCAAGTCGGTACAGAGAAAATCAAGTCCATCGCCAAACGGTATCGTGAGACCCACTTTGTGGTTGCCAAGTGGAATGTCAATCTACATCATTATGCCAATTTGCTAGAGGGTTTGCTCGATGGTATCAAGCGTGATGCACCCTTTGACCTAATTAGCTTTCCAGAGTCTACAATTGATTGCATTGATGATGATGGCAATGTCACGATTGATTTTGAGGATGTCAAACTGATACGCTACGAGTAGATTTTAAGGGTATCAGTTATTGTGGAGATAATTGCTTCCTAAGGTGTCTTTTATAAACATGGACAAAGCTATTATTGTTCAACGCCGATATATCTTCTTGCTTTATATCATCTACATCTAGATTCCCCCAAGTGAATGTGTATGTTGAATGCAAGAACGACTGGATAATGTCTATTAGAGGTGTAGTGATGACGGTGGCTTCAAACGGTAATAAGTCATGTAAATCTGATATTAGACAAAACCTCAATTGAGAGGCTTGTTTATCATGCCAGATATAAAAGTACAAACCATGCTCGACTGCGCTATTATCTAATTGTGATTGGCGATTACCAATGATAGTTTCTATAAATTCAACTATATCACCATCACCTAATTGTTTTCGTTCATTTTCATCTAGCGAAATAAGCCAAAGGTTATTTTGGATTTCGTTATCTAAATCATCAACTGACCGACCAATATAAAGACGATCATTTATGATTTCTTGAAATGCTGGTGAGTCTTTCCAGTTCATTGTGTAACTGGCTCACCATCAATAAATTCATGTTTGATGCCTGTATCTTGTTCATACGCGACGTATTCATCAAATGTCCATTTATTGAGTATGGAGTTGGATGACATACACAATCTCCTATCAAATCATCTTGAATAGTATATCATGATCGACTTTGCTTTGTGTTATTGCGTGCTTTGTGGTTTTATATATGAAGAGCCAAATACAAGGAAAATAATTATGATGAATCATCGTAATCCGAGCCACCGTGCCGAGATTGTCAAATGGGCACAAGATTTAATGAAACGCAATAATTTTTTTGTGTTGGATACCGAGACAACAGGGGTCGGTAAAGGGGACGAAATCGTGCAAATTGGCGTTGTCGATAAGCACGGCGAGGTCGTGATGAACCAATTGGTCAGACCCAGCATCTCAATTCCTAGTGGTGCGTCCAATGTGCATGGCATCTATGATGATGATGTCGAAGATGCACCTGAATATAAGGATGTCTATATCACCTTATCAAAAATGCTAGCAGGAGAAGTCGTTATCGCCTATAACATGGATTTTGATTGGCGCATGTTACAGCAAAGTGGCTATAAATATCGCCTGCCTGATATTCGGACAGGGAAGCGCGATTGTGCGATGAAGCAATATGCAAAATTTAATGGTAAGTGGAACGGTAAGCGACGCAGTTATGTCTGGCATAAATTGGGGAATGCGGTTGCACTCGAAGGTCTGGTGGTCGAGAATGCCCATGATGCTGTGGGGGATGTGCTAATGACCTTAGCATTGGTTAGAAAAATGGCAGAATCTGGCTAATTTGGGTATCTATTGGCGGACTGTGCTAGTATGATTACAATGTAGATTAAAGGTTTTGGGGCGATATATTTTACACACTAAACATGGGAGAAAACCTATATGAGTAATAATGTCATTTATGCTGTTGTTGGTTTGTTGATTTTGGCGGTGGTAGGTTTAGCAGTTGACCGCTCAAATCAAATTACAAGCCTGACAGAACAAGCACAAATAGCTGCTGATAGTGCACAAGAAAATGCAGATAACCTATCCGCAACTATCGAAGCGCAAGCAGAAGCAGTAACCGTTGGTGAAGAAGCGATGATGGCTTTAGAAACACAAGTTGCTATTAGTTCAACCGCTTTTGAAGACGAATTATCCGAAGCATCCTCAGCAATCGAAGTCCTAGAAGCTCAAAATGTAGACTTTGCGACACAAGTGGCTGAACAAGCCGATGAAATAGACATACAAGTCAATCTTGTGGAAACACAATCGGCACTTGCAGGTCAATACCAAGTCGATTCAGTCATCCAAGCTGACTTTGCTGCAACTTCTGAAGCAGGATTAATTATGGCAGAGGCACAACTTGCTGATAGCGAAAATGCGCTTGCAACACTTGAAGCGGACAACAGTGCCTTGATTGCAGACCTTGAAGCACTCATTCCAACCGAAACACCTACACCAGAACCCACAGTTGTGGCAGAAGTCAGTGGTATTGACTTTACATACCAACTTGAAATGGCTAACACAGGAGCAGTTGAAATTGCACCTGATGGTGAATCCATTGCAATTTTGCGTGATGATAATGTAATTGAATTTGTTTCTGCCGAAGATGGCACATCACAACGTGAATTAGGTGATTTTGAAGAAGACCTCGATAGCTTCACATTCTCCAATAATGGACGTTTAATTGGGGCAGTTGCATCCTTTAGTCGTATGCTCGTCTTTGATGCTGCAACGGGTGTGAATACTTTAGATGAAGCGATTCGTAACCCAATTAAGAGTTATGCCTTTGCTGGCGATGATGGCGCGATTGCTGTTTTGACAGGTCTTGAAACAGAGATTTTTGTCTTTGAACCATCCCCCCGTGTGACCCGCATCGGTGGTGTTGCATTGGATTGGTCGGTTGATGGCTCAAAAATTGTAACTACAGACGGCTCATTACTTGAAATCTTGGATATTGCTGATTATCAAATTGATGGTGTGACTGAAGGGGAAGCTGATAGCACCAGTATCCTCAATGTCGCTTATTCTCCTGATGGTAGCATGATTGCAGGTGTGACGGCTGATGCGCGTATCATTGTATGGGATGGGTCATCAGGCGAAAAAATGTGGTCATCAGACACCTCATGGGAGAGCATTGACGATTTTGACTGGTCAGGCGATTCTGCACATTTAGTTGTTGTTGCTGATGGCTCGGCTAAGATTTATGCCGCGAATGGCATTTCGACCACTAACTTAGATATTGCAGGGATTACCTCAGTCGATTGGTCGGCTGATAGTGCGTTCATTGTATTTGCGAGCGACTCCGAAATCAGTGTTGTCTTGGCTGATAGCTTAGAATAGATTCGATTTTATGTTGCCCATATGCGATGATAATTTGTATATGGGCATTTCCTCTTATTGTTCAAATACTCAATATTCATTAAAAAATGTGCTTGAATCTCCGTTTTTTGTTATCATGGTGATAACCAATGAAGGGAGTTGCTCGATGTTACCTAGCACCTATAAAAAAGTGATTGTCAAACAATTCAGCCGTGATCCATATGAGGCGATGGAAATTGTTGACGAGAAAATGTACCCCCCCGGACCGAATGAAATCCTTGTCAAAAATATCTATGTCGGTGCAAATTTTACGGATGTACCGCGCATGATGGGCTTAGCCAAAGAATTTCAGACAACCCCCTTTGATACTGGGATTGATGCACTCGGTGAGGTTGTCGAAGTCGGCTCTTTGGTTGAGGAGTTTAAAGTCGGGGACATAGTTGTTACGGCATTTTTTGGTAACGGCTTCCGTGAGTATTCTTTAATTGAACAACGATTAGCGGCAGTGACTACTGAACGAACACCTGAACGATTGGGGTTAGTGATTAGTGGGGCGATGGCTTCGATTATGTTAGAGGTTGTTGCTGGTTATGATGAGACAACACCCAAGCAAACTGTTTTTGTTACGGCTGGCTTGGGGGATACAGGGCATTATGTGGTGCAACTGGCAAAAGTTATGGGGCATCATGTTGTCACGACTTGCGCGAATGAAGAAGAAGCTCGGTATTTGTATGATTTGGGTTGTGACCGTGTGATTGTGCGTGATAAAGAAGAAGTTGCTGATGTTATGCACAGTGAATACCCGATGGGTGTTAACCTCGCGATTGAATCTTTTGGTGGGCATTTTTTCACGATTGCATTAGATAGTCTTGCGCCTCGTGGGCAGTTGATTAGCTCGGGGTCACTCTTTGAACATACGGATGGTGAAGGCAATCTGCACGCGATTGATGTCTATAATAAGCTCATTTTGCGAGCCACAACGATACACGGCTTTAACCCTGTGGAATACGCACAATTTATTCGCCAACATTCTTTTAAACTGAACGAGATGCACAAAGCTGGAACGATAAAAACACTCTTAGATAAACGTCAGTTCAAAGGTATTGAATCGGTACCCTCAGCAGTGGCGCATATGATGACGCGTGATACGCTCGGCAAAATCGTGATTGAGCTATAAGTGTCGACACGGGTTTTATATCTCGAAGATGGCAAGCCAATTCCTGATAAGTTGTTTCAACAAACAGATTTAGAGGTTTTGTCTTTAGGTGGAAATCAACTTGAGACTATCCCTGAGACAATCGGCAATTTGATTAATCTCCGTGAACTCTATATCCATGATAACCTGCTTGAGACCTTACCCCAATCTATCGGGCAGTTACAGCAACTTGATATTTTGGATGTGGGGCATAATCGCCTGACCACAGTACCCGATAGCCTATCACAACTCACTCAACTGCGGTTCTTGTATTTGAGTGATAACCAACTGACAAGCTACCCGCAAGCTCTGCAACGCCTCCACAATTTACGCTATTTCGGCTTGACCGATAATGGCTTAACAGAGATAGATAACTCAATTGGAAAACTCGAAAATCTGGTTGAACTACGCCTCTATAATAATCAACTCCAAACTTTACCCGAAGGCATCGGTAATCTAAGCAACTTACGCGAACTGCACCTCATGAATAATCGAATCAGCCACCTACCTGATAGCCTCAGCCAACTATCCGATTTGCGGATTTTGTCCCTACGGAACAACCAAGTGACCCATCTTCCTGACACCCTCGGCACACTGATAAATTTACGCTACCTAGATTTACGAGCCAATCAACTGCGTGAATTGCCTGATAGCTTACGCGATTTACCACAACTTGAAAAACTCGATTTGCGCTGGAATCGAACTTTGCAATTGCCGACATGGATAGAGGATTTAGAAGCGCGCGGATGTTTGGTCTATTATCCACTAGCCGGCTGAAACATGAAAGTATTCTCAACCTTAATCCAAGGATATACTGAACTTTTCTATGATAAGGTGTGTCAATTATTTTGACGCCTAATTCTATTATTCAAATTGAATAAGTACACTAAAACTTATCCAATTTATTGATTCTAGGCTACAATGGATATGAAATTGTTTGCTATAGAAAGGGATGTTTACACCAATGTCTATGAATTTGTTTCGTCAATTAATAGAGGCACAACGTCTCTTTCAAGATGATTTGCTACGCCGTCAAAATGTGGTGGGTGTGGCAATTGGCTATAAAAACTTTAAAGAAGAATCAACTGACCAACTGGCTTTAGCTGTTTTAGTTGAACAGAAAAAACCAATTGAAGCTCTTACAGAAGAAGATATGATTCCCAAGGAGATGGATGGCGCACGGACAGATGTTATCGAAGTCGGACGACTTCAAGCATTCACCACTCCACGAGATCGTTTTCGTCCAACAATTCCAGTAGGGGTGAGCATCGGGCATTATAAGGTAACAGCAGGTACAATTGGTGCTGTTGTTTTTGACCGTACCACAGGTGAGCCTCTGATACTGTCGAATAATCATGTCTTAGCAAATAGCAACGACGCAACCATTGGGGATGTGATTTTACAACCCGGTCCAACTGACCACGGGGTTCGCCCTGATGATGTTGTCGCGCAATTACATCGCTTTGAGCGCATTTATTATCATGGGGAAACGCCACCACCCATTACAACACCGAATCCACCAACAACGACTCCTACACCGACACAACCACCTGTTGATACGACACCCAACCCAACACAACCACCTGTCGATACGACACCTAATCCAACTCAACCGCCCGTTGATACAACACCGTCCCCAACCCAACCGCCTGTTGATACAACACCAGAGCCGACTAGCCCTGTCTCACCGACGACCCCAACCAATCCACCAACAACAGGTGGTGAAGTGGATACACCATCTAGTAGCTGTGATGTTGTTGATTTTATTGTAAGTATCGGAAATACAGTAGCACGTCTTAATGGCTCGGATAGACGGTTGGAGAGTGTGCCTGTATCACAGTCTGCTAGTGCACAATCGACAGGGGGGACAGCCGTAAAGACAGCCAGTGCACAAGCAACCACGATTCACAATAATCGCGTGGATGCCGCACTCGCTCGCCCCAATAATCCAACACAATTCGAGCAAGAAATCATGGGGATTGGCAGACCATCTGGCACAAAACGCCCAGCCCTACAGATGCAAGTGCGTAAACAGGGTCGTACAACTGGCTATACAGAAGGCACAATCACCTTGATGAACGCAACCGTGAATGTCTCGTATAATACGCCAACAGGTGTCCAACAAGCGCGTTTT
This sequence comes from uncultured Anaerolineaceae bacterium, assembly GCA_964352825.1. Taxonomy (GTDB): domain Bacteria; phylum Chloroflexota; class Anaerolineae; order Aggregatilineales; family Phototrophicaceae; genus UBA6055. The sequence continues at coordinate 19,767 of CAYGTY010000041.1, forward strand.
GTGGGTCAGGTGATGACATCGCCGATGAGCCAAGGTGGCGATTCAGGGTCATTGATTCTGGAAGTCGGTAGCTTGAATGTAATCGGTTTGCTCTTTGCTGGGTCAAGCCGTGCGACGATTTTCACTCCGATTGACACTGTTCTGGATACCATGAATGTAAGATTCTAACGATAAGCTATTTATCGTATTTTCGGGCGGGAAGAATCCCGCCCCTACACACTATTGATGGCACGTTTCCTATTTTATAGATAATCGTTACTTCGGCATCCAAATCCGCAGACGACCATCACGCGTACCGACAGCCAAGCCCAAGCGTCCTTCTAGTAGTTCGACAGGGGCGATGTTGGTGACGATGACATCCCCAGCATCCAATCGCCAAACTTCTTCTGCACCATTTTCTGTATGCTGGACTGCAATAATGTGATTGCGTCCCATATTGAGCGTCAAAACTTCTGCTTGACCATCGCCGTTAAAATCACCAATTGCGGTTTGGTCAAGGTTGCGCGACCCAATGACATGGGTTGTCACGGAAGGGAACTTTTCAACAATCTTTAAGGACGAACCATCCAAGCGATAAAACTCAAGTGTGCCACCAATGTGTGGGGTCAGCACATCGACGATTTCGATTTCTCCATTAGGACCGAGCGCACCTGCTCCGAGTTGATGTCTCCAGCGGTTGCCCTGTCCAATAGCGGGACCATCGACCTCTTGCTTGATTTGACTACCGTCCCAAATATAAGCACGTAATTTTGCGCCGAGTGTACTATTGGAAACGGTTGTGACAAGGTCTTCCACACCATTACCACTGAGGTCTGCCCAAAATGGCGCAATCCCTTCATAGATGTCTTCTCCTGGTAAATCAACCCGTGCTAGAATACGTATCTCGCTATCTTTGATGTCTAAAATAATGAGGGTTGAACCTTCAAAATTATCACCCATGATGCCGTGAACATAACGCTGGTCTGTACTGTTGGCATAAAGTGCAATTTGCCCATTTTGATTCATAACCATCCGTGCATCGGGCTGAACATTAAGAGGCAAAGACATAACAACACCTTCTTCACGCCCCAGCACCACGTCGCCATCACGATTAATATAGAGAACTTCAAAGTCATTGACAGGTATTGGGTGGGTTAAAGGTGAAACGGATTCATCACTCCGCATAATATATGTACCTTCTACCATCGACACACCAACAATCGGGGGTTGTGCGCCTTCAAACCATGCGGGTTCAAAACCAAGTGAAGAAGCCATATTATCGGGCGTGACCTCAACAACTTCCAAATCGCCATTGTCCATAACAATATGCCAGATGGCTGTTTCCATCGCATAAGCGACTGCCCATGCAGGTGTGCCCTGCAACTGAATATCGATTATCTCGACATTTGGGAAACTTCCTTCTCCGCGTATAAGGTGATTTCCTGTTGGATTATGATAAGTATAAAAATAACGGTCAAGCAAGTCATTGTCCTCGTCTATTGGTTCATCTTGCGAAAAAGTAAGTGTAGCAGACAAGGTGAGTATGATTAATAGCCATAAACTTAAGTATTTCATGTGTGCAGTATATCCTTGTGTCGATAAATCATCTAACCCATTGAAACAATAAATTCTATCAAAAGTATGACTTGCCACTATAAACAAAAAACGCCCTCATGATGATGAGAACGCTCTATACTCTGACTGGATGTTCGATAAATCCTAGATTTTATGCTCTGTGCGGAATGCCTTAATCTGCTCTAAGATTTTGCTCTGCTCATCATTCGTATCAACTGAATCCATTAAACTCTGGATGGCTTGTTGTACACGCTCTAAATCTGCTAGCGTCGCCTTTTTTAAATTAATTTGGGCACGTACTTCAAATTCAGCCGTCAGAATTTGTGATAGCTCACGAATAATGTCGATTTCTGTCTCTGTCCATTTACGAGGCTTTCCATCAATGACACAAAATGACCCAAGCGACATATTACTACTGAGTGTCAGCGGAAAACCAAGATAACCAATCACATTTAAATCGGGTATGGCGAGGTTACTCTTCAAAAAGTCAACCCCTCGCGCATCTTCAATAATTAGAGGCTCATTATTAACAACAACATGCTGACAGAATGAATGGGATAGTGGGGTACTCCGCCGAGATTTCCATGGCTCAGGTAAACCTACGTGGCTTTTGAAGAATTGATAATCGGCTGCGACCATTGAAACCAGTGATACAGGTGCGCCGATGACTTGACCTGCAAATATTGTAAGGTTGTCATAGATAGTTTCTGTTGAGCTACTTAATAGAGCCAAATCGCGTAAAACCTTTAAACGTTCAAGATTGAGTAAGATACGATCGTGAAAATCAGACTGCATTAAAAATTCCTCTACTATGTATTACATGTATAAATCATTATGTTCGCCAAAATCAAAATAGGGTGTTTTTTTGTAATGGCGAAACATGTTTCACTATTACATGACATACTATAATCTGTTTTTATTTGATGAAAGTCACCCTATTTTTGGGAAACCATCTCAAAAATATAATTGGCGAAGGTATTGTAAATGAGATTATATTAGATTTCATCAAGACAAACAAAAAAAACGACGCTTCTCAGACAGAGAAACGCCGTTAATCTTTTAAAGTTGAGCAATTGGCTAGTTAATCGCCAGATCCGGTATCCAGACCAAACTCAGGTAAGGTGACTTCTGGAACATCTGGTGCGACAAAGTTATCGCCCATTTGTGTGAAGTCATCAACGTTAAAGATGAATGGTGAATCGGATGGTAAGAGTGCGAATGTCACGTTATCTGATAAGTTGGTGACATACAGATATTGAATCAAGTTCGGATTCGCAGCAATCTGCTCACTAATAATACGAAGTGCTTCGGCTTCTGCAGCGGCTTCAATCAAACGAGCATTTGCACGACCACGCGCTTCTTCCTGTGCAGCATCTGCTGTACCCGATGCTTCTGTCCGAACACGTTCTGCTTCTGTCCGCGCACGTTGTAGACGTTGTTCCTCGATTTGTTTTTCTTCAATCGACTGTGCAAAGGCATCAGCAAAATCAATCTGACGAACGAGCAAGGAGGTGAGTGTTAAACCCTCTTCTTCCATTCGTGCCGAAACTCTGTCACGGATACGCCCTGTTAGAGATTCACGGTCAATACCATAAATCGCTTCTGCCTCAAATTGTGACACAACATCACGTGTAATTGCACGGACTGTTGGACGAATGAAGGCATTTTCATAACGGCTTTGCCAATTCAGATGTAATTGATTGACATCATTTCGATCAATTCGATAGAGAACCGTAATGTCTAAGCTAATTTCCTGACCATCCACAGTCAAGGCTTCAACGGCATCATCTCCCTGACGATTACCTTCATCAGACAAACCCGACATGGTATATTCTTGCTGGTCTGTTGGGTAGATGATAAATTCCTGTAGACCCGGAATAATGATCGAAGTTCCCGGTGCGCGTGCTGGGGCTTCCAGTTCACCCGATAGCACATTAACAATGACTGCTGCGCGTGCTGGCTCGACAATCAAAATACCTGAACTCACAATAAATAACATCACGCCGCCAATAAAACCGACGACTGCTAAAAGCACACCACCGCGTGCTGAACGTCCCTGTGATGCTAGCGTAAATGCGAACGCCACACCCAAAATACCAACACCGAAGGCTAGTATTGCAATAAGCTGTAAAATAGAACCAAAGTTCATGTTCGCTCCTTAATAGCGTGTATTTACTATTCTAAGACAACTTTACATTTTCAATTATATCACGAGCTATGCCCCTTATCATTACATACGTAAAAGAAATGTATAAGTTTCATTTGTATTTATGCTCATTATCCCCTCATATCCGCTACTTTGGACTATCTCCCGAACTGCCACAATTCCTTAACATCATGATTTCTATTTTCAGCTATACTAAAATTGCATTAATAATAAGCTCCAACGATTTAGGAGATGGAAAATGGTAAAACGTATTATGATGTGTATGATGTGCTTTATGGTTTTGAGTGCATGTGATTCAGGTACACCCTCGTCGCCAATCAATGATGACCCGAATAGCTATCTGCCAATTGACTTGGAGACTGTAACAGAGACAGCATCTGGGATGGTCATGACGGGTGCAATTGATCATAATACTGGGGAAGTTTTGTCTTTCTCGATACCTGTCGATTATGGACAAGCTGCATTCCGTAACCTTGAAGTCGAAACACGAAATGGGTATCTGTTGCGTTTCGTTCACCGTACGGGGATTCCCTCTGGAACATATCCGATTACAACCGTAGTGGGTTCACCACCCATTGATAGCGAAGTTGCTGGCGGATTACTCTATTTATGGTCTCCTAATGATGCCGAACAATTTACAGTCAACCCACAAGGGTCGATTACACTTGATTTTCAAGATGACGATGTATTAGGCAGGTATAATTTAACGGTAGAAAATCCAGCAGGCGCGGTGGTTAATATTACAGGTCAACTTTTTGCTCAAGAGAGTACCTCCGTTTTGCGGTAGCTTGATTCGTTGTCGCTGGGTATTTTAGAGACTTTATTGTAAATGATGACTCCTAGTTGCTCGCTAATTTAGTACAGTCAAATTGTCATTTTATGATATTATAATTCTTGAATCCCACGCGAACATTGATTCTGGAAAGTTATCCTATGCCCAAACATAAAGACTCATCGGCTTTTTCTGAACCTGTACAAGATTTTTTGAAAAAGGTTTATACCTTACAACAAAGCGATGAACATGGACGTGTCTCTACAAATGCTTTAGCAGAAGCTCTGAATATCACTGCGCCATCTGTCACAGATATGGCTCAACGCTTGATGAAAGAGGGGACAATTGATTATCTCAAATATAAAGGGGTTCGATTAACCAAGAAGGGACTCGTTGTCGCTTTAAAAATGCTACGCCGTCACCGCCTGATTGAACTTTATCTTGTACAAGATTTAGGATATGAGCTCCATGAAGTTCATGATGAGGCTGAATCTTTAGAACATACCGTATCTGATCGTTTTATTGAAGCCATTGCAACCAAACTGGGAAATCCTGAGTATGATCCACATGGTGATCCTATCCCAAATGTGGAAGGGGTGATGCCCAAGCGAGAGTTACAATCCCTTGCGACGCTGCCATTAGATACCCCTGCGCGGATTTGTCGGTTTGTGATGGAAAATCCTGATATGCTACAATTTACACAAGAACGTGGCATGGTAATGGGTACAGAACTTAAAGTTTTAATGCGCGACCCTTTTGATGGTCCTCTTACGCTTCAAATGGATCATGATAAAGAGACAATCATCGGTCATGTGATTGCCTTATCTATCCTTGTGGAACTCCTAGAGCCATTGTGATTTGCTAAAAACTACAATAAAAATTTAATAAAATTCAACAAAAATGACAAGCAAATTTAATAAATACCTGTTATGATGTTTTAGTACATTGTGAAAAAGTTCATTAATTTGCTATTAAGCTAGAGGAATTATGCAAGCGAACACCGAAGACGCAAGAAGAATAAATAAAAGAGTCCGTGCTATTTTGCTAACTGGCAAAGATTCAGTTTTATTCATCAAGCGTATCAAACCCTATAATAATGAGCCGTATTGGGTTGCCCCAGGGGGCGGTGTTGAAAATGAAGACCATAACTTATTTGACACATTAGAACGCGAACTCAACGAAGAGTTAGGGGCTACTGCTACCGTACTGGAGACGGCTTTTGTACTAGAACACGAAAAGGCCGGCAAACAGCTTCAGGAACATTTCTTTATTTGCCGTTTGGACGATTATGATTTGAGCAAACGCAACGGTCCTGAATTTGAAGACCCTTCACGCGGTCAGTATATCCCTGATGAGATTCCGCTGGACATGATTGCCTTACATGATATTAATATCAAAACACCCGAAATGCGCGATTGGATCATAGACCACCTCGACTATCTCCGCAAAATCTCATAACATGACCCAGTCATCTAATCAAAAGCATAGTCAAAACGGCTGTGCTTTTTTGATTCATCGTATATGATAGAGATAAATTAGTAACACGTCTAAAGATAATATAAAAAGTTATACAATAATCCTTATTGACGTTTGACTTAATATTACAGTCAGTGTATATTTGTTACATTAAGTGTAACGATATAGCATAAATGGTCGCAGAAAGCGAGAAGACTCACAATGAAAAAATCTAAAGTGTTGATGGTTGAAGATGATACTAACGTCAGTAAGCTCATTACAGATTACCTCACTAAATCAGGCTATGATGTCACAGGGTTTAGCGATGGTCCAGAAGCATTAGAATATGTCCGTCAACGCGGGTTACCTCATATTGCTTTAGTGGATTTATCTTTGCCCAGTATGCACGGTTTTGAATTAGCTAATAAACTGAAATCTATGGCAGATGTTCCGATTATCTTTGTGACATCTACTGGCGATAAAGAGACCATTGTTCAAGGTCTTAAAAAATATGCAGAAGATTTTATTGTAAAACCTTTTGAATTACGCGAACTTGAAGCACGGATTCAGGTTGTCTTAGCTCGTATGCCAAGTTTTGATTATGCCAGTGAACCGATTATCCGTGTTGATGAGCATTTAAATATTGATTTTGCTCATAATCGTATTGTCATCAACGGTAAAACAATCGGCTTGACCCCCACCGAATCTATCTTATTGCATGTCTTATTGCGGAATGCTGGGCGAGTGGTCGAAAATCGGATGTTGATTGCACGGGTATGGCCATCTGAAAATGTGTTTGAGGATACATTGCGCGTTCATATGCACCGCTTACGCCGTAAACTGGAATCGGATTCTCATCATCCACATTACATTCGTACAGAACGTGGTGTTGGCTATATGTTTACCCAACGCCCACCAGACTTGTTTGGTGACCGCGCGTAATTTGTTTTTTAAAGATGGTTTAGATTGTAGGGGTTGAAGATAAAAATTGACCCCTACAGTTCGACATAATTTAAAACTCTAGCCCTTACTATCAGCAAAAGTCCATGATTCTTCTATATCGTTATAGTTGATGGTATAGGTTTCTTCGATCATTTCAAACGAGGCTGTATCGTAGTTGGAATAACTAATTGCCGTGATATATGCACCTTTTAATGTCCAGCGACGGGTTTCAATCCCATCATCAATTGCCACAATTGCGACATCACGGCTTGGACGTGTACTTGAATCACGACTATCCATCGTCTCTTTATGCCATTTGTTAAAAGCTGTATCGGCATCGCGTTGAACCATCTTAGTAATCATAACTGCTGGTCTGACTCGGTTACCGTCATCATCGAGTTGGAATAATGTCAGCCCTGTGACTCCGAAGATACCCCCAGCGACCTCGCCACCAATCTCAACAGCAAATTCGTTTGCAACTAAACTATCCACTTCTTGAATATTGTTCGCCATTTGTTTTCTCCTCTTCATGATGTCTATCAATATACTTGATAAGAGTATTATAGCCCCTTACCTATTTTTGCACATCTATACAAAAATGAATCTTAGTTAATAGTTACGATCAAACTCCATGACAATGAGTAGGAGTGTGATATTATAAAAAATGATGTCTTATCCCGATAACATATCTAAGTATTGGAATAGTCTTTGAAGATGATGCACATATTGCAATTAGAAAAGAAAATATAAGACAATGTCTAATCATCATAAATTATTAGATAGAATTCGTATTTTTATCATTTTTATCTTTGCTGTATATATTGCTTTATCTTATATCGGTGCAGTTATCTATTTTATATTTCAACCTGACCAATCTCGTATTGAATTGTTCAAAACTCTATTTGAACTTAGCTTATGGCTGACAATCCCTGCAACAGCTTGTTTATTGTTGCTTAAATCATGGCGATTGATGACAGCTTCTTTGATTTTAGTTATGATTTTTGCCTACCTCTATGTCCCATTATTTTTGCCACGTAATCCAAGTTATGATGAGAATTTACAACAAATCAAAATTATGACATTTAATACACGTGGTACAGTTGATGGATTAACTGAGACTATCTTATCATCAGGGGCTGATATTGTTGCCTTCCAAGAACTGAGTATGGATGCAAGTGATATGCTGAGTTCGATTAGTGGAACATATCCATTCCAAGCCTTACATCCACAGGATAAATACAATATCGGACAAGGTATTATCAGTCGTTATCCTATCCAAAGCGATGAGTATTGGGAATATTCTGATGTTCCACATACATTAGGACATCAACGTGTTGAAGTAGAATTTAATCAAACTCAAATTGCAATTTATAATACCCATCCTTGGCCCCCCTTGGCTTGGGAGACAGGGTTTAATGATGAATCACATCGAGTTGTCTTAAACGATATAACTGAACGAACGTTTGCCGAGGATATGCCCTTATTGTTGGTGGGTGACTTTAATATGACGAGTGTTTTTGAAGAATATGCGACACTTAATACACGATTTACAGACACATTCTATGTGGCGGGGGATGGTCTTGGATATACGTACCCAAATGAGAAATATCGCCCACTATCGCGTATCATTCGCTTAGACTATATTTGGCATAATGAATATTTTCAGTCGGTTGATTCGACAGTCTTAAATCAAAAAGGAACATCTGACCATTCGCCTGTTGTATCTATTGTGGCATTGAAGAATCGTCAGGATGAATAAGATTTTAATTCAATGTTAGAGTTATAAAGACCAGAGTACCGAAAAAGACCATAATAAAAATTGATGTATGAATGTGATGAAACGCGACATCGTGATTGTATCAATACTGAATCGAAATCACTTTTGTTTTTTACGTTTTTGTTTGGTCATATTTAGTACCTAGTTGATAGTCACATTACGTATATTATATAACCGCTTGGACAACTCTATATGTTAAATCCGATAAATCTTTAGAAATAATCCTTACAGCCCATTAGTTCACGGACGAGGTAAGCCGTTGTCCCTACAGGGTTTCGTAGGGCTGATGACCTGTCTCAGCCGATAAATAATTTCAAAATTTCCCCATACATTACATATAATATCAAATGCTTCTAGCACTCATCTAAATTTGTCTATCAGTTGTGATTGGGCTTGTGTAAAATTGACGAAAATCAATCCAATGGAGACTTCATGCTACCCCCAAGCCCTGATGATAAATTAGGTAATGCCCCCTTTAGCGATTTGATGCGCGTCTTACTGAGCCAGTTCAAACGCCTACTCGCCGATAATGATGTGATTCTGACGGCTGATGAGACTTTGGCGGTTTCGCGTGCGGTGGCAGATAAAGTACCTCATCCTAAGTTAGATGCTATTCAAGTGGTGATGAAACAATTGGTGTTGGATAGTCTTTTACTGCTTCAGGATCGCTGGGATTTTACTTTTGCTCATTCTCTAAAAACAGATATGGATAGTATTGGTGGGTGGGAGACTACCGCAGAGTTTCTTGAGATTGCCAACGAAAAGTCGAATGCTGAGTTACGCGTTTCTGCTGGCTCGTCCCTACTGGTTGCAATGGGTGATGTGTCTTATGCGTCCTATTTGCTGGATGTTATTCAAGCTGATGATGGTGTGATGGATGTGGATGCAGTTTTCGCCAAGCGGTCACTTTGTCATATTGCTGATGTTGATAGCATGGGCGATGAGTGGCTAGAGCAACTAGAGGCATGGCTAGACAAACAGTCGGGATAACGTTGGTTTGCCCTAGCATATTGTCTGATACACTAGTCGCGTCAATAAATACGATATGTGATGTCTATGTTTGAACCCAACATACAGATTGGCTCAATAACGCTATCCACTTATACCACTGTAATTGGGCTCGCCTTGTTAATAGGTGGCGGATTTGCTTTGTACCGTACACCCTCAAAACAGCGTTTACAGGTTTTTGATATATTGATTGCTGGCTTAATCGGTGGGTTGATACTGGCGCGTGTAGAACATGTTTTACTGAATTGGAATCATTTTGCATTTCATACCAGTGAAATTTTGCAAGTCAATCGCGGTGGGCTTGATTTACACGGTGCATTGGTTGGTGCTGGTATCGGCATGATGGTAATGTCACGTTGGCGTGATGTGGACTTAAAACCGATTATTGATAGTTTGACACTTTTACTCCCCTTACTTTCTCTAGCGATTTGGTGGGGGTGTTGGAGTGCATCTTGTCGTTATGGGCTAGAAGTTGCGACTTTGGCTGATTATCCATCATGGTTTGTATGGGAAGGGCGCGATATTTTTGGAATTTATGCCCCTCGCTTCCATACTCAACAATTGGGTATCTTCTTTTCTATGATTGCAATCTCCCTTACTTTAGTCCTGTTTTGGCGAAAATTGCTCTACTTTCGGCGTTTTTGGTTGTTAACTGCTCTAGTCATGGGTATGATATTTTTTATAACTTTTTTACAAGGTGATTACAGCATCGAGGCTAATCACATTCGGATAACACAATATTTGGATGGGATCTTTATCATTTTGGCTTTATATCGGGTATTTCGTTAATTCTTTTATTAATCAATTGCAAAAAACTTGCATAATCCCGTAACCTTGAGCCCATTTTAGCGGTAAATCCATTACAATAGAATTAAGTTATCACATTCTGTCAGAAAACGAGTTATCAATATTATGAGCGATATACCCTATAACATTGAATTTGAATTTGATGATAATTTAAGAGAAGTACCCCAAAGCCCAAAAGATATGAGGCGGGCAATTGACCATCTCGAAACGCGCTTGATTGAAGAATCACAAGATGATTATGAACGGATGCGCTTGAGTGGGATTGTCGGCTCTTTATATCGTATCTTGGGCGATTATGAGATGGCAGAAGAACATATTAACTCTGCGATTTCTTCATCCAATAACTTACGAGATCGTCGCGCCCAGCTATTAAATTTATTGCGCTTGGCACAAATTTATCAAGTTCGCCAACAATATGCCCTTGCAGACCGTATCTTCAAGCAAGTGATTCAAACCTGCGAAGCCGATAATGATAATGTTGAATTAGGACATGCGTATGAATACTACGGTAAATGTTTATTCGACCAAGGCGATTATGAAATTGCGCTCCATATGTTTGAGAAAGCTCTTAAGCTACATGAAGCAAATCAAGATGCCTTCTTGATCGATGCAATCGAACATGCGATTCGTATCACCCGTGAGAAACTGGCATTCCACTAGCCGATGATGATTTGGGGATAGGTCATCTGCTATCCCTTCAAGAACTCCTCTACCAATTAATAAACGAAAAGAATTGTCTTGTGCGCGCCTGTACAGTATGATGGGTTGCATTCTGTATAATCAACACGGCAAAGGAGCAATTGCCCATGCGTGTGACCGTCGGACTCGCCCAAATTTACCCTAAACTCGCTGACCTCAAGCATAATCTCGATAAACATCTGGATTATATCCAACAAGCCAAACAACAAAATATTGACCTCATTATTTTCCCTGAATTGTCTATGACAGGCTATCAAGTCCAAGACCTTGTGCCAGAGGTTGCTATGCGGACGGAAGATGACGATCCAATTTTTTCAGAATTATTATCCGCTAGCCGTGATATTGATATTGTATTTGGCTTTGTACACCAAGATAAACGCAAACGCTTTTATATCGCCTCGGCTTATCTATCAGGTGGTGAGCTTGTCCACATTCACCATAAGCTCTATTTGCCGACCTATGCTATGTTTGACGAATCGCGTTATTTTGGGAAGGGCAATAGTGTCCGCGCCTTCGATACACGCTTTGGTCGCATCGGCATGTTGATTTGTGAGGACTTCTGGCATGTGTCACCTGCTTATTTGTTGTGGCTTGATGGTGCGGATATATTGATTTTCAATAGCTCCAGCCCATCACGCGGATTGAACGAAAGTGATCGGCTCGGTGGCACACGCTGGGTGGAATTGGTCAATCAATCCTATGGCAGTATGTTCACCTCCTATGTGATTCACTGTAATCGTGTGGGCTATGAAGATGGCAAAAACTTCTGGGGTGGCTCATCTGTGGTTGACCCCGACGGTGAATTTATGACACATGGCTTGTACTTCGATGAGGCATTGATTACACAAGAAATTGACCTCAACCAACTCCATCGCACGCGCGCACGCCTACCACTCTTACGTGATGAACGCCCTGGGCTAGTCCGCCGTGAGCTTGGGCGCATTCTGAATGACAATTTGGGATAAAATGTCGTATTTTGTAGCGAATATCAACACAAATTGGGATAATCATGGCAAACCAACAATCAAACGATACAAGTCAAGGTAAAGAGCAAGTCAGTCTATTAGGCGCTATATCCATTGGTGTGGGTGGGATGGTCGGTGGGGGTATCTTTGCGGTACTCGGATTGGCGGTTGTGCTGGCAGGTGGTGCAACTTGGGTATCCTTTATTGTTGCTGGGACGGTTGCTTTATTAACAGCCTATTCATATACAAAGCTGTCGGTTGCCTATCCGAGTCAGGGTGGGACAATTACATTTATTGATAAAGGGTTTGGTATTGATCTGTTCACAGGGACATTAAACAACCTCCTGTGGATTGGATATATCGTCACGCTCGCGCTATACGCCGTTGCTTTTGGCAATTATGCGTCTACATTTATCACTTCAGACCAGCCGAATGACCTTGTGCTACATCTCTTGATTAGCCTCGCTATTATTCTACCAACCCTGCTTAATTTCCTCGGTGCGGAAGTCATCAGTAAAGCGGAAACCTATATCGTTGCGTTCAAAGTTGCTATTTTGGTTTTGGTAACTGTAATCGGTCTTGGCAGTGTCGATACAGCGCGACTTGCACCCAGCGAATGGAAACCGATGATGCAGATTGTTAGTGCTGGCATGATCATTTTTGTGGCGTATGAAGGGTTTGAGCTGATTGCAAATACAGCAAGTGATGTCAAAAACTATAAGGTGAACTTGCCCCGTGCCTACTATATATCGGTGATCTTTGTGATGATTCTATATGCGTTGATTGCGATTGTTGTGGTTGGATCATTGGATGCCAGTACCATAGCAGACGCTCAGGACTTTGCCTTAGCTGAGGCTGCAAAACCATCACTGGGACAATTTGGGTTTACGCTGGTCTCAATTTCTGCAGTGTTAGCAACCTTATCAGCGATTAATTCCACCTTATACGGTTCAGCACGCTTAAGTTATAGCATTGCCACAGAGGGTGAACTGCCAGAAATCCTTGAAAAAAAGATTTGGCAACAACCAATTGGACTCTTGATTACATCAGGGTTGGCACTACTTCTAGCTAATCTAGGGGATATCTCCAGCATATCCACGATGGCGAGTGCTGGTTTTTTGATTATCTTTGCGATGGTAAATCTGGTGAATTTTAAGTTATCAGAGGATGTCGATAGCAATCGAATAATCGCAGGCTTGGGTGTTGTCGCATGTGTCTTAGCATTGACTGCACTAGTCGGCTATACGCTGTCAGATACTCCAGCTCAGGTCTTAGTGTTAGTCGGCATGATTGCTCTTGCCTTTATCATTGAGGGAGCATATCAGGTGTTCCGCAATGGTAAACTCAAAAATCTGGAATAATCGCATTCTACATGCCTAATACATTGGGTGTATTTGGAACGCTTTCTCAAAATCTGTGTCTACCAGAATAGATATATATAATGAGAAGGAGATATGATGAAAACAAAGACTTTAGTTCCTTCGGCAGTGTTGTTTAATGCCCTAGGATTTGTCATTTTACTGGCAGGACTTATTATTTATATGGGGCAGGCAAACACCTCCACAGCCCTCGCACAAGTTAATATTGCTAGTGAACCGATTACATCAGATGCACAATCTGAGGAATTTGTTTACCTTTTTGATGAGATGACAAATCGTATGATGCGCGTGAATCTATTGGATGGAAGCCAACAGGCAATTGAACTGGGCATTGAGGGAGAAACAGCGGGCATTAATGGTGGTGTGGTCTCCAAAAATGGGCGGTTAGTGGCTTTTTGTGTGCTGGTATCAATGGACGCAGATCAAAGTCGATTTGTTGTACGTGATATAAACTCAGGACAAAATCTGTTTGAACATGATCTTGATGGACTTTGCTATGCTGGGGCATTCAGTCCAGATGATAGCCGTATTGCGATTGGTTTAGGTATGATGAGTACGCCTTCTAATTGGTCTGTGCAAATTTATGATGTAAATACAGGCGCGATTTTTCAAGAACAGGGTGCTGATGCGTTGAGTGATGGTGATGTGGGAGCAAATGCAAGTATTATGCCGAGTGTGATTGCCTTCGACAACGAAAGTCTCTATTTTAAAGGGATTCCGATGGCACCTGATCAGGATTATATGGCATATCACTGGGATTTGGCGACCAATACAGTGAATTTTGCTGAAAAATTGAGTCATCCTGGGTCAGCATTATTTGTGCCTACAGGTGAAATAGCATATCCCGCGACAATGAGTGATATAGAGTCGCGTGAGCTATATTTGAATGATGCCAATGTAGACCGTGTGGTTTATCGTGATACAGACTTGACTGTTGGTATGTCAATGTTTGTGAACGGTGGACAACAACTTCTCATCCTGTTGACCAATGGGACAGCATATATGTCCGAAAGCACGCCATTGATTAATCAGTATGTCATCCTCAATCGCGATGGTACAACCGAAGTTCTTAATCAAGATGGATTGCATAATTTGGTGTCTACATCAACTGGTTTTGTTACGATGAGGCTGGAAAATAGCCCACAAGGGACAATACAACAACTCATCCGTTATGAGGATGGTGTTATAACGGTCATCTGGGAAACTGCTCCATCGGCATCTGGTTTCTGGACAATCTGGGGGGCAATCTCACCGACAATACCTCAGAATCTGAGTCCGTTTGTTGCCGTTAACTAAGTCTTTTATCTGAATCCATCACAGCCCTTTCTGACAGAGAGGGCTTTTTTACCCCTCAAAATTATTACTATAACTGATTCCGACTTTTAAATTTCAATGTAAATTCGGTATGATTAAGTTTATTTTACTTAAAAGGAAATAACGTTATGGCAGACTACGATATTATTTTACGCAACGGCACACTCTATGATGGCACAGGCACAGACCTAATAAGGGGTGGATGAACGCCGTGAATTGGGTCGCATTCTGAATGATAATTTGAGCTAAATACATCAACTGACTAAAAGTTACTTTTGAATCCCTTGTTATAGAGGGATTTTTTATTTCCCTACGCTTGTCAGATGATTGCACAAACCTGTTTGAATCGGTGATATATTATGTAAGGGTAAATACTTACATAGGTAAATATATGAAACTCATAAAAATTCTTTACATTGCGATAATAATAATCAGTTCATATGTAGCTCAGGCTCAAAACAGCACTATATCACCTCAAGGTCGTCTTGTTTATTCAAAAATTGATAACAATATAACTCAAATTGTGACATATCATGAGAATGATTTTCTACACTTCGATATTGAAGAAGATGGTTGTGCCTATACGTCTGATAGTGGAAGATATGCAATTCAGTCAACTTCAAGTCCCACAAATGTAAAGATTTGGCGATTGACGGATGAAACATTGTTGATGGATCAACTTTGGGATGTAGAGTGGTTACCATGTAATTTTGATATTAGAGACGATAAGGTTGTTGGATTTAGCACAGAGGCGTTTATGCCTCCAGCTTTATTTAAATTAGAAGATGGTATATTGATTCCACATGACCCCGAACTATCCACTTCCCATCAATTTCCTAATTTGCCTAATGGATTTCGTGAATTATTTTATCGTAAAGATCCCACTGAACGTTACTATCTTTATGAGCGATGTATGGGAGAAGTTCTGATTATCGAGAATCGCCCGACGCAATGTAGTATTTTATCGGATGCAGTAATTTATGATACGGTTCAACAGGAAATCATATATGAAATTGTTGAAACCGATATTATAGACCTAAAAGATACGCGTAGTGTAAGCTGGTCACCGAACGGGCACTATGTAACATTTTCTCAGACTTTGTTACCAGAAGGAGTTGATGTCAGTCATCCCTCATTAGTGGGATTCGACCTCCGAATATTTGATACGACGACCCATACCTTTGTTGAGCCAATCTATACGTATGTTGTACGTGACCGATTCATTCCCTATACTTGGTCACCAGATAGCAAAAAAATGGCTTTTTGGATAATCGGAGAACGAGAGGCTGAAACAAATGATAGGAGTAAAAGCCAACTGCTAATTTTTGATTCTGAGCTTGGACAGTATATCGAGACTGATGCTGTGATTCAGATCACAGGATCAATCAATCAAAGTCGTTTATATTGGTCACCTGATAGCAGTTCTTTGGTTTTTATTTCACCCCAAGATGAACTCGTGCTAGTTGATGCGAGTACAGGTAACCAATCCATTATAGATACTCATGTTGAAGATTTTTTAGCTTGGCATCCTATTGCCCCTCCTATAGCCAATGCTGGAGACGACCAGATATTGGAATCTGATGGGAGATGGCGTTGCGCTTGTCTCCCTTGATGCTACAAAGAGTAGCGATGATGGCGACATCGTAAGTTATGAATGGTTAGAAAACGACGGGATTATTGCTACAGGCAAAATAACATCTCATGAGTTTTCTATCGGTATTCATAATTTAACGCTCAAGATAACTGACGACGAAGGGCAAATTGCGACAGATGAGGTAATAATTACCGTCGATTCATAATTTCTTTGCGTTCCCTGTATATTTTTGGTTATCATAGTTCTATTATTTGATGATTCTGATAGAGGATTTTAGCATGGCAGACTACGATATTATTTTACGGAACGGTACAATCTACGATGGTACAGGCGCAGACCCCATCACAGGTGATGTCGCGATTGTTGGCGATAAAATTGCAGGGGTGGGTGATTTAGGGGATGCGTCGGGAAAACAAGAAATTGACCTCGATGGCTTGGCGGTTGCCCCAGGGTTTATTAATATGCTCAGTTGGGCGACGGAATCCTTGATTGAAGATGGGCGCAGTCTCAGTGATATTAAACAAGGTGTGACCCTCGAAGTCATGGGTGAAGGCACATCAATGGGACCTCTCAGTGACGAGATGAAAGCCACCCGTGATACGATTTTATCGACGGCTGATATTAAATATGACATTGAATGGACAACCCTAGACGAATACCTTGAATTTTTGGTGCGAAAAGGGGTTTCGACCAATGTTGCGTCTTTCATTGGCTCATCAACTTTACGTATTCATACCGCTGGTTATGATGACCGCCCTGTAACCGATGCTGAATTAGAAGACATGAAAGCTCTGCTTCATCAAGCCATGCAAGATGGGGCTGTGGGTATGTCCGCCGCCTTGATTTATCCGCCTGCCACCTATCAATCAACAGAAGAACTCGTTGAACTCTGTAAAATCGTCGCCCAATATGATGGCATGTATATTTCGCATATCCGCAGTGAAGGCTCGCAATTTATAGAAGCCCTTGATGAGATGATTGGCATCATGCGTGAGACAGGTGTGACTGGTGAAGTCTATCATCTCAAAGCGGCAGGCAAGATGAATTGGGATAAGATGGATGAGGCGATTGCAAAAATCGAAACTGTCCGCGCAGAAGGTTTGCCACTCACTGCTGATATGTATACCTATCCCTATAGTGGGACGGGGCTTGCGTCTTGTATCCCGTCTTGGGCGCATGATGGCGGATTCGCTAAATTGATTGAACGCCTCAAAGATAGTGAAATGCGCGAAAAGATTAAAGCCGAGATGCACTTGCCCTCTGATGAGTGGGAAAACATGTTTTATGAAAATGGGGCAGATGGGATTTTGCTGGCTGGGTTTGCAAAACATGAGTTGCGCCACTATCAGGGAAAGACCCTCAAAGATGTGATGCAAGAACGCGGAACATCTGCCGCTGATACCGTCATTGATTTGCTGATTGAGGATAATAGCCGTATCTTCACACTCTATTTTAGTATGTCTGAAGACAACCTACGCAAACAAGTCCAATTGCCGTGGGTGAGTTTCTGTTCGGATGCTGGCTCATTAGCGACAGAAGGGGCGTTTTTAAGCTATCATCCGCATCCACGTGCCTATGGGAGCTTCGCGCGTGTGATTGGTAAATATGTGCGTGATGAAGGTGTGGTCACACTCCAAGATGCAGTACGGCGTTTATCGGGATTTGCAGCAGATAATCTCAAATTAGTCGGGCGTGGCTACCTCAAACCTGATTATTTTGCTGATGTGGTCATATTTGACCCTGCCAAAGTCCAAGATTATTCCGTACCTGGGAATCCGCATCAATATAGTGAAGGTATGGTACATGTCTTTGTCAATGGGGTGCAGGTATTGAAGGATAACGAACATACAGGCAATTTCCCAGGGCAAGTTGTGCGTGGACCGGGTTGGACAGGGAGAGCTTAACCACGCCGTAGCGCAATATCACGCCAGAAATCGGCAACCTCTTTAATCAAAT
>CAYGTY010000042.1:0-15732 GCA_964352825.1 uncultured Anaerolineaceae bacterium
CTATCCCACGTACAATAGTAAACATCACGAAAATCAGATAACAGATAGCGATACATGACAAACCCAACGACTACAAAACGTCAAGATAAATACTTCCTGATGAGCCTCGGTTGCTCAAAAAATACTGTCGATAGCGAAAGCATTGCACAGGTTCTCAATAACAATAATATGATCGGTGTCGTCACACCTGAAGATGCCGAAATACTAATCGTCAATACCTGTGGATTCATCAACTCCGCCAAACAAGAATCGATTGATGCTCTGCGTGAACTCGTTGAAATCAAGCGTGATAACCAAATGGTGATTGCTGCAGGCTGTCTATCTCAACGGTATGGGGATACGCTGGTGCAAGAAGTCCCCGGCTTGGATGGTGTGATTGGTACACGACGCTGGATGGATATTTTCGACTTAATCACGCGCCTCCGTGACCGCAAACATCCTGAACCGATGTATCATCTACCAACCGATGCTAAAGTCGTCGGACTCGATGAAAAAGGTGTACTCCGTGCCAGTGTGCAAGGGGCTTATGCGTATCTAAAAATCGCTGATGGCTGTCGTCGCCCCTGTGCATTTTGTGCGATTCCTAAAATTAAAGGGACTGCTGTCAGTCGTCCAGTTGAAGCGATTGTTGCGGAAGCCGTGCGTCTACAAGAGATGGGTGTCAAAGAAGTCATGCTCATCGCCCAAGACAGCACCGATTATGGTTATGACATTGGCTTGAAAGATGGTCTCGCGCACTTGTTAGATGAAATCGTCAAAGCCGCGCCTGATATTCCTTGGTTGCGTATCATGTATGCATACCCTGGGTACGTCACACCGAAATTGATGGAAGCGATGGCAAAGCATGACCAAGTACTACCCTACCTCGATATTCCCTTACAACATGGACATCGCGAAACCCTCAAACGGATGAAACGCCCTGCAAAAGTCGAATGGGTCTATGACACCATCGGCAAATTACGCGAGATGATTCCAAATCTAGCTGTCCGCACAACTTTTATTGTCGGCTACCCAGGCGAAACCGAAGAAGAATTCCAAGGCTTGATGACGATGGTGCGTGACCTTGAATTTGACCGTGTGGGCGCATTCACCTATAGCTACGAACTCGGCACACCCAGCGCAACCTTAGCTGACCATGTAGACGATGATGTCAAGCAAGACCGCTATGAACGCCTCATGGAACTCCAACAAGGCATTAGCTTGAAGAAAAACCAATCACATGTTGGCAAGACGCTCGATATTCTAGTTGAGGGTCACGGCATGGGTGAAGATGAAGACGGTGAAGAAACTGGCGATATTATTAGCCTCGGACGCTCGTATCGCGATGCGCCCGAAATTGATGGCTATGTGTTTGTCGAAGGTGAGTTACCCGCAGGTGAAATTGTCCCAGTCCGCATCACAGGCGCAACCACCTATGATTTAATGGCAACCGTTGATACAGGCGCACCCATCATCATCGAACCGGGTCAAGTTTATGGTGAAGGCATGATTAATTTGGATAATATCGAGTAACAATCAAATCCATAGCATGTTTTGAAACATTATAGCCAATCTTGTTGCATAATATTAGGAATATCTTATACTTTATGTGTATTAGGATATTCCTAATTTTTTGTATTAATGTATAGGGGGTACAAATGGGACTCGCAGCAACAATATTACAGGCGCAGTTTAAACAAGCACACGATTGGCTCAAAGGTACACTCAGCGAAGCCATCACCAAAGAACAGGTTCACTATCAACCTGAAGGTAAGCCCACCCCGATTGGCGCACAGTTTATCCATGTAGTCACCACTGAGGACTTCCTAATTAACTTTGCACAAGGGGCGGACCCTTTGATGGCAACGGACTATGCAGGCAAAATCGGCGTGAGTGAAATGCCACCGCAAGGTGATTGGACGGAATGGTCAAAATCTGTCGAAATCGATATTGCTCAGACACTCGCTTATGCTGATGCCGTTTTTGCAGCAACAGAAGCCTTTGTCGGGGTGCTTGATGATGCAACGCTTGAATCTGAGATGGATTTATCCGCGGTTGGGTTTGGTAAGATGCCGACTCATGCAGCACTGGGTCTTCTTTTGCTAAATGTCTACTCTCATGCGGGTGAAATTTCTGTCATAAAAGGTTTACAGGGTCTAAAAGGCTATCCAATGTAGAGAGCAAGTTATAGGTAGGTATCAGTGAATATCTACCTATATTAGATTCCCTCTAAAATCTCAAGCTAATCTTTGCCCCAATATGGAATAAATCAGTAGATATTAGCTATCAATAGTTTTCACGCCGACAGCTAAACCATCGCCAATTTCGAAAATGGTACCCGTTAATTGCGGATGATTTGCAAGGGCTTGATTGAAGTCAACCATGCCGTGGTCATCACTGGTTTGTGGATTGAGAATTTGTCCGCTCCATAAGGCATTATGCGCCATGACTGTTCCACCAACACGAAGATGCTCAACCGCCCAGTTTAGGTAGTTGACATAATTAGGTTTATCGGCATCAATAAAGACCATATCATAAGGTGCAGAAGGGCTTATTTTATTGAGGATTTGTAAACCATCTCCCTGATAAACAGTGACTTTATCACTCACACCCGCTTTTTCGATATGACCACGCGCAATATCAGCATGTTTACTGCTTTTCTCGATTGTAATCAGTTGACCATCCGCTGGTAATCCGCGCGCAATCCAAATTGCACTATAACCAGCCAATGTACCAATCTCAACAATTTTCTTCGCGCCAGACATCGCCACCAACACCTGCATCATCTTGCCTTCATAAGGGTCAAGGTTAATCTGTGGCATCTCATGGCGAATGGTTTCATCGCGCACAAAACCTAAAACATCCCCTTCATCAACAAAATTTTCAGTCACATATTGATTCAGTTGTTGTCGTAAATTGTTATCCAATATTATCCCCCCGTTTCAGGTATATCATCGTCAACATCATCAGATGGATTGATTTCGACTTTTTGTGGTGGCTTATCACGGAAGATAGCAAAGTGGTCTAAGTCACGCACGACATAGGAATTTTTAAAATATTTACGTGCTTCTTTAATCACATCATATTCCCGATAGCGTCGGGATATATGGGTTAGAAATAGATATTTGACATTACAATCAATCGCCAATTGTGCCGCTTGTTGTGCTGTGATATGCCCAACCTGTTTTGCTAAGTCCGCATCAGCATCAAGGTAAGTCGCTTCTATTACAAGCGCATCAGCATCTTGCACAGCTTCATGAAGATTATCCGTCCGTGCAACATCCCCTGTAATAACAACTTTTGTCCCTTTAATCACATCACCTAAAACTTCATCAGGCTCAATCACACGCCCGTCAGCCAAAGTAACAGACTGACCAGCCACCAAGCGTCCGCGCTCAGGACCAATCGGTACACCGAGGGCTTCGGCTTTTTCGACCAGAAAAGGACGGCGCGAATGTTCCTCAAAGATATAGCCAAAGCATTCGCGTCCACGATGAGTCACTGGGAATGCGTTGACAGAGAATTTACGTCCTTTAAATAAAACTTCATCAGACACCGTACGGATAAAGTGAATGGGGACAGGTGGTTCTTCTTTACGAAAGACCACTTCGGAGATTAATGCTTGGACACGCTCTAATGCAGGGCGACCACCCCACACAAAAATTTCGTCGAGCGATTCCCAGCGTCCAAACGTCGATAGCAACCCACCCAAGCCTAATAAATGATCAAGGTGAGCATGGGTCAAAAATATACGATTCAGGCGTTTAAACCCAATTCCGCTCCGTAAAATCTGGCGTTGTGTGCCTTCGCCACAATCAACCAAAAAACGATTTTCGCCTGCGAGGACAGCAACCGAGGACAAGCCACGATGAATCGATGGGGCGGCGGCGGATGTGCCTAAAAATACTAACTCAAACATCAATTTCCACTTTCTTCATTTTCAGGGGGTGGTAATACTTCAATAGAATATAAGAAGATTCGATTACCATAGGGTGCATCATCTCGTAAAACATCCAAACGGTCATCAACAGTTTGAGAATATCCCCCAACTGAAATAAAATATTCGGTTGGCAATGCCGTCTCTGGTAACTCAATCTGTGTCAATTGGATAAATACATCGCGTTCTTGTAAGCGTTTAGGATTTACACTAATCACATCCCGATTGGCAAACAAGGTTACGGGGTCAGACAAAATATGTGTGAACAATGTCAAATCAGGTGGCATAACACCTTCGACACGCCAATAAGTAATGACATCCACCACATCGCCAGCTAGATAATTTCGCTCAATCTGGGGTTCATAGCCTAATAATGTTAAGTTACCACCAAAACGAATCGGGGGTGAAATCGGCGCAATTGCACCTGAGACTTCGGGAGCATATGCTACAGGAGAGGTTGTAATAAAAGACCCAGCTGTATCAGCAACCCGTTCACTTGTTTCTAATTGCATAATGGCTTCGCGCGGTATATTTTTACCCGTAACATATTCACCATCCTCTAACCAAGATTCTAAATAAGGATACATCATCTCGCGTGTTTCAAGCGAATAAAGCACAATTTGTTCATCCGACCCACCATTAGCAAAAACCAAACTATTGCGACAATCTGCCTCACGATAATTGAAATCGTATCGGTTCATCATTATCAGCATGGTTTCAGTCGCATTTAATTCGAGGCTGGGTTCATCATTATCCCACTCAGCATTACATAGAATAGTCGGAATTTCCCCACCTGTTATATCGAGGTAATGTGCAATTTGACCTAACTCGCCATTAAATGCAGTCAGTACCTTAGGGTCATTACGCCATACAACAAATAAATCCTGCCAAGTCCACAGTAAGTTAAATAGCAATAAACCCATTATTGCAACAGTTGCCATGCGTCGAAATACATTATCAGTAAAAATCGAGAAGCGCAGAATCGTGTAAATCCCAACACCGAAAAATATCGCAAACGACGGTAACAAAATACTATACTGCGAAAAGTTGGGGCTACCTTGAGAAATTAAGGCGGCGGGCAATGCCACAACGACCATAATCACAGGCAACATAAAACGAGGTTCACGCCACCGATAAACACAGGTCAACAAACCAAAAAACATAAATAATCCACTAAAGGCATCAACGAGGGGTCGCCCCGGTAAATTATGCAAGGGGTTCATATCCCCCTCAAACACAACAGCAAGCAAGCCTTCAACAATTGACCGAGTTAAACCACCTGTATATTCTGCCAAAATCCGTTGCCCCGCCGCCAATTCAGGCAAGCGAATTGATGAAATCAGATAAGGCATCGCAACAATCAGCATCACTAAAATAGCAAAGCCCGTATAACTCCGTCTACGGCGAGACATCGATTGTTGTATCAACAAGAGATAAATGATGTAGACCATACTGCCCAAAACAATAAAGAGGCTGGATGGATGCACATAAAAGCTCCCCCCCCATAGTACCCCCAAAGCGGCGAAGGCGATGGTATTCGCTGTAATAATACGAGTTGTGCGATAAATCGGTAATGAGCGTGTTAATGCCAACATCACCGATGCCATCAAGAAAATTGCAATCGCATCACTCGATACCGTTCGTGATAATAAAGCCGAGTTAAAGTTCACAGCCAGCATAGCCGCAGATAATATCGCAACTGTTGGGTTAAAGAGGTGACGTGACAAGGTATAAACAATAGCAAGCGATAATAGACCCACCCAAACAGATAAAATACGATAACCGATTGTTCCTTCACCTGTAAATGATGTCATAAAAGCTAGGACAACATGGTAAAGTCCCTCACGCCCCTCCCCATCGACAGGGTAAAAGACAGCAACTTGACCTTGCTCAACATTGCCAACCAAGCGCGTATTTGTAATTTCATTATCACTAAAACCTTGAGGCAAGTTTGCCAAATCGGTCATCCGCAATAAGGCAGCAAGCAGCAGTAAACTCACCATAATTGCATAACTTACTCGACTGGTTAGCACAAAACGACCTCTCAACGTATTTTCTAATAAGTCTATCTAAACTTGGCTAAGTGTAACGTATTCTTTCCATACAAGCACGAACTCATTCAGGGCAAATCGGTGCAGGTTCTAATCCTAATGCAACAGGGCTATCACTTTCGCGTTCAGGAATAATAAAATCACCACAAACCTTAGGCATATTCGCAAGTGTGAAGAAAGCTGGACGGTGTATGCCTGTATCAGGTTCAGTAATTGCCCACCAATATTCTTCATCTTCAGGTATCCATCCAGGGCTGGGCATGTATATCAACGACATCAACCCAATCCAAGGTCGCCAATGTTCAATTGCATAATCATAGCCACGCTTGAGCATATCCGCTTGTTCTTCTTCTGTGACAGCATACCAAGCATAATCAGGATTTTGTGTATCGGTTGTATATCCAAACTCCATAATCGCCATTTGTCGTCCTGCATCATCATGTTCTATCATGATTTTACGAAGGTCTTCAATACGGCGGAAAGTGAACCATCGCCCGACACCATCCGCTTCAGCATCATCAGGCCCGTATTCAGGAGGAGCAAACCCCGGAGCATGAACACCAACCACATCGATATACTGTTGGAAATCATTGCGATACATGCCATCGAAATAGACATCATCTGGCAAAGCAATATCGTCGTTATTTCCTGTCGGTGCTAAACCTGCTGAAATCAATATAGCAGACGCATCTGCCTCACGAATCGCTGAACTACAAACAGCCAAAACCTCAACATACTCAGCAGGATTTGGGCGTTTATTGCCCCATTCACGGGTCAGATTCGGTTCGTTCCAAATTTGATAGGCAACAACATTGCGCCCAACATAGCGGTCTGCAATTGTAAAACAATAATTATGCCAATCATCCATATCTTGTGCGGGAATATCGTGCGATTCTTCCTCTTCCATATCCGTGTTAGATTCAGGCGGTTGCGCCCAATCAGGGACTTGCCCCAATCGTGCGACAATCTTGAGGTCACGACGTTCTGCTTCGTCTACAATGCGGTCAGCTTGTACCCAATCCCATTCTCCTTGGCGAGGTTCAAGATCACGCCATGCAAAAGTCTGTTTGACATGACTATAAGACATCAAACGCACCCAATCGAGATGCAAACCCGTCTCACCACCATCCCACCATAAAAAGGTCTGTATGCCATAGGTCAAAGACGGGAAAGCAGGGTCAACAATAGCATCTGCACGAAAGGGGTCGGGGTCAGGACGTGTGACGATCACAAGCCCTAAGACAAAAACAAAGGTCAGGGCTAGACCAATCAGCCCAACCCAGACCTTTTTTGAAAATTTTGATTGCATACTATTGTCCAGTTCGTTCCAGAAAATCTGTTTTCCATTCCCGTATCGCATCATACGCTGGACGGAAGCTAAAACCAGGACCAATCAAAGAATATGGGACATTATCATTTGTTGTAGACCAGCCTGCTTGTGGACCATAGTTAAAGTTCCAGACGAATGCCAGCCAAACAAATCCCCATTCTTCCATATTGGTCATTGCCTGTGGAATCCAACGTGCTTGTTCATCTAGTGAGTTATCAATTGCAAACTCAAATCCTGGAGGCGAACCACCCAAATCTTCAGTCACGGGCCAGCCAAATTCAGTGACACATAACTTGGTATCTTGCCCTGCTGAACGGATACGATTTGCATAGCCTTCCAGCGTGCTACGGAAGCTCCAGCTATGATGAGGGTTATCAAATGGACCACGGAAAATTGCGGATGGGTCATTCGGAATTTCGTTATAGCGATAATCAGGGCTAACGTTATAACCATTATGATGTGCGCCGACACAATCTGCATAATCGAGCATACCAGCCGCAAGCAGTTGATCCATATAGACAAAGTCATCATATGCACCCACGCCATCATTCAAACCAGTCGGTGAAAGCGCACCACTGATGACAATAACCCCAGGGTCGATTGATTTGATGGTCTCATAGGTTGTACGGAGCATTGTCACATAATTACGCGCACTCAAACCATAAATAGATGTCCATTCACGATCAATGTTCATCTCATTCCAGACTTCAATCGCATGAATTTTACCCGGATAACGTGTCAAGATTTTACCAACAAAGTCAGCATAAACTTGTGGGTCAGCAGGTGGTCCATGCCGTTCCAAGTACACACCAGGTTCGCGTGACCAATCAGGCGCAGTCACAACTGATAACATGAGCTTAATCCCAAATTTCTCGGCACTTGGGACAACCAAATCAAGCACTGCCCAATTGATTTCCCCTTGTTCTTCTTCCATCAATTCCCAGCGTATCTGTTGTTTCACCCATGTCATACCCAAGTCATTGGATACAGAGTTAAACCAGCCATCTTGATTCTCTGGATTATAGTCAGGCGACTGCTCAACTTGAATGCCGACTTCAAAACTTTCATCCTCGACAGGTAAAAGCGTCGGAACAGCCGTTGGTGGTAAGGGTGTTGCTGTTGGGGGTTCAGTTGCCGACGGAATATCTGTGGCAGATTGAGCTTGTTGTGCAACAAGATCAACCGTCGCTGTTGGTGGAATATTTGTCGGTGTGAGTGATGGTTGCGGTGAGATGCTAGGCAATACAACCACAGCCGCCCCTGCTTCTACGCCACCATCGCCATTATTACTAGACGAGTTTAATGGAATCGGACGATTCGAGTCATCATCGAATAAGGCATTCGGACTATAGTTAAAGTAAATCGCGAGAAAAGTCGATAACCCCATGATAAAAGTAATCGCCGTCCAGATTATGACAAATCCGCGAATTTGTTTACGAACAGTTGTACGTGTTGTCATCAAGTGTTCTCCTTATCTAGCTTGAGCTATTGCAGCACATGCAGGACATGAGCCATTCGGGCGGACGATTGCATACCCCGCTTGGGGGTCTGCCCCATAGAAGGTAAAATCTACATTCCAAACAATGAATAAGCGCACCTGACCACTCTGAGAAGCCAACGCCGCCGCCTCAGCCAACCACGCCGCTTGTTGACCTAAAGTCACATTTTGCGCCCAGCTAAAGAACGAGGGTAAGGCAGGAAATCCTTCAGATGTCAAGTAGCCCAATTCTGTAAAACAGATGGGTCGCCCTGTGATGCTATAGTAGGTATTCAACATACCGTAAAAATAACGGGTATAGTAATTATCGCGTGGGTCACCACTGGTTTGGCTTGGTGGAACAATGCCCTCATTATAATGTGCGCCGACACAGTCCAAGGCATTCAAGCCACCTGCTTCGACCATCTGTCGTAACCAGCGGTCATCATTCATCACTTGCCCTGGGAATGCCCCTTCCGCACCTGTTGGTGCAGGAGCAGCACTAATCACCATTGTACCGGGATTCGCCGCTTTAATGCGTTGATAAGCAACCTGCAACATCCCTGCATAAGCCGCACCACTGATTTGACCCTCTGGCCATTCACGGCTTAAGTTCGGTTCGTTCCAAACCTCAATCGCATCAGCACCTTGTGCCGCCACTTTTGCTAACCAATCGGCATAAGCATTGATATAACCTTGCCCACCCTGCCCGAGTTCAGCAGGATTACCAACTGTACCCACGAGGATTTTAAAACCATTATTTTTTGCGTTATTAATATCACCCGACAAATCAGGTGGACCATTTTGATTAAAGCGAGCTTGTATCTTCATCCATGTCATACCTGCTTGTTGCATAGGGATAATTGCACGGCTACTATTTGTGCCTAATACGTGTCCACCAATCTCTATATTAATACTACCCGGTGGGGGTGCAACGGCAGCAAATCCACCACCAGATGGAGCAACATTATTCCCCCCTGTATCGCCTCCTGTATTGGCAGGTGGAACAGAGGTCAAAGTAATAGGAACGGGTGTTGGTGTATTGGTTGGAATAGGTGTAGGTGTCGCTGTTGGTAAAGGTGTTGGCGTTGTAGTTGGTGCAAATAATGCAACTGCTGCTCCAGTCCGTTGGCTTTCTGTTTCTTCACCAACTCCGACAACCGCAATATTAATCGCATAGTTACCATCAGGTGCAGCCAAAGTTACGATAAGATCTTCATTCAGACCTGTAAACACTTCATCAACCGTGCCATTACTACCTTCAATCGACCAGCGTAAGGCTAAATCGGAGGGTGATGTAATAGCAGGAACTTGTGCTTTATAATTTAAGATTGCTGATGGCAAGCCCTCGATCAGGTCATCCGTCAACAGGTCATCAAATGAAATACCACCTAGCGCAAAAGGAATTGTTCGTTCCATACGATAACTCAATGCCGAAGGATTGGTTAACCACATACGCGCCAAGTCATTCCCTGCATCATCAACATAATCGAGGAAGGGTGCTTTTAAAATGGTGTCAATACCTGCAATAGCAGATAAACCATCTAAGGACGCACGGACTTCACTCCCCGGTTCAATCGAGCCTGTTTCGCTGACCGTATTGGTCTCAACGACCACATTACCCATCCCAGCAATCGCTTCATCGTAGCCAATCCGTGTAAAGACACCATCAATTTCACGGACAGATTTTGCGCTGAGGCCGAGTAGAATTTTATAACGATCAACTTCACCAATTGCCCAAGTCAGCATGGCATTAATATATTGTGTCGCTTCTTGTCCAAATCCTTTTGGATTAATACTCGCACGTATCTTCAAATAATCGACTGATTGCCCGAGTACGCGCCAATCATATGCACCTGTTTCCCATTCACCTGCATTGTTACGAGCTTGTGGGACAACGACACCTAATAATAAGCCGACATCATTAAAGCTCTCGTTTAATTCGGAGATGAAGGTGGAGAAGGTTTCACGCGATTCGTTCGACAAGTCGCGATAGTCAATCATGATGCCGTCATATCCATTTTGACTAGCCACTGATGTAATTTGCGAAACATGTTCTGCACGTAAAGCAGGATTACCCAAAACCAATTCCACAGTTTCGGGGTCAGTCGCGCGTGGGTCATCATAATTGCTAATCATCGGCATCAACATATAGCCAGAATTACCATCTGCCCCAGGGGCAAGACTGCCGATTAAAGTCCCCTGACGTGAAGGTTGTAACCCACCGGGGCTAATAATAGTCGCCAAGGCTGTTACATCATTATTTAAATTTTGTGTGATGTCATAGGTGACAAGCACTGTTGGAGGAGCTGGAATTGTTTGAAAAATCGCAACTTGCTGCGGTAAGAAGCTCGCTGTGCCACTTGCTTTACCCTCAGCTTTGACAGATGGGATAAAACGCCACTCACTACCGTCCCAGCCATATACATCCAAAACTTGCGAAGTCGCCACGTTAATGGGCAAGTCCAAAGAAATCGCAAGATTATCAGGAGCTTGACCCGATGACTCGATTGTATAAACGGGGCTTTGTAAAGCGAGATAAAAAGGTAAGTTACTTTTTGCGGACGGAATCCATTCCCCAGCAGTTGTGTTATTGGTTTCAAAATCATTGAGCGAGACTTTAGATAGCTGTACGCCGAAGTCTTCACCTGTCTCATCCCCAGAGATACCCAGCGAGAATTCGCTACCATATGCAATATTCGGATTCTCAATACTCAGCACATCATATTGTTCGCCAAATAATCGGTCATAGAGGCTAAGGGGAGGTAGAAATACACCAACTAACACCAATATCATCGCGACAAATAAAGAGATAAACGCTGTGAGCCAACATCCAGCACCGCCGCTTTGTTTTTGCGACGGATAAACAGGTTGCATATTAGGTTCTGTTGCAGTCATAAACTACCTTGTGAACTCATGTTCATTAGAATAACATGCGGGGTACGCCAATTTGAACGTCCCCGCACATGATATTGTATAAAAGATGTTAGGGTCTGTACAGTCGCTTAGTTAGCGATTGCACTACATGCAGGACATGCACCACCGGGGCGAATAATAGCATAACCGCCTTGTGGGTCGCTACCATATTGTGTAAAGTCCACATTCCAGACAATGAACAACCTTACAGCACCACTACCTGCCGCAAGATCAACTGCTTGTCCTAACCATGCCGCTTGTTCAGCAACACTGGTATCACCCGCCCATGCGAATCCACCGGGGAGTCCACCATAACCTTCTGGTGATAAATAACCAATTTCAGTGAAACAAAGTGGTTTATTGAAAGAAGCACGATAAGCATCAATCATACCCCAGAAGTAACGGGAATAGTGTTCGCTACGTGGGTCACCACTGCGTTGTGATGGAGGAACAATACCTTCGTTATAGTGAATACCGACACAATCCATATAATTTGCTGCACCAGCCGCTGCCATACCTGCCATATAAGGCGCATCATCACAGCCACCACCGCCACAGCCACCAAAGAATCCTGTTGGAGCAGGCGCACCACTAATGACCATCGTGTTCGGGTTGTTGGCTTTAATTGAGTTATAAGCAGGTGCAAGCATATTGACATAAGCCGCAGGATTGATTTGTCCCGAAGGCCATTCACGGTCAATATTCATTTCGTTCCAAACTTCAATTGCATCAGCCCCTAAACCAGCAAGACCACCAACAAAGCCAGCATATTCACCAAAGAAATTCGGGTCAAGAATATCTTGAGGGTGTCCTTTAACACTCAGTAAAATACGGAATCCACGCGCATGAGCATCTTGAATCATCCATGCAGTTGACTCTGCAGAAGCACCGCGATCATAAACAACTTGACGTTTGACCCATGTCATACCAGCAGAGCGCATCGCATTTTCGGCATTACCATCAAATGTTTGTACTTGACCACCAACAGCAAATCCACTTACAGGTGCTGTACTGGCAATCGGTTGTACATTAACTGCGCCAGCATCTACAGCAACATCAGCAGCAGGTGCGCTAGGTACAGCGAGTCCAAATGGTGTCGAAACATCAACAATTGGTAAGCCTGCTGTTTGGTCATACGATAGACCTGTATAAGTCACAGAAACCCAACCAATGACCCCCGCAGAATTGATACCACGCACCCAACTAATTGTCGAATCGCGCCCATCAATGCTGAAGGTCTCGCCAGCGGCTAATTTACCTAAAACACGATAGTCTGTGCTTGGTCCGCTACGAATATTTAATATGGTGCTTGAGGTCGTCGTTACACTGCCGCCTGTTGCAACGGCTGCAACTTCAGGTTGTGCATCTGTGGTTTCTTGAACAACTGCCGCAACAGATACTGCCCCCGGTGCGGGTGCTGATACGGTAATCGGTGCTTCTCGGTCAATGAGAGGTAAATTAAATGCACCATCTGTACCGATTGATAAAAAGCGAGCTGCCATCCAACCGATATCACCTGATTGGTCAATACCACGTACCCAATTACCTGTGACATCACGCCCATCAACAGCGACATTCGTCCCAATGGGTAATGTTTTTATTCTACGCCAGTCCACCCCAGGACCAACCCGTAAAGACAAATTCTGTGTCACACCAGCAACTGTTCCCACCTGTGCTAGGGAAGGCATAACGATTGCAGACAATAACAATCCTAAAATAACAACTAAACCAAAACGTTTCATACTTTTCCCTCTTCAAATTATTTACACAATAATTGGATTATAACTTAATGTGTTGTGCGGATTCTAGCATTGTCATTATTTTTTATCAAGCAAACACACCCTCCGCTTCCCTGACGATTTATTTTATTAATATATTATATTTCATATTAATTTTAAAATTTTTTCGTAAGAAGATTCATACAAAATAAAACAACGTTAAGGGTGTATATCTTCCTTATTGGTTAAAATAAACATAAGAATCTTAAGAATTTTATGCGAATATTAACAATTTAAGCTATACTCTCTATACACTTGTTAGGTTGGGGATATAAATATGACAATTGTAACCAATGAGGATTTCGCCTTAGAAGTTAAAGGAGATCGCCTCAAAACTCTATATCAATTTACATTGATGTTTGCACTAGTTGCAGGATTACTTGTGTTCACATTTGGATTCACATTATCACGCTCGGAAGGGATTTCTGGACAGCTCATGTTATCGCTCGTCGTTTTAGCGATAGGGTGTTTATTCACACGAGTCTGCATCAATCGAGACAAAATCGTTTTAGCAGCGTGGTCATATTCGCTGGGTGCAATCTTCGCAGTCAGTATGCTCATGTTAGATAGCTCCGTAGTGGGCGTTATCCAGATGGTTGTCTTTATACTCCCTATTATTGTCTTTTTGGCGGGGCTTCTGCTTTCCCCTTCTCACACACTATTCATGGCAACCATTGCAAGTGTTGTCGCTGTTTTAGCACCCAATATTCTCGATATATCAACATTCACGGTAGATGGCTCACAAATATTTGCAAGTTTCCTTATTTTCTTAGCAGCAATCTTCGCAGTCCAAGTGAGTGGCGAGTTATATCAAATTACAGAGTGGGCAATCTCCAACTATCAACGTGAACGCCGTACCAATGATGAGCTTTTTGAAAAACGCCAAGCCCTACAACTCAGCTTGAAGCGTAGTGAAATTCTCGGTAAAAAGATCATGGATTCTAATAAAGAGTTAGAGGCGGCATATGGTACAGCCGAAGAAGCCAAACAATTCCGTGGACAGTTTCTTGCGAATATGAGCCATGAGTTACGCACACCACTCAACGCTATTATTGGCTTTAGCGAAACCATGTTAAAGTTTCCGATGATGTATGATAACCAACCACTCCCGAATATGTATGAACGAGACTTATCTCAAATTTTTAATAGTGGTCAACAATTGCTCCACGTTATTAACGATATTCTCGACCTCGCCAAAGTGGATGCAG
This sequence comes from uncultured Anaerolineaceae bacterium, assembly GCA_964352825.1. GTDB lineage: Bacteria > Chloroflexota > Anaerolineae > Aggregatilineales > Phototrophicaceae > UBA6055. Next base: position 14,677 of record CAYGTY010000042.1, read on the forward strand.
GTAAACTGGAAATCCAGATGCAAGAGGTTCATGCAGGTGCTATCATTGCGTCCGTTATATCAGTAGCAAAAGGACTCATCAAAGGGCAACCCATTACATTTCATGAGAATTTACCAGACCCCTTACCGACTGTTTGGGCGGATGAATCGCGCTTACGCCAAGTTTTACTGAATATTTATAGTAACGCCTGCAAATATACAGATGAAGGTACAATTACACTAACCGTAACTGAAGCTGATGGGATTGTGACCTTCAGTATTAAAGATACAGGGGTCGGTATTGCGCCTGAGTTCCACGACACTGTATTTGAGGAATTCCGTCAAGCAACGAACACAGGGCGGGATGTACGATCTGGTACAGGTTTAGGTCTGCCAATTTCTCAGCAATTACTCGAACTTATGGATGGCAAGATTTGGTTAGAGAGTGAAGTCGGTGTAGGCAGTACATTTAGCTTCTCACTTGCACTTTACCAAGAACAATCTGAAGAAAGCCGCACCCAGAAGACCGAAATCATAGAAGATAGTTCAGTAATAGAAACAAAACCTATCCCGCGTCCAACTGTTGTACAAGAAATAACTAATCAGAAAAGTCTAGATGAAGTGACTGCTGAGGTATAATTATGCGTGTCGTATATGTTGAAGACAACATTGCTAATGTCCATCTTGTCAAGCGCGTTGCCCGTATGGGTAAACACGAAATTATTAATTATATAGATGGTATGGATGCTCTGAGTAATTTTGAAACAGATAAACCAGACCTTGTGTTAATGGACATTCAATTAGCAGGGGAACTCACAGGAATTGAGGTTGTCCAAAAATTGCGCGAGAAAGGGTATAAAACCCCTATTTTTGCTGTCACAGCCTACGCCATGGTTGGTGATAAAGAACGTTGTATGGAAGCTGGCTGTACAGGCTATATGTCTAAGCCGATTCCAATACCTGACCTTGTTAAATTATTTAGTGAATATGATACACCGACATCAGAGCTTGAACAAGCAGATGCAGTAGTTGAACAAGCGACACCTGTTGCAGAAAAAACAAGCATTGCCGATGAAAC
>CAYGTY010000042.1:15832-17778 GCA_964352825.1 uncultured Anaerolineaceae bacterium
CAGTAGTTGAACAAGCGACACCTGTTGCAGAAAAAACAAGCATTGCCGATGAAACTACAAGCACAGACTCGACTAAAGATTCTACATCAGAGCCAGAACAAGCAGATGCAGTGGTTGAACAAGCGACACCTGTTGTAGAAAAAACAAGCATTGCCGATGAAACAGCAAGCGCGGACTCGGCTACAAAAGATGAGCTACAAGCCAATATATCATCTTCTCATGTGGGAAAAACTGAGGTACAACAGGGAACATCTAACACAGAAGACACATCAAAGCCACTTACTGTAGATACATCAACCAATCAAACACAGTCCGATGTAGATGAAACAAAAGCATCGCGCAAACCAATCGGCGATAATGATGCCTTAAATAAGGCTGAAGGGGATGACAAGCTGGCATCATCAGACCATGATGAGAAGTCGCCATCACTTCCTCAAACGCCAGACGGTAATGCACAGGCAAAAATGAAATAGTAAACAATTAGAAATTTATTTTTTAGGAATATTATCATGTCAAAAATCGCGATTGTTGCTGAAGATACAACGGCGAATCGTATATTTTATGAACGATTCCTCACACAAGCAGGATTTGAAGTAAAAAGTGTTAGCACAGGTAAAGAAGCAATAGAACTTATAGACACATCAGATAGCATCGCACTTGCTGTATTTGATATGGAAATGCCAGATATGAGTGGGTTGCAACTAACGAGCTACCTCAAACGCAAGTTTCCTGATACCTATACCATCATCGCCACAATGCACGACGAACGTTCCCTGATGCAAAGTTCATTTGATAAAGGTTGTAATCTCTTTGTTGTTAAACCGCATGGGATTGTTGAGCTTTTCCAGCTTTTGACACAAAGTCAGTTACCTGCACTGCTTAAACGCCCAGCACAGGTCATCGACCAATATGGTCTACGTCAGTTTGCATCGACTCTGGGTGTTTAAAGCAATAGGTTTAATAAACCCTGTTTCATATCAAAGCGAAGATGTTGACTTTGTGCAAATTCGCCATCTAATTCCATACCCAAAACACCTGATAAACCTGTGATTTCAACAGTGCTTGCCAGTTGGTGGTGCACGGGTTTTGCGTTTAAATGGTCGCCCGAATACACACGGCGGATTGTATTAACCGCGTGTAGATGAGACATACCCTCAACCAATACCACATCAAATAAGCCATCACTGATATTTGCAGTTGGTGCGACTTGCATCCCACGCCCAAACGTCGTTCCATTGGCAATCGCAACCAAGTATGATGAGCCTTCATACCACTCTTGACCATCAAGTCGGATTTGTATATCGGGTAACTGGTAATGGAGCATGGTTTGTAAAGTCGCTGTGAGGAATGACCACGGGCGACGTTGAGAGTTTTCAACCCGTTTAACAACATCCCCACTAATACCGACACTCGCAATATTCAAAAAGTAAACCGACTTACCATTTAATGTCACCTGCCCAAGATCAACAGGGGTTGGCGTGGCATTCACAATCCACTGCGCCGCATCTTGAATATCAAATGGAATCCCGAGACTCCGCGCCCAGTCTTTCCCTGTTCCAATCGGTAACATACCATATTCCATTTGTGTTGAATCAGGATAAGTTTCGTTATGTTTGGCAAGTGCATTAATCAAGCTATGGTTTGTCCCATCCCCACCAATCGAAATGACACGAGTTAGCCCTGCGTCATAGGCTTGGTTGATATGTTGCGCCACATCAGACGGTGATTGTGTTACAGCTACGACAAGCTCACCCAATGTATCCCATAACATCGGTTCAATCGTTGACCATAACTGCCCAGCACGACCATTGGCGGCATGAGGGTTTAGAACAATTAACGTTTTTGACATTTTTTATCGGCTTTCAGTAATCAATCGTCATAAGGACTCATAACTTCACCGTATTCGGGTCAATCACATATTCCCACCAATTATGCGATACCCCATC
>CAYGTY010000042.1:17878-37230 GCA_964352825.1 uncultured Anaerolineaceae bacterium
ACTTCACCGTATTCGGGTCAATCACATATTCCCACCAATTATGCGATACCCCATCCGACTCGCCAATAATATGAGGGAAATGCCGAAACCACCACAAATGATGTAGACGAATATCCCCATCGCCCCAATCTGCACAGGTGACTGTTTTTGAGTCTCCTGATAAATCTGGGAAGTTGTACCATGTATCGCAACGACTTTTTACAGGGGTTTCATTACCCCAATCATAGTCACGGATACTATTGGGTGAAAAATGAACACTACCGACTTCGGCTTCACTAGGGAAATCTCGTTCTATCTTGAGGAATTTTGCAAATAAATCAGCATCACTTTTGATATTTTCATATACTTTGAACATCATCGACTCGGCACGATGTCCAAGATCTTCTAACATCTCACCCACACCACGCTCAAAATTAAAGCCCATAATGACAAACCGACGTGAGGCATGTTCTGTGCCGTCTAATGGAGGCGCATTGCACCAAAACGAATCAGGTCCTGCCATAATCGACTCATAATAACCACCATAGGGATGCCCAAAGAGCCATACTTCGTCAATCTCACCACTATCAACACGCGGAATCATGTCAAAGTCTTCGACCAATTTTAGATAATCCACACCGTCAGGGTCATGGAAATCTCGTTTGTGCCATGCCTCTAAGTAGCTCTGTTCATCATATCGGAAGCCATCACGCTTAATTGGATAGCCGTCTACCACAATATGTTCAACCAGTTCATAATTGGCATATCCATAACTCGCCCAACGCACATCTTCGATATATTGCTTGGCAAGGGCTTCGGAATCATTCCAATTAAAATATTGTTTGAGGGTTTTATTAACTTCGGTTTTCAGAACAGGGTCATGGGTAATCGCTAATACCTTCCGATGGATTGGTTTTGGTAAAAGCGATTTTGAAGGTTGATGTCCATATTGAGGAAAGGGATAAGCAGTCATGGGTATACCTTTCGATAGTGGGTGTTCAGATGATGAGAGAAGCTGATTCAGCCACTGTCTAAATTTCACGCGCAGGGTCTTCACCATCACGCACAGCATCAATTGTATTCACAAGAATCCGCGCGCGACTCCGTAATTTAGAGTCTGACCATGTGCCATCACCTACAAGCCATCCGCCCATACCACAGGCAATGGCACCAGCTTGGATGAACTCACGAGCGTTGGTATCCGTCATTGCACCATTACACATAAAGGTCATATGACTTAGAGGACCGAACATCGCTTTGAAGTAATCAATGCCCAATGCGCCAATCGGGAACAGTTTGAGCAACTTCACCCCCATCCCCCACGCTTCAACGGCTTCTGAGGGTGTGGCAACGCCGGGGGCAACCAAAACATCGCGTGCAAGCACCGCTTTCACAACATCAGGCTGGAATGCTGGAGAGACAACAAAGTCTGCCCCAGCATCAAGTACTCGTTCTGCGGTTGTCACATCCAAAACAGTCCCCATGCCAACACAAGCCTCATCACCAAATTCGGCTTTAACAGCTTGCATGGCTTCAATCGGGGATTCAGAGTTCATCAAAAATTCAAAGCAGTTGATGCCCTCTGCCATCATGATTGAGGACACCTTTAATGCGACATCAGGTGGGAATGCACCACGCATCCCCGCCACAATGCCACAATCTTCAATTAAATCAAATGCTGTCTGATTATCCATATTAACAACTCACCCGTAAGCTGATGAAGTCGCCTAACAAGCCTGCAACCCGTACACGGAAGCGACGTGTGCTATCAAAATTAATCGTAAATGCTGTGCTATCAATTGAACCCAGCCATTGAGAACCATCTTCGTTGACAAAGGTTAGGACATTACCGAGCTCAGCACGATAGTATGGAATGTCAGCCACGAAGGTAGCCGATGTCCCTGCTTGCCCCGTCCATGTCCCACCAAATTCAATAAAGGTAACGCCACCCTGTTCAATTTCAACCGAATAGCTATTGCTACTCATATCACACACATTGCCAAAAGCATCACTAACAAGTGGTGGTGGTGGAACAGCAGTCGGTTGTGGTGGTGCAGGTGGTGCAACAGGTGCGACTGCGGCAACTGAACCTGTATTTCCACCTGAAGTTGTACCTGTCGTATCGTAAATGACACCAAAGAGCGGCAAATTAGCACAATCAGGCGTTGTTACACCTGCATCTTGGCGAATCCAACCTTGAGATGTTTCATACCAATACAGACCATCTGCACCACGTTTTTGAGTCGCAGCGACAATAGACTGCCCTGGTTGAAGTGTATTAATGACATCAAAGCCAGACCCTGCATCGGCTCGCAAGTTACGTACTTCACCACCAGCACTAATTTCACAGTCTGCCCCAAAGTCTACAATCGTACCGCCAACACTTACAACATCACCGCTACTGGTGTTTGTCGATGTTGTATTGCTACTGCCACTATTATCAACAGTCGAGTTGCCTGCTGGTTCAGGTGGAACAATCAGATCGAAAGCACGAGGGAGTAAGCGAGTCGGTAAGAATGCCAAGCGTGAACCAAATTTAAAAGAGTATTCGCTTGGTGGGTTCGGTGGGCTATTTGGAACAGAGCCATCTGTGAGTTGAAGTGATGCACGTTGCCCGGCTTCAATTGTTTGGCTTCCATCCAATGCGGTCAGTGTGACTTCACCTTCAAGTGCTGTAACATCCATGTTCACATTTTTTTCAGAGCGGATAAAAATTGTTCCACTTAATTCTACATCCACGCCATTGATACGCAGAATCATATTGCCATCTATATCATCAGGAGACTGAATGACCATACCGCTATCAGTCGAATCTTGACATGCATCTTCAACATCAATTGTGGACACATTAAAGGCTTGCATCAATGTAAATTCTGGTTGATCACCTGTTGTCGTGGTTATTCCTGCCGCAGGTGGTGGTGGCACAGTGTTATTCGTAGCGGGTGGTGGTGCTGTATTGTTTGTTGCTGCCGCACTAGGGTCGATGACGGGTAAGGCATCTGTCCCACCTTCAACCGCAACAAATTGTAAGAAGACCCAACCTGTAATACCCGATGGACTTTGAACTTGTATCCACTGTTGGTCAAGAGAACGACCCAATGCCGTTACAGCATCACCATCTTGGAGTTGACCCACTGTATCGGTATCAACACGAGGTTGTGCTCGAACAATAATGCCACTAGGAGCTTGAATGGTTGCAGGAATACCTGTTGCTGTCGTTGTTGTATCTAGGGTTGTTGCAGGCGGTGGCGCAGTTGTGGTCGTGTCAACAGCCGTTGTATCCGTAGAGTCGGCTGATACTGTTGATGCTTCACCCTTATTCTCAAGTTCAACTTCACCAAAGAGTAACATATTGGCTTGAGCTGTTGCACCTGTAGTTGTCTTCGCATCCAAGGTCATCACAATCGATGTCCAAATATTATCAGGGTCATCAAAGACACCAACCTGTAAAAGTTGAATATCTCTAATATCTACAATGTCACCTGGTCCTGCAAAAGATAGATTTTCAACACCTTCTCGTGGGAAAGTTAAAATTCTACCTGCACCAGAGTTGCCGACACATGCACTATTCGGTGATAGTGATTCACAGAGGAACTCTGCGGCAGTGTAGGATTCTTGTATTAATGTTGGGCAATTATCAGGTTGCTCAACCACTTCTGGTGGTGTTTCAGTTGCAGCAGGAGGTGGTGGTGCAGACTGATTTGAAGCATTGTCAGTTGTTGTATTGTCTGTTGTTAAACTAGCATCAATAAATGTCACTTCAAAATTACGTGATAGCAAACGCACAGGTAAGAAAATGAATATATCCGCTAACTCTTGTGAGTATGGAGCAACCTCGGATGGTGCGCCTGTTGCTTCAAGGCTCGCATCAAGAGGGATTTCCGTCACTGTAGCAACTGTCATATCCACTCGTTCCTCATTTGCGACAACAGCTGTTTCGCCTTCGAGGTTATAGATTGTCATCTTATCGCCAATCTGAGCAGTGACGAATACTGTTCCGCGTATACGGAGTTCAACGCCGTTAATTTCTACAACCACCCGTGTCTCAAGTGTCGGTGATTGTAACATCACACCGCTATCATGTGTCTCAGCACAGCTTGGATCAGTCAAGAGGCTTTCTAGACGGAAGGCTTGCATGGGTTTTAAACTGAGTTCCTCAGATGCTGAAGATGCGCCTGCTGGAATCGGAGAGGCATTTGTATGGAAAGGTAATAATTCACGTCCACCGTTCACATCAATAAATTGACCAAACACCCAGCCAGCACCACCATTGGGTGACGGGATAATAACACGAACCCACTGGTTATCTGCCGAGCGTCCAATTGCTTGAACAGATTCTGCATTCGTCAATTGCCAGATGTTATTGGAATCAACGCGTGCATCTTGGCGCACAATGATACCGCCAGCGGCTTGAATCGTAGCAGACAAAACATCAGCAACTGCTGTACCTGCCTCAGCCCCGATTGCATTAGAAACAACCGTATCGCCAAAAATTAACATATCCACAATTGCAGGCTCACCATCTCGTGTTGAGGCATCTAATTTACCTGCAACGGATGTCCATGCTTGGTTATCTGTATTCAAAGTCTGGACTTGTAGGCGTTGCAGTTGGGCAAGTGGTGCTAATTCACCGGGGTTTGCAAACTGTATTAACGCACCATCAATCGGTGAGGCGTTCACAACACCATTACCGATACAGGCTTGTCCATCAGGGATTGCCTCACACAAAAATTCTGTCGCTGTGTAAGATTCTTGCACGAGAGTCGGGCAAGCGGTATTCGCCTGTGCGTATACACTGACCGCTGTTATTAATAATAACCCGACAAGGGTTGTCCAAAAACCATATTTTATTCGCATTACGAGCACTCCAACTGTATATTTCGCACCTATAGTATACCGTCAAATCCAGAAAAATTCTGTAATCGGACGGTAATCGTCTGGTTGAGTTATATCACTGTGTCTATAATAGTAGTGGAAACTAAATTTGCCAATGAAAGATAATCAAATGTTTAATCTCAGATACGGGATACCTATAATACTCATACTCGTCTTGGTCGCTTGCCAACCAGAGGAAGAAATCTTACCCACTCTAGTTGACCTTGAAGCAACTAATCAAGTCGAAGCGATCATCCAAACGGAAGCTGCCATTGCCCAAGAAGAAACCGCCCTAGCACCAACGGCAACCAGCCTCCGCCCAACATTACCGCCGACATTTACCCCCACCCCTGACATAGAACCTCTCTTACCGACCATCGACCCCGCCATTACATCAACACCCGAAGGTTATAGTCGAGACGGAACAATTTACTATAATTATAATGGGGATTCAATTGCACGTATTTTCCCTGATGGTACGGGTAATGAAATTATCCTGACGTTTGGTGTTGACCAACTCATTACCGATTTAACCGCCTCTCCTGATGGCGAATTATTAGCTTTTGTTGCGCCATCTTCAGGAAGCGCGCGTGAAGTTTGGGTAACCAATCGCGATGGCAGTTATTTACAACAAGTCAGTTGTCTGGGCTTTGGTGAGGTTCGCAGTCCATCATTTGCACCTGACAGTAATCGCATTGCATTTTTTGCTGCCCCCCTCGCCACAACCGAAATGGCACTCTATGTTACAGACTTCATTGGGAGTAACAATTGCCCAACAGGGAATAATCAACAAATTCTCTTCCCCCTTTCGACAACTCTCACAGGTGACATTGCATGGAATGCATCATCCGACATGATTTACTACAATGCGGCAGGGACATATGTCTATGATTTCGCTACACAAGCCGTGTATGTCATTTCAGGTGAAGCTGGATTTGGGAGCGACTTTGAAGCCAATTATCATATCTCCACCAATCAAATGGCGTACTTGCGCTATCAGCGAAACCTATCAACAGGTGAAGAAGGTGGGTCTTTAATTGTTATTGATGATGCCGATGACTTCCGTGCAGAGTATGTTCTGAATGAATTACCGATACTCGCTTTGCAATTAGAGTGGGGCAAGAATGGTGAATCCCTCTTATATGCAACCAAAGATTCGATTATCAGCTATGACCTTGGACGACGCTCAACAATTGTACTTAAAGAGGGTTTAGCCAATCCACTTTTGGCGTATGCCCCAAATAGAGAAGTTTTTGTGTATACAGCGATTGACCCAGAGACAAATGTCATCCAGCTATACAAAAGAAATCGGGTAGATTCGCGTGCAGAAGCGAAAATTACAAACAATCCCGAAGGGCGTATTACCAGTGTCCTCTGGCTTGAGGGTTAAGTATGAAGATATTAATTGCAACAGGCGCATTCAAACACAGTCTATCGGCACAAGCTGTAGCTGAGGCTGTTCATAAGGGATTTGTTCAATCAGAGTTATCCGCTAGCTATCACCTCCTACCGATTGCCGACGGGGGTAATGGAACACTGGACGCATTTCTTGTCAATGGGGGTGAGCGCATCACAGTTGATGTTTATGACCCACTCATGCGTCCCATACAAGCAGATTATGGACTCATTGACGATGGCAAAACAGCGGTTATTGAAATGGCAACCGCATCAGGTATTGAGCTACTGACCACTGATGAACTGAATCCACTGGTTACAACGACCTATGGAACAGGACAACTGATGCAAGATGGGCTTAAACGCGGTGCTAAGCGCTTTATTATCGGATTAGGGGGTAGCGCAACGGTTGATGGTGGAATGGGCTGTCTACAAGCATTGGGCTTAAAATTACTCGATGCAACTGGGCATGATATACCCAAAGGTGGCGGTCACTTATCGCAAATAGCAACAATCGACACATCGGAGATTGACCCACGCTGGCAAGACATTGAAATCGTGATTGCATCGGATGTTGAAAACCCAACACTAGGTGAAAAAGGCGCAGCAAAGGTTTTCGGTCCACAAAAGGGCGCAGATGATAAGATGATTGCGCGCCTAGAAGAAAATCTAACAGACTGCTTTACACGTGTCTATGAGCAAACAGGCAAGGATGTTCGTCATATTGAGGGCGGTGGTGCGGCAGGTGCGTTTTCGGCTGGTTTAATGGCGTTCTTTAATTGTGAAATCGTCTCAGGTGTTGATTTAATTTTGGAGCATAACCAGTTTGTCCAGCATCTCAATGATACTGACCTCGTCATTACAGGTGAAGGACAAATGGATTCACAAACAATTGACGGCAAAGGACCGATTGGGGTTGCCCGTTTAGCACGAGACCATGGTGTCCCAACAATTGCTTTTGTCGGCGGTTTAAATGTTGATGACACGATTTTACATGAGGCTGGTATTCAAGCCGTCTTCCCTGTTGTGGATAAACCGATGACACTAGAGACTGCGCTATCCAATGCAGAAGAACTCGTGCGACGGACAGCATTACGCATTGGCTATATCTTGCAGATTCAAGGTAATAATGAATGAGTAAAATAAAGCTGGTTGCTATTGATTTAGATGGGACATTACTTAAAGACAATAAAACCGTATCGCCTCGAACAATCCAAACTATCCAGCAATGTGTTGAACAAAGCATCCATATTGTAATTGCCACAACACGCGGGCTAAGTTTTGTAAAACCTTTTTATGAACAATTAGGGTTACGCGACCCCATCATCTGCGCATCAGGAGCAGAAATTTGGGAAACACTATCGGGTCCACTTTGGATGCGTCATACAATGCCAAAGTCATCAGCGGAAGCCATCGCCAGACTAGCCGACGAATATGGCTGGTGGCTCAGTACGACGATTAATGATATGCGCTATTGGCTAGAACAACCCCACGAAAAAGCAATCAGCGCACCCGACTTGCGATATGTCAAAACAAATCTTGAGGCTGTTACGGATGCACCTGTTCGCATTGTAACAAAACATACGGACGCTATCATTGCGATTGATGCTTTATGTAAACAAGGCTTTGCCGATGTATGCAGACCCGAAATATTCCATAATCCAGATGGCACATTAGAATCGCTGGTTGTGGTCGCACCACAAGCTGATAAAGGGGAAGCCCTAAAAATTGTCTGTAAGAAACTACACATTAATATGCAACATGTGATGGCAATTGGCGATAATAACAATGATGTGCCAATGATAGAAATTGCAGGTCTTGGGGTTGCAATGGGAAATGCTTTGCAGGCTATCAAAGATAAGGCAAATATTGTGACCAATTCAAATGAAGATGATGGAGTTGCTGATATTTTGGAACAGTATATTTTGCAGGGGTGAACCCATTCGCTCACCCCATAAGCAGTGTTTAACTATTCACCTTTGTCTGGGCGAATGAGCAACACTGGAATATCAACTTCTTGCATCACCTTGTAAGCAACACTTCCAAAGAGAAATCTGGCTAAACCAGACCGTCCATGAGTGCTCATTACAACAAGGTCAACATCTTCTTCTTTGATGTAATCACATATTTGCGCGGCAATACCAACCGCTTCAATCACCTGTACACGACATTCAACACCTTGACCGCGCAATTGACTACGTAGTGATTTCAGTTTATTTTTAATATCTTCGCGAATACGAGACATCTGTTCATCTTCGCCAGCAAGTGCCAATGTATCTTCGAATTCATGTAGGGGTGGTTTGAATACATGGAGCAAAATAATCTCGCCTTGGCTGATACGGGCGAGGTCTACCGCATGAGGGACAGCTCGTTCACTCCAGCCAGACCCATCAATAGGTACAACAATCTTTTTATAGCGTCCTTGTTCGGACATAATGACTACTCCCTTTTGGTGCAGTTCGATTCATATCTTAAGTTTAACACAAAGTTCATAAGATGTTCATTGACCTCTTATCACTTCTTCGTATAAAATCTATGTTTAAATCTATAGAAATCTACTAAAAAGTATAAATATATGAATCAAACATCAGAACCCAATTTATCCATTGGGCGCAACTTAAAAATCAGTATCTTTCATCTGGGTTCAGGTATGGCAGATGTGCTTGCGACAGGTGTATGGAATCGCATCATGGTGGCTGACCTCGGTTTTGGGGCAACATTAGTCGGGCTTTTGACGGGCTTACGATACTTCCTCGCACCTCTAGGTATATGGGCTGGGCGATATTCTGATACGCGTGCTGTCGGTGGATTCCGTCGACTATTTTGGGTTTGGTTGGGTCGCGCAATGATGGCACTCAGCACAGTGTCACTTGGGTTCGGCACAGCGGAACTGGTGAATTTGGCAGAAAACGGCGTTACAGGAACTGCCCCACTTAGTTTATGGGCGGTATTGATTGTGTCATTTTTGCTATTTAGCCTCGGTAATGCGCTCTCAGGTAGCACGTTTTTAGCTCTCGTCTATGACCGCTCAGCAGAACATCAACGTGGGCGCGCTGTTGGCTTAGTCTGGACATTTTTGCTACTCGGTTTCACGATTGGAGGCATCTTCTTTAGTGTGATGCTCCCCCATGAAGAAGGGACTGGCGTTGGAGAAATTGCATTTACAGCAGAATCGGTACAAACGCTATTTTTGGTGACGGCTGGTATCCTCGCTGTCATCTGGTTTTTCTCTTTACTTGGTGAAGAAAAGCGGAATATTCGATTTACTGCCAAAACAGCAGAGCCACAAACCAGTTTACGGCATGACTTAAGTTTGGTCTGGCATAGTCGTCCGATGCGATTTTTCTTGTTTTATCTGGTGCTATCCATGATGTTTGCCTTCTTACAAGATACGGTACTTGAACCCTTTGCGGGACAAGTCTTTGATATGGAAGCCCGAACAACCAATCGCTTTGCGGCATATTGGGGAAGTATGGCTATTTTAGGCTCATTCGGGTTTCTGTTCCTCTCCCGTCGTTTTCCTCAATTGACCAACGCGAAGATGTCACAAGGTGGGATTTTCTTCTTGATATTGGCGTATATGGTTTTTGCGACCTCATCTCTGATGGAAATCCGTCAATTGGTCACCCCTGGGTTAATCCTACTTGGGATTGGGTTGGGCATCTGGAATATCGGCACATTGGGTTTGATGATGGACTTAAGCCCTGTTGGACGAGCAGGCACATTCCTCGGTTTCTGGACATTAAGTGTAACCTTCGCACGAGGGTTTGGTGTGTCTGGGGGGGGTATCTTCCGCGATATTATTCTGAGTATCACAGGTAGTTATGCAACCGCATATGGCTTGGTATTTGTCATTGGCTTTTTAGGGTTGGGAGTATCGTGGATAGCACTCTCACAGGTCAATCTCAAGGAATATAAATCCGAAGTCAAGCAAAATGAAGAATTGGCAACGGTATTAGCTGGCGCGATGGATTAGAGATTAGTTGAAAGTAAAAAGTTGAAAGTCGAAAGTGCCAAACTCAGTAACCTTAATTTGGATAAAGTATTGAATAGTGTTTATGCTCATTCAACAAGTATGAAGTCACATTTACATGGTGAGAGCCATTGGTTGCGAGTAACAAAAGTTGGATTAGATCTAGCTAAAGATTCGCCTGATTGCGATTTAGCAATTATATTTCTATTTGGATTATTACACGATACACATCGTCTTAATGATGGGCGTGACCCTAAGCATGGGGAGCGCGCCTCTTATTTTGTCCAGCGCATGAACGATAAGCTATTTTTTCTATCGGTTGAACAACTTAAAACACTAGCTTTTGCTTGTCATCAGCATGACAAAGGAATGACCTCAAACCAGCCCACTATTTCTATTTGTTGGGATGCTGACAGGCTTAATCTATGGCGTGTAAAAATTGTTCCGCTTCCTCACCTACTCTCTACAAAAAGTGCTAAAACGTGGTCAACACGGCTAAGAGCTTTATCAATTCAATTTCAAAATTTCACATGGCATCAATTGCTTCATCAATATATTGAGTTAGAGAATCAACGCATCTAATTATGTTACACTGATAGTATTATCCAGCTTGAACAAGGATGTTAGGAGATACAATGGATTCTATGTATATTTGTAGCGAACAACAGATTCCTCAATCAACCTTAGACGATATTCAAGCCATTGTATCCAATCATCACACATTAGAAAACATACTCAATTGGGGGCTAAGCCAAAGTCCACCAAAAGTTTTTGAAGACATGATCGCACAAGATGAATTTTCAATTGATGTCATTATTGCATATGACAGTAAGTTTTATCTTGCTTATGACGTGACTTGAGTGGGTACTGTGATAGCAGTTGCTATCTGGGACAAACATCCAAGTCCAGAAGAATTACTTAAAGCCCGACTGATGCGAGGTTGGAAGCCGACTGCGAGTGACTTACAAGACGGCGATAAGATACTAGGATATGCAGCTTGCATAGTTGACAACAATATTTAAACAAGGTATATGATAAACTTATACGCATTCACATTTGACAATGACAGAGTTTAACATATCTATGATTCAGCCCAATCCAAAGCAAATCACATATCATCAATGGGCGGTAATTGCGCTTGTCTTTTTTGCATTTTTCATGAGCGCAACCCTCAGCCGAAGCGTATATGAACGCCTACCCCATCTCGAAGATGAAGTCGCTTATCTCTATCAGGCTAAAATATTTGCACGCGGTGATATTGTGATTGAAACACCTCAACCGCGACGCGCCTATTGGCAACCCTTTGTTGTTGACCATGAGGGTTTACGCTTTTCAAAGTACACCCCTGGGTGGTCAGGTTTATTGTCGATTGGTGTCAATTTGGGTCAAACATGGGTGATAAATGCCTTTTTTACGGCTTTGACAATTGCGCTGGCTTATCGACTAGGAACAGATTTGTTCAACCGAGATGTTGGCTTAATTGCGAGTGCCTTAACTGCCTTTTCTCCGATGGCACTACTCCTCAATGCCTCGCTAATGGGACACACACCCGCTCTATTTTTCACAACACTGTTTATCTTTGCTTATCGAAAAATTGAAAAGACACATGCTGTCAAATGGGGTGGTGTTGCAGGGATTGCACTTGGATTCATTGTGATTCTACGCCCCTTGACAGCGATTGGTATTGGCACACCTTTTATTGTGTGGAGTGCAATACGGGTCATTGATGCCCTACTTCAACCCCAAAACCGCCTGCGTGAATTAAGGCAAACACTTTCACCACTCTTGGTTTTATCGATACTGACACTGGGTATCGGGAGTGCTGTCCCACTCTATAATCACGCGGCAACAGGTGAAGCCACTCGCAATCTATACACCTTTGTTTGGGATTATGACCAGCTTGGTTTTGGTGCGTGTTGTGGGCGCAATGGACATACGCTAGAGCGCGCCGTCCGTCATACTCGATTTGATTTATCCTTAACAGCAGCGGATACATTTGGCTGGCAAATTGGTGATGTCACCGAAGAAATTGAAAGCCATTGGTTATTGGAGAGTGACTATTTCCCGAACATAGGCTTAAGTTTTGCATTACTACCTTTTGGTCTCTTGGTCGGGTTTTTGACAACACGTTTTTGTCCTGATTGGCGCAGTGGTCTAGCGGTATTAATTGTATGGTGCGTTGGTTTTGCCTTATTTGCGTCGTTTGCGATTGACAGCCAGAATGACCGTATCCGTGATATGACTTTTGCGTGGATGTGGATTATCGGTGCAGGCATCTGGTTACTTGCCCCATTGATTGTATTGCGCGATAAAGATTTTTGGCAAGCGCGTTGGACATGGTTGTTACTCTGTGTTGCAATGGGCTTAGTCTTGGCGCAAATGACCTATTGGATAGGTTCACAACGCTATAGCACCCGTTACTATTTTGAGGGACTCACCGCATTTTCGATTATCTCGGCACTCCCGATTGCCTATGCGGTTCAAAAACGTAGGCGCTTGATTATCTATATCATGCTAGCGAGTGTGTTGATTTACAGCCTCGTGACGTATAGCTTACCACGTGTCGGGGTCTTGCGTGGTTTCAATGAAATTAATCAGACTTTAGCCAATGAGATTATGGCGAAACAAACAGGTGACAAGCCCCTATTGGTTTTGGTAGGGGGCGACCCTTCTGGAGACAATCGAGTGCGCTGGCGGTCACTGGGGACATTGATGGTGATGACGAGTCCTTATCTGGATAGTGAGATTGTCGGGGCATGGTATTACAATGATGACTCTGTTCGTGAGCAACTCTTAGCCGATTATCCAAATCATCAAGTGATTGAGATGCGCGCTCAAAGTAATATCATTGAATTTGTAGATAACACAGAGGATAGCGGTTAAACTATCCTCAGTGGATAACTGCTGGATGTGGAATAAAGTCAACTCGCGAATAGCAAAGTTCGGTCTTTAAATCCAGCAGGTTAATCCCAAAATTTAGTCCGGACGTGTATAGATATAACCCTCTAGTGGTCCGATTCCACTCATATCGACATATTGACGTAGGTTTCTATCACCATTCATGACCTTTATGGTCTGAACTTCGTCAAACTGAAAGATTGTCTGAAGAATTTGACCTTCAAGTATTGAATCACTACAGACTCCAATCCCTAGCATATTGCCTCCAATATTAACAACTGCATCCCCATTATTAACTTCGACACTCTCAACTGTCAGGTTTTGAGTGTTTAAGAAATTCAGAAAGACAGGCGGAAGGTTTCGATTGGGGTCAAAGAGGTTCGTCAATGCAACTTCGATATTTTGGCTAACATCCTCACCGATAAAATCATCAGTGACAATCGGTATCAAATAACCATCACAGCCAACTGGAATTGCATCAGCCGATGCGTTTGTTTCTGAACCAACCCAATATTCGATAAGTGCATCACTGTTGCTCGGTTGATTTTGAAATTCAGCCATCGTATAGCTTGTACGGGTATCTTGTCCTGACATATCGAAGTAAGTACGGAGGTTTACGCCATCGACAAAAATTGTAGCCGATTGAGTTCGAGTCAGGCTCATGACATTCAGAGCAATTTGCGGTTCAATCTGTGCATCAAAACAGACACCACTCAAATTCAATGCCCCTGCCAAGTTCATCGTGACATGGTCACCGTCTATTGTATAATCCACAAGATATAGACCTGTTGTCGAGATAGGATTCCACCATCCTCTATCACCAAATTCAACACCTGCATTGGCATCATCTGTTAGATAAGCAAAAGCTCGTTGAATCGTCTGCTCCATTGATAAGTTTGCAGGGATACCACTTTGTTGCAGATAAATCGAATCCCCACAACCAACAGCAAAACCCGTTCTACCTTCATCGCCCCTGATAATCCACCAGAGTTCAACTGTATAGCGATTGGGGTCATTACGAGGGTCTGTTGTTGTATTATTTGTATTCGTCTGGTTAGTGCTTGGACGCGGTTGTAAAGCATTTGGCACATACAACACTTGACCAACACTAATCACACCTGCATCCACTAGGCAATTGGCAGAGACTAGAGTATCAACAGTCGAATTTGACCGCTGAGCAATATCAAATAAGGTATCACCTGCCACAATCGTATAAGTCGTCCAGCTTGTTTGCTGATTACAGATGACCGTTCCGTTATTGGTGGTCGTGATATTTGCGGGCAAAGGTGCTTGCGTATTGGGGATCGCAGTATTGGTATTTGCAGTTGTAATTGGTGTACGCGTTGGCTGTTCAACTACTGTTGCAGTCGGTATTGCTGTTAACTCAATATCGTTTGCAGGGGGTGACGATAAGGTACACGCACTAATCAATAGTGAAATTGTTGTGATGATACTCAGCAAAATACGCATCTGTGATGTCTCCTGAAAATTATGTCAGTCTCTATATAGTAGACACCACAGATAGCAAAATAGTTCCGTATTTATAGATTATCTATTCACCATCAACTTGATCAAGTAGTGCATCAGGGTCGGTAAAGCCCATGATATTATAGCCAGCATCAACATAAATGATTTCACCTGTGATACGGCGTGATAAGTCCGATGCGAGGAAGAGTGCAAGGTCACCTACATCATCTTGGCTAACCAATTCACCCATTGGGGATGTTGCTTCGGCATATTTCATCAAATCACGGAAACCTGGAATTCCACCAGCAGAAAGTGTCTTAATCGCCCCTGCACTAATGGCATTAACACGGATTTTCTTATGTCCCATGTCAGCCGCGAGGTACATCGTAATCGCTTCAAGTGCAGCTTTTGCAATTGCCATCGCATTATAATTGGGTACAACTTTTTGTGAGGCGTGGTAGGTCAAGCTCATAATGCTACCACCGTCTACCATCAATGGTTCAGAACGGCGCGCCATCTCGATCAAGCTCACAGCACTAATATCAATCGACGAAAGAAGCCCCTCGCGCGAGACATCAATAAAGCGCCCACCCAAGTCATCACGTCCAGCATAGGCAACCGCATGTATAAGAATATCAAGTTTCCCGTATTTTTCTGCAACCGCTGCAAATACTGCATCCATTTCTTCGGCGTTGGTTACATCAGCTTGGATGATTATTTCCGCGTCAATGGATTCCCCTAAGGGGCGAACACGGCGTTCTAGCTTTTCCATTGCATAGCTCAATGCAATTGTCGCGCCTTCACGATGGAGTGCTTGTGCAATCCCCCATCCAATCGAATTCTTATTGGCAACACCGAAAATAAGGGCAATTTTGCCATCTAATAAACCCATAATTTATGCTCTCTTTCTATCAATTAGTTGTCATGATGTGGTTAGCTGTTAGAATCGTCCTATGAAACACATAATTTAACACGGCAACTAGCAATGAGCTACGGTTAATGCGTGATTTTATCAACAGACGACCTCATAGGAGCAAATATATATGTCTGATACAGAGAAAATTAAAGTCACCCTCGCTATCGATTTTTCCGATGAAATTCTTGCCGATTTACGCGAGGTTTCGTCCAGTTTCCAGATTGAACGTCACTACCCTGATGTCCCAGATGAGGTCATCGCCGATACGGAAATTTTGTACACGCCGGGGCATTATTTCCCTGAGCCCGAAGTCGCGCCTAAGTTACGCTGGATTCAGATGAACTCCGCAGGGATGAACTATGCCTTCAAGCATCGTATTGTCCAAGCGGAAGATGTTCTGATAACGTCGACCAGCGGTATCCATGCTACCAACATGGCGCATTATACGCTGATGATGATGCTCATGTTTAATTATAAAATGCAGACATTCATCGAAAACCAAGCAAAATCTGAATGGAATCGTAGCGAAAAATCAGGTCCTGAGGACTTATCAAACCAAACAGTGGGAATTGTTGGATATGGTAGTATCGGGCGTGAGCTAGCCAGATTATGCTCCGAAATGGGGATGACGGTTCTTGCATCCAAACGTAATATTATGAACCTCAGCGCAACCAACCGCTATCGTCAAGCGGGAACAGGCGACCCAACAGGCGATATTCCAGACCGCATTTACCCCAACGAGGCACTCGCATCAATGGCAAGTGAATGTGATTATCTGGTGGTGATTGTACCCATGACTGATGACACACATCATCTGATTAATGATGATATTTTTGACGCGATGAAGGATACTGCTATTTTAGTGAATATTGCACGCGGAGCTGTTGTCGATGAAAAAGCAATGATTACCGCCTTATCATCAGGCAAAATCGGTGGAGCAGCCTTAGATGTGTTTGAGGAAGAACCACTACCGTCTACCAGTCCGCTATGGCATCTCGATAATGTGATTATTACGCCCCATATTTCAGGATTCACACGAAATTACCATAAAAAAGCAGCTGAGATGTTCAAAGTAAATCTCAAACGGTATTTGGATAATCAGCCTTTGTACAATCAATTGGATAGGTCAAAGGGGTATTAAATTGAGTATCTAACCCCATCCCCAGCCCTTCCCCAAATCATTAGGGAAGGGAGTCAAAAGTCCCTCTTTGATGAATCGGAGAGGGAGAGGTTGAATACTTATCTAGGTGTGTAATGGTTTTAAAAAACGCACCCACATAAATTAATCGGGAAAGGCTATGACCGCAATTCGGCATTGAGGCGATGTTGTGCCGCGCCGATGATTTTCTTGCGAACTTTAGACGCGTTTTTATCAGTCAGTGTTTTGGTATCATCACGATAGGTCAAGGCATAAGCAAGGCTTTTCTTACCTGCTGGGATGGGATCACCTGTATAGACATCAAAGAGCATGACATCTTTCAATAAGCCACCGCCTGCGCTACGAATCACAGCTTCGACTTCTGAGGCTGGAATCGTCGCATCAACAATCAGCGCAATATCTTCGAGAATGGCTGGTGTTGTTGGTAAAGCTTGGACATCATGTAGACGCTGATAATAACGTACCAATGGTGCAACCTTGAACTCTGCATAGAGGACAGGAATATCAGCCAGTTTGAAACGTTGCGCGACTTTAGGATGAAGCTCACCGAATGTTCCGATAGAATTACCGCGAATCAGTAAATCAGCAGAACGCCCCGGATGGAAGCTGGTATGTGTACCCCGTTCATAGCTAAAGTCAGGGATATGTAAAGCGTGGAGAAGTGATTCAATCACACCCTTCAAATCATAAAAATCAACTGCTTGATTATCTACACTACCCTGCCACGATCCTTGAGTCCGCGCGCCTGTCATCAAGATACCGAGGTGAAGCGGTTCTTCTGGTAATGTTTCATCACCTTGCAGATAAACGCTACCCACCTCAAAAATTTGTTGACGTTCATTGTAACGTCCGTTATTAATGGCATTATCGAGCATGTTAATCATCAGCGTATGGCGTAACACATTGCGGTCACTTGCGGATGGGTTCACGATTTCAACATAAGCTTCTGATGGTAATGATGAAGCTTCCCCTTCTGGGACAAGCGTGGATTCAATATCAGGATGGGTAAAACGATAGTTAATCACTTCGTATAAACCCAAACCAACCAAAATATCACGGATACGATCTTCAATCATCACATTAATGTTTTCACGTTGGGGTGGCATCTCATCCGCCATAATCGTGTCAGGGATATTATCATAACCATAAATCCGCGCCACTTCTTCAATCACATCTGCTTGACCGATAATAGGGTCATTACTGATGTCAAGGCGATGGTCAGGTGTGACAGCATGGATAATATCGCCATCCACTGTTACTTCAAATTCTAAGCGTTGGAGACTATCAACAGCATCATCAATCGAAATATCTGTACCCAGCAAACGATTAATTTGGGCAATGGGTAAATCGACAGTGACTGTTTCGGGTGGGTTCGGGTATTCATCAATGACACCTTGCGCGACTGTTCCGCCACCAAGTTGACGCATGAGTTCAATCCCACGTTGACATCCCAAAATCGCTTGGGAGGGATGGACACCACGACTGAAACGTGTCGATGCTTCGGTGAAGACTTTTTGTTCTTTTAAAGTTTTACGGATGCTAATGTTATTCCATGCCGCCGACTCTAGTAAAACATTGGTTGTGCTATCACTGATTTCAGTCTCATCCCCACCGATGACACCACCCAAACTCAATGCACCGACAGTATCTGCAACCAGAATCGTTTCATCACCCAATGTCCGTTTGATATCATCAAGCGTTTCTAGCGTTTCACCCGATTCAGGTAAGCGAGTGATAATCGTTGGTACACCACCCGCCCGTTCAACCAATTTATCATAGTCAAAAGCATGAAGTGGTTGACCCAGTTCAAAGGTGATGTAATTGGTCACATCAACAATATTATTGCGTGGACGCTGACCAACCAATTTGAGGCGGTGTTGCATCCAGAATGGAGAGGGCTTAATTTCTGTATTTTTGAGCAAGGTCAAAGTAAAGCGTGGGTTCAACTCTGGCTCACGAATCTCAATAGCGACTTGTCCCTCGATAGAATCACCTTCTGCAAGGAAGTCATATGAAGGATAAGTCATTTCTTTGCCGAGGATGGCAGCAACTTCTCGTGCGACACCAACGATACTGAAGCAACGGGCAAGGTTCGGCGTGAATTCAATATCCAGCACCACATCACCCACAACATCAACCATCGGTGTCCCTGCGACATAGCTATCATCGTGTTGCATGAGGATGATACCTTCATGCTCATCGGAGATACCGAGTTCTTTCTCCGAGCAAACCATGCTTTTGTTATAGATACCGCGTAGTTTTTTACCCTTGAGCGTCATCCGTTTGAGTTCATCGCTATGTCCGTCCCAAACTTCTGCACCTTCCATTGCGAAAGCTGTCCAAATCGGGGGATTGATTTCACCTTGCCCTTTATATTGGAACAAGTTCGGCGCACCTGTGACACATTGTTCAAGTTCATCTCCGCCATAATCGACCATCGCTAAGACAAGCGAATGTGCATCAGGATGTTCATTGACTTCAACGATACGTCCCAATAATAATTTTTCTCTATCCCACACCAGATGATCTGATGTCGGGGCTTGGATACCTTCAACCTTCTCTTGTGGTATGCCAATGTAGTTAATATGTGCGACTTCGAGTCCAGCAACTGTCAAGCGTTCCGCCAACAATTCAACTGGGATGTCGATGTCCACATAATCTTTAAGCCATGAAATAGGTACTAGCATTGT
>CAYGTY010000043.1:0-19030 GCA_964352825.1 uncultured Anaerolineaceae bacterium
TACACAATGCAGAAGATGTTGATACGTTTGATATTAATTTTAAGTATCAGTCTCATGGGAGTGATAAGTTTTGCTCAAAATGATACTTTATTACTTGAGATTAATGAGAGCAATACCTTTATTACGATTCCTGCGGATTGGGAAGATGATACCGATGATGATGGTATCTTAACCGTATCTGATGATGCAATCACAATGATGGTGTATACAGCTGATGTTCTTGAAGATTTGTTTGAGATTGACGCTCCTGAAACAGCCACAGAACTTATTGAAGCTGTTATCGATGACCTGCCATTGGGCGATGATGCTGAATTTGATTTAGACGAAATTGAAGAAATTGAAGTTGATGAGCGTGATGGTGCGCGTCTTGACTTCACAGCCGAAGATGTTGTGGGGAATGTGACAGCTGTGACCATGAGTGATGAAACCATTGGTATCATTGTTACCATGATAACTGGAGATACACCCATCGGCATTACAGCAACGCTTAATGATATTATCGAAACATTTAATACCCCATCACAAGTAAAGAATGCGCCGGGGTCTGGTTCAACAGATTCTGATACAGAAACAGCAACAGCAACAGAAGCCTGTATCATCAGTACTGCTGACTCGAATACCGTACAAATTCGTGTTGGACCGGGTTTAAATCGTACCGTGATTGCCTTTTTACCCGCATTGGTCGATTTTGAAGCATTGGGTCAGACCACAGATGATGCAGGTAATATCTGGTTTAGAGTCCCGCAAGAAGAAGTTGCACCCACCAAAGCTGTGAACGAAACATGGGTCGCAGCAGATGATGTTGACCAAAGTGGCGATTGTGTGAATGTAGTGGATGCAGCAGCACCACCGATTATCCCGATTCGTCAAGCACAACCCACGCCTGTTCCACAAACAGATACCGCGACTGATTCCTCCGATGGAACAACAACTGAGCCTGATGCACCAGCACAGCCTGCTGTTGATGCCAGTGGTTCGATTATTCCACTTGCAGGTCCTTGGTTTGCTAGCTATGGTATCGGTAATGTACGTTGTGGGAGTGCCTCAACAAACTATGATTCTGGTGTTGGGACATTTACCAGCCCAATGTCAGGTGGCGGTAGCGGTGGGATTCTATGGGATGGATTTTTCTATAGCTTCGCTGGTAGTAATACCTACGAATCATCGAGTATTTTACAAACTGAAATCGGTGATGTTGTTGTTCGTGAAACATTTACGATAACCTCTGACCGTACAGCAACAGGTAGCTTGGGTTTCGTAAATGGTAGCTGTACATATTATGTACCTTTTACCATCAACTATGTTGGCTAATTGCTAACTGCTTAAGCACGATCACGGGGTGGGCATATCGCTCACCTCGTTTGCTTTTATGATAAGCAGAGTTGTTCTTGGATGTTAAGCTATTCTGTTTTCGGATACAGGGTTTCTGCATATTTTCGTAGAAGCTGAATTTATCCTGACCACCCAGTTAAAGTAAATTCTGGAGTTCACTTAATTTAATCATCTTGCTATTGCCGTCTTCATCTTTACCGGGCGTATAGAGGGCGGTGGGGTCGGTTAGCCTATCCATAAACAAGATACCATCCAAGTGATCAATCTCATGATGAATCACCCGCGCATTCATACCATCCACACGCATCTCAATCTCTTGACCATCTTCACCAATTGCCCGAAACCGTAACCATGCAGGACGCGGTGTATCCCATGTAAAGACACGCGGATAACTGAGGCATCCATCAAACCCCTTTTCATCCTCACCTGTCTCAATAATTTCAGGGTTAATCAAGGTCATCATCTCGCCTTCTTCTTCTTCATCATTCTGACCAAACTTCACAACAGTCACACGCTGATGCACCCCAATTTGAGGGGCGGCAATGGCGGCACCAGGCAGACTTTCCAGCGTATCTTTGAGGTCTTGAATCAGACGTTTGAGCCGTTTGTCTTTGAAGCGCGTGATGGGGGTCGATTTTTTGCGGAGTTCGGCTTCGTCTTGCGGGTAATATACTAAGGGCTTGATTGCCATCGTTAAACCTCGGTTGTTTGGCTATACATAATACCTGTATCCTACCATAGTCTTGCCCTGTCGTCCGCTATCGGTCTATTTGCTATTTCAAAATATATCATCAATATTTTGACATGGTCGATTGTCCAAACGCCTAAGAACCCGTTTAAAAAATCAGAAGTGATATGTTTTAGAGAAAAGTAAGGAGAGTAAGGTAATTATTGACGACGCAAAATGATATAAAATGAATCGTCAGCATCCATCTCGCTATAACGTTCTGTCGTCACAATCTCATATTCTTCGCCAATAACTTGCTTGATGGTTTCTTCTGTATAGTAAACAAAGCGCAAACCCTGATGTTCACTTTCTTCATCCCCAAACCAGAATGAGTGTAAGGCAATCCCGCCAGATTTAAGTTGTTTGGCTTGATTCTCAAATGAGGTTTTAAGGTCATCGCGACTGAGGTGATAGAGGACTTTATTGGAGTAAATGCCATCGAAGGTTTTATCTGTATCCATCGTCACGGCATCCAACTGCATGACATCTATATCGGGATACTGCTTCCGAAATCGTTCAACAAATATAGCCGAAAAATCTGAGCCTGTGACTTGATAATGTTCCCCTAAAAGCAGTAAGTCTTTGCCCGGTCCGATGCCTAATTCTAAGACATGGGAATCTTCAGGTAGGTGCTGTGTGAGGGCAGAAATTAAGAATTTGCCGTCATAGCCTTCTGCCATCTCAATATATTGTTCAACGTTTTTCTTGTCGTCATAATAACCCATATCAAATTACCCTCTGCTCCGATAGCCTAATGAGGCGAGTATAACAGATTATGGGCAGTCTGTTTAGACGGTTGAGTATTTCCCTGGGGTCACACCCACCATCCGCTTAAACCAGCGTGTGAGGTGGCTTTGGTCGGTGAAGCCTGTTGCATAAGCCACATCCGCTATCGACAAGGGATTATCTTTCAACATTTCACGGGCGCGTTGAACCCGTACGTGGGTCAGGTAGGTATGTGGGGGTAAACCTGTTTCCTTCTTAAACACGCGCACAAGATGGAAGGGACTTAACTCTGCGATGACCGCCAATTCATCTAGGGATGTATTATCTTCATAAGTCGTTTCCAGATATTCGCGCACCCGTCGGACAGCTTCACGTTCTGTTTGTGTACAACAGGACACAGGTTCCTCCTGAGCATGGCGCAATATCAGTGACCCTAAGACAATCCGCATGGTGGTATCACGTTTGAGGCGATTTTCTGATTTTTCTAACACATGATGTAAGTGCAAAAGCTGACGTGCCATTGTAGTATCATTGATAACAGGGGTCGGGAAAAAAGGCATCAGCCAATCTTCACCTGTAATCTCATTAGCAAGCTGTTGCATCAATGTGACACTGGGGTAAAACATTCGATACTTCCAACCTGTATTATCAACAGGTTCGCCACTATGAACTTCATTTGGATTGATTAAGAGAATTTGCCCTTGCTCAATCCTCTGCATCACTCCACGATGAATAAATTGATACGCACCTTTTTCGATGACACCCAATGCGTATGTCTCGTGGTAATGTTGCGAGAACTTGTGCTTGATATAGGTCGCACTCAACAGTTCAAGATTATGATATTCGGCGACGCGCCAAATCTTTGTTTGTTCTTGTGTGGGTAAGTATTTTGTGTTCATGTCTTAGCTTACTCTAATTTGCCTCTGGGGTTATTGTACAATTTTGCTGTTTTGAATGTTAGTGCCACAATAGTGCAGAATAGTCCACACTATACAACCTCAATGCAACTTGTCTTGACATCTGCCCTATGTTCGTTGACCATAAAGATAAACGTTATAATTTCTTTTATTAAATGCAATAAATTACAAACGACACAAAATAAGAAGGACACAATATTTATGCGAAACAATCGATTTTCTTTTGGTATTGTATTAGCCATGCTTGTGCTAATCATGACCGCCTGTGCGACAGAGTCTGGCTCAGGTACAACCAGTGGTGGTCAAGCCCCACAACCGACAACGCCACCACAAACTAGCCCAACACAAGCAAGCTCAACCGATATAGAAGAAGTTGCATTCGGTTTAGGGCGTGGTTACATCGGCGATTGGTGGGCGGTCTTCTTTAATGAACCCAATGGCAGTAGTGATGCGGCAACCTATGTCAACGGGATTGATGTTGCGATAGCCAATGCGATTGATAGTGTACAAAACACACTTGATATTGCCGCTTTCGAGATGAACAACGACCTCATTTATGAAGCGATTTTAGCAGCACATGAACGCGGTGTGACGGTACATGTTGTCACAGATGATGAACACGGTCTAGAAGATGAAAAAGACGATGCAATGCGCGATTTGATAGCGGCGGGTGTTCCTGTTGTGAATGATAACCGTAGCGCGTTGATGCACAACAAATTCATGATTATGGATAGTACTGCTGTCTGGACAGGCTCATGGAATTATACGGTCAACGGCACATACCGCAACAACAATAATGCACTTGTCATGCAAAATGCGGATGCTGTCAAAGCCTATCAAGATGAATTTGACGAAATGTTTAAAGATGGTGAATTTGGGTCAACCTCCACCGACCAAGGTGTTGTCAAATTTACTCAAGATGGTACAGAAGTCACGATTGTGTTTGCATCTGAAGGGGATGAAAGCCCTGTTTTAGCTGAGGTCGTTAAGCAGGCAAAAAGCAATATTCGGATTATGACCTTTGTCTTTTCTGATGATGACCTCGGCGCGGCAATTATTGAGATGATTGGCAAGGGTGTGACTGTTCAAGGTATCTTTGAGAATCGTAACAGTACCGCTGATTGGAGCGAATTACCTGCTTTACATTGTGCAGGTGGGGACATGCGCCAAGATGGCAACCGCTACACTTTACATCATAAGGTCATGATAGTTGACGATGATACGGTGATTACTGGTTCATTTAATTTTTCTGCGAATGCGCTCGGTAGCAACGATGAAAACGTCGTGATTATCAAAAATAAAGACATCGCAGGTTTTTACATTGATGAATGGCAACGCCTCTGGGATATTGCTGAAGACCTCGAACCCGGTGAAGTGGAGTGTTAAATTTCTGTAGTTCTTACCCCATCCCACCCTTCTCCAATGTTTGGGGAAGGGTGGGAAAAGTCCCTCTCTGACGAATCGGGGAGGGATGATACCGAATGTCTACGTCGGTTAGGCAGGGGTTGAATATTTATATCAATTTAGGATACCCACATTGACTGATTCCTCCTCAGACACATTTCAGAGCGAAAGCCCCAAGCCCGATTACAGCAACCGCTTGGCTTATTTTCTCAGTATGATATTTCATCCTTATATTGTGTTCATCCCACCTGCTGTTATTTCACTTGGATTTGAAGGTTTTTTATGGGCATTGGTTGTCGGGATGGTAGTTGTGATACCCATTGCGATAACGGTACTTATCCAAAAACGCTCCAATCGCTTTGTTTATCAACGAGAAGCCCGCGCGCCATTGTTCATTGTAGGATGGTTAGCTGTTATCGTTTGTTTTGCTTTAGTCACAGCTTTAAATGCCCCACCGACAATCCGCACAGGGACATTTGTCATCATCTTATGGACACCCTTACAGTTCCTCATCAATACCTTTGTCACCAAAGCATCAATTCATTCATCCTTGATGGCAATTTCATTTACAGGCTTATGGTCATTGGGTTATTTATCCAATCCAATCATCTTTACGCTCGCACTACTGCTTGTCATCGCTGTAGCATGGGCGCGGAAGGTTACTCGAAATCATACAACGATACAAGTTATCCTCGGCTTGCTCACAGGGACTGTCACGACCTTGATTGCATTTTTGATTTTTAGCTAAATCTTGCACCTATCCCCCACACCCTATATCATCAATCTATGTCGATATAACAAATAAAGGATAGACGATGGTACATCCACTCGTTAATCAATTTCGTTTTGCACGTACAGAGTTTGTACGCTGTATACATGGCGTTAGTATGCAAGAAACCTATAGTCATGTCGGACAGATGAATTGCATCAGTTGGACAATCGGACACCTTGCCGCACAAGAAAATCAGTATTTTGTATTCCTCGCACAAGATAAAGTTATCCAACCTGACCTACGCAAAATTGCAGGTTACGGCAGTCCTAAATCAGCCCCTAAGCTCGATGATATGTGGTCTGCATGGCGCGAAGTCACTGCCAATGCCGATGTCTATTTAGATACCGTGACATCCGAGACACTTCAAGATTATTTTGAATGGAAGGGAAAGCCTGTCAGTGAGTCTATTGGCACAATGCTCAATCGCGCCCTTTATCACTATTGGTTTCATATCGGAGAAGTTCATGCGATTCGCCAAATGCTTGGACACCGCAATATCCCACAATTTATCGGTGACATGAGTCACGTTCCTTATACACCCGAATAGAAAGAGAGTTATCATGAGCAAGCCCCGTATCGGTATTACAACCAGCTATAACGATAATCGCCAGTCAGTTGATGTGCATTATGCCAATGCAGTCGAAAATGCAGGCGGTATTCCCGTAATTGTCCCGATGTTCCAGCATGAAGAAACAGCTAAAGACTTTGCCAGCATTCTCGATGGACTCATCATCACAGGCGGACCTGGGATTATACGCGGTCTTGTGGGTGACTTGCCTGATGATATATCGCCCGTTGATGTGGTGCGTGATACCAGTGATGAACTGATTTACCATGCTATGTCAGAGCGTCCAATTTTGGGGATATGTTATGGGATGCAATTTGTGAATGCGATGGCAGGTGGCAAAATTTATGGCGATGTCCAAAATCAAGCCAAGGTCAATGTCCATAGTACAGGACGTGGTGCAACTGAACATCCTATTATCATTCAAGCAGACACCCATTTACATAATATCCTCAATGTCAGTGAACTGATCACCAACACCTACCACCTTCAAGCAATTGCCGAAGTCGGTGAAGGACTAACAGTAACAGCCCATGCAGATGATGGTGTGATTGAAGGTATCGAAACAAGTGATGGACGTATCATCGGTGTGCAGTTTCATCCAGAACGCATGACAGACCGCGCCCAACCCCTATTTGATAATTTAATCAAACGCGCCAGTAATTAAGCTCTCACAACAATATAATATGGAAGCAATTCACGACGCAGTGATAGCTTCCAGTATCCCTCATTCTATATAATAGACATTTGTCCAATAGTTCTCAAGTTGTAAGCCATTAGCAAAACCATCTAAAATTACATATTACTCATCGTTACGGTGAGTTGAAGGTTAATCCTTATAACATTCATTTGAATATTTTGGGAAACTCATGTCGTCACAACATCAACATCTACAAAAATCTCAACAAGGCTCAGATAGCAAGAAGCCATCGCTTTCATATATGTACTCAACAAGTGATGCACAGCAAATCAGTCTATCTAATCCCGAGCAAATCTTATACTTGCAACGGACGATTGGTAATTATGCCACGCGTCAACTCTTGGGACAGAAAACAAAATCCCCTTTGATTCAACGCGACCCACCAAGAGGACCGATTAAAGCAGCTGGTATTTCACTGGGAGGTGATGCTTTAGAGGAATTTGAGGAATTTTTGAGTGAGGATGCGGAAGAATGGCGAGCAGAATTACAAGAACATGGTATCAGCGGTCTTTACGCCTCCGAGATGGATGATGATGAAATAGGTTACTTCGCAGCATATCTGGCTGAACTTTATGCAAAAGAAGACCCGACAATTACACCGCTTGAGCTAGACTTGATTACTGAAGCAGTGGATCGACAAGATATTGAGAATCCGAGTCGTGACATTATCGCAGCGTATCCTGTGATTAAAGATCGATTGGAAGGAATTGATAAAATCAGGGAAACCAAATCGAAACAAGAGCAATATGATATGGTCATGAATACGATGCGGGATGATGAAGTTGACCCAATTAATGTTGACGATTATATGAATGCCCAAATGTACTATGAGAATCCGCCTGAGGATTTCCCCCATACGGAAGAGCTGCGCGAACGCATGGAAAGCGAGACCTTCTCGTGGTTGTTGGGAGAAGATATGAGGGGGCGTGATAAAATCAAAGAGATGGCAACGGCAATTGTTGTGCTTGAAGCCTCGAAGCGTGATGCAGATAAGATCAAAGTGGATACATTCTCGGCTACGATGGGGGGGGCAACGAGTTCTGCAACCGCTATTAATCAAGTGCTGACAGTGGCAACCGCAGGCGAAACGCTCTCCAAAATCGACAGCGGCACCAAAGGTAGTAAGATGATGATGGATGTTAGCCTCAAGAATTTGGGGATGTGGTTGACAGGTAAAACCTTTGCTGCCTTAGCCATTGGGTATGATTTGATACGGGCATTCAAATATCATAAAACACGACGAGATGGTTACAAAGCGGCTATGGATCGTGTTGGGATGGACGAAAAGGGCACGACTGATCTCGAACCCACCACTGCCGAAAGTTTGATGAAACTGTCTGTTGGTGATGCCGCATTCTACGCATGGAACAAGACAAAACGCGCCTTCAACTCGACTGTTGTTAAAATTGCGCTGAAAGTTACCAAGTGGATTGCTTATGCCATCACGATGTTATCGGGTGGTACAACGGCAGTCGTCACGGGTACAATTGCACTTACTGCGGATATTGTTCGTGCGCTCATGAATCTGGGTCAACAATTCAAAGGTGTTATCAAAGCCCTCAGTGGTACTCGTGGTGCCAACCGAAAGAAATATGCCAAGCAATTGGTCATGTTGGCTGTGGAGGGCAATGCCGATGCTATCCAAACCTTATGGGATGTCAATCCATTTGATGAAGCACAATTGGCGATGAAAGGTAGTTGGAATGCCACGGGTGGTAAATTATTTGGCAAATCATCCGCCATTACGACGATTCCGAAACCTGAAAATATCGAGGAATTTACACATTTACTCACTTCCAAAACGGGTGGTGGTTATAACGGCAAGCAAATCATTACACTGATTAATGCGGTTGCAGGTACAATGAAATCCAAATAAATAATCCTCGTCGCATGTGACGATATACCATGCAAACAACCTACATTTAAAGCATATCCAATTGGATGTGCTTTTTTTGATTACGTTAATAGTATTTCGCCCTATGTCCTGTCATAATGTGTATTATAAGACAATGGGGATTAAATACATATGGCAACCCAAGATTTTTCACGACAACAAACACGTACCCGCCAAGCACTCATGAACGCTACCGTCCAACTGATTATCCAAGATGGGTATGATAAACTTACTATCACTGCGATTGTCAACGAGGCAAACTATACGAGACGTGCTTTTTATCTGCATTTCAACAATATAGACCACATTATACAATTAATTCTTGTTGAGTTTTTCCTAAAATATCAACAGGATTTAATGGTCGCAATTGCTGACCTTGAGACCCCCATACGCGAATATACCCTTTGGAATCATAATCTACATGTTATTGCCAAAAATATGCCTTTTTTAAGACAACTACCCAATTTAGCGACTCATGATTTAGGGATTCCTGTCCGAGAAGAAATCTATAAAGCTGTAATGGGCAATATTACCCAGAATGAAATTAAACTCAGATCAGGAATAACATCAGAGCTTCTCATACGTATGGAAATGAATCTATTTGAGCTTGTTATACAAACACTTAAAGATACATCCGATATACCATCTGCTAGAAAATTGATTGATGACCACTTCCGCCTTATGTTTAACCAAGAGCCACCTGATATAGATATTTGATATATGTGTATTAGGTTACAATTTCTCCTATTATTACGAATTGTTTAGAATGAGCATATCGCTGTAATTCTTAAATTAGGAGTAATATGTATGTCGCGAATAAACCGTTCCATTTTCTTAATCATCAGTATCCTTATACTAGCCTTATCAAGTACGTTATCCTTTGCACAAGATGACCATCATAAAGCAGAACTTGAAAAAGACAGCCCGATTGCCCTCAATCCTGCTGGTGGCTTAGATATAGGGTATGTGTATGAAGCCTACCTCAGCCCACATCAAGAAGGTGGCGAGGAAGAAGAAACACCAGCATTTACCCCCGGTGACTTCCTATCTACAGAACCATCTACACCACGTAATGAACGCGACTCCAGAGGTCATGCAGTCATCGAATTCACAAAAGATTATAGCCGTGCGTATGTCTACTTAGCCGTTGAAAATGTGAACCCTGATGATGTGGTTTTACTCCATTTGCACTGTGGTAAGCCCGGACAATTGGGACCGATTATCATTGATTTTGCTCTGATGGGTGACTTGCAAGAGATGTTAGCGGATAATATCATGAAGTTTGAAATCACCAATGAGGATATTGTTGCAGCAGCCAATCATGGTCATGGGCTTGTCGCCGCGTTCACAGCAGGTTGCCCAATTACACCCGCCTTACCAACCGATAAAATCAAGACAATTGCAGGTTTAGCAATGGTTGCACGCGATGGAGACTTATATTTTAATCTCCATACCAAAGCACAGACCTTCTTTGGTGACATTCGTGGTGAATTTTTCCCAGCGAATTTAGGTGAATAATCGGTCTACTAAAGGCTTTTGATATAAATTGAATATTTAAAGCATAGCCAATATGGTTATGCTTTTTATGTTTCGAAGATGTTACTCGGCGACATCCTGCGTAAATAAGGATTCGATCACTGCCCCTGTAGTACAATCAAATTCAATCATGCTAATGCTAGCAGGACGTGCTGTGGTGTTACTGCCGTAATAAGCAGAGGCTTCGATGCGGATAGGCGTATTGGGCAGTGTACGATAGAAGTCAGGACGTGCGGGAAAATTGACCCCACGCGATGACGACGTATAAAATAGCTCACCTGTGGTTGTCTCTTGATGTTCCCAAACCACACCTATCCCAGGAACACTCATTTGCCACTCGAAGGTTGCATCACTCGGTGCATAATAGAGGACTGCCAGTAATATATCGTCTGAGGTCTCGTCAAATTCACAAGTCGCGCCTGAGACAAGAGCCATAACATCGGTTTGAACGCGGTCAAGTCGCTCACGTCCAGCCCGATTTAATTCACCTGACCAGAGAGACGCAAATAATATCGTGAGCGCAGTACCTGTTAAAGCGATGAATCCAAACAGATAGCGTAAGTTCTGCATCGCTTATATCCCTGCTATATCCACATCAATCCCTGCTTCGCCCAAGGATGCACGGAGTTCTGCCCATTGTTCTTCGCGGATAGCACATGCCATCGGTCCTAAGCGTGACCCCATATAACGGCGATAAGCTGGATTATTAAAGATTTTATCCATCATTTCTGGCGAAGTTGTGCGTAAAATCATAAGTGTCTCTAGGGTGACGGTTGCTGATGCCCCGCCTTGCCAATTATTGAGCAAGTGAACAATCGGTGGTGGAATCGGCTTTCCATCCAATTGTCGCGCAACAAATGCCTGAATATGACTGGGATTAATGCCTTGCTTGCCTGCGCGTTGAATGCTATCTGCATCCAGCACATAGACATAAGGGTCACCTGTCTCGACCCATGTGGTAAAGCGTGCCAGTTGAAAACGCTCAAAACGATTTACACGACGTGATGCCAACAATGTTCCATCATCTTTAATGTCAATCGGGATGTCATTATCAGGAATATGGGGCCATTCTGTAATTTGTAAACTCGCCCGTCCATAGGCTGTTAAGCGCATGGCATCATCACCAATATCGACCAAACCCAACCAGTGCATCGGACCGAGCATATAATATTCGATGAGTGAACCTTCGACAGCATCCCAGCTTTCAAAGCCATTGAGGAATTCATTGGCATCATTACGGATATACCAACTATCATAATCCCCATTTGGGCGTTGAAAATCTGGTTCAATCTCTTTAATCATAGCAATTAGCGAATTTACAGAACTCCAGCCCTGTTCAGGCACAAGTTCTGTAAACAAGCCCATGACCGAGTTCCGTGCGACAACAGGGTCATATGACCAACCTGAATCATCGTCAGGGTATAAGCCAGGGATATGCCACATATCGCGATAATATTTACTACCCAACCATGCCTCAACCAATAAACGGGTTTGTTCCGCCCGCGAGGCACTCAACCATTGGCGCACTTCTGTACGACGCGGATAGGCTTTGCCATCTTGGGTTGTGATTAACTCTGCACTAACACCAATCCCCAACATAAATGACAGTCGTATATCATTGGGGCGTAGAAAATATTGCATGATGTCCGTTGAGGATTTTTCGGTAAAGCTATCGACCTCAACATCCGCACTAAAGGCTTGTAAATAAGCGAGTAAGGTTGTCATATCATCAATAATCGAGGTATCGGCTGATACGATATTTTTAGGATCATCAATGACATCCAGTGATGGAAGTTCCTCTTCTGGGAATTCTTCCTCATCTTCAAGGTTTTCATAAGCGGTTTTATGCAAAGGTAAGGTCGGGATTAAATCAGTTGGCACATAGACAAAGCCAATAAGCTCATCATCGACTTTATCGAATCCCTCGCCAATGAACCCCTGATAATAGAGGCGTTCCGCAATACTATCCGATTTTTTATGGGGTTTCTCTTTTTTGATTTGAGCGCGTCCGAGTTTACGAATCTCACCAAAAAGACGTTCAAATTGAGCGGTCTTCATGCGATGGTTATTACTGCTCACAATAAATTGAACTGCACTGCGCGTCGGCTCATCAAGGTTATCCCAAACGGATTCTGTCGCTTGGGGAGTCTGCATGACGGCAACCAACTGTAAGATAATATCATCATCCTTGAGGCTCTTGGTATCCACTCCCCAAACTTCACCCAAAGCAGGCAACATACCTACATCATAAGCTGTTAAAGTCGCAAACAAATTTTTCATTTTTGAGGATTCCTTTCGCCAATATACACAGCGCGAATATCGAAGTGATAAGCCAATTCTGTATAATCGTGAATGGCAAAGATAATACGTGTTGGAGCATGACAGGTCAAACAGTGAAAATCGAGAAAACCTTCATCATCATCTGTGGCTTGACGTTTGATGGCATCAAAACGCTGACGGATTGCACTTTTGAGAAATGAGCGAGCATCCGCTTTATAGAAGTTCTTCCAGCGAAAGCGTATCCCACGTCCACAATGCGGGCAATGGTAGATACAACTCCCTGCGACGCGATTATTATAGTCTTCGCTGTCGAGTAAGCCTTGTATAACCGTGTCAGGGTCATAATGTCTAATTTCCACGTTTGATGATGTCCTTATTGCCGAAGTTAAACCGATTTAATCATAACATAAATCAGCCGTCTATGTGACGTTTACGGTCAACCTTCTAGGGTAATCGCATATGTAAACAAGGCCTTATAATTAGAATGATTGATAAACTATTTTTACCACAGGACACAGAGAGCACAGAGTATAGAAGGTTAATAGAGATAAATTTTTGTTATTTTATCTCTTGCTTTTCTCTGTGTCCTTCTCTGTGGTTATCAAGGCTTTTAAAAGGTCATATGGTAAGATCTTTTATGTTAAGAAATCAAATGCCTTTACCCTCGTCAATGTTCTTGAGGAAATTCGGTATTTTTATGACAAAAAATTACACAGCTCGCGAGACAGTCACCCTTATTTTTTGATGAGCGTCAATGACTGCACGCGTCTTAGGTTCAACAATTTCAGGTCCTGTCGTTAAGTTATAAACAATCACTGCATCCAAGATAACATCACCCGTTTCATATTCGCTAATTGACAACTTCAAAGATGGGTTCTCGTCATCGGCAATACCCAGTGTTTGGCGTACTTGAAGCGGGATAACAAAATAGTTTGGGTTGTTTTCTGAATCTTTGTCGATGATGTAAGTCACTTCTTGGTTTTGCTCAGCCATGATAATCCCTTATGGAATATTAGATGACCTCATCATAACACGAGTCAATTGTATGTAGACAAGTTACTCAGCGAACACCAAACAATCTAATGCTTATCAAATTGAAAACTTAGGAGTTTATCAATAACACCATAGTTGTGAAACATTGCACAAATTTATACGTACTTCTTATTGTAAGGTTAGAGGGGATGTCGGGTACAATGGAAGAGATATAATCAGATTGAGAATTGGGATAAAGAGTATGGGCAAACGCATTGGCAATCGCTACGAAATACAGGACGGCGATAACAACATATTGGGTGTGGGTGGAATGGGAACAGTCTATAATGGGATTGATACCGTCACCAACGACCCTGTTGCTATCAAAGAATTAAAATTAGAAGTCCTGCATGGTAGCCCCGAGATTTTAGAACGCTTTGAACGCGAAGCTGATGCCCTGCGTGTCCTCAATCATCCCAATATTGTGAAGGTACTTGCATCGATTGCCGAGGATGACCACCATTATATTGTCATGGAATATGTGACAGGTGGCTCTTTACGCGACCTCATTCAGTCATCTGGTTCTCTATCCATTGAACGAGTTCTCGAATTTAGCCTTGATTTAGCCGATGCCTTAACTCGCGCCCATCGCCTCAAAATTATTCACCGCGATATTAAACCTGCCAATGTCATGATTGCTGAGGATGGTACACCGCGTTTAACCGATTTTGGTGTCGCCCGTATTGACCAAAAAACACGGATGACCGAAACAGGTATGGTGGTCGGGACATTATCGTATCTCAGCCCAGAAGCACTAGATGGCTCAAAACCTGATGAACGTCAGGATATTTGGGCATTCGGGATTATGTTGTATGAGATGCTAACGGGAACACGCCCCTTTGACGGGGATACCGCATCGGCAGTCATCACAGGGATTTTAACAAAACCTGTCCCCGACCTTATTGAATTACGGTCTGATATTCCAAAGGGGCTGATTCGACTCATACACGCCATGCTTCAAAAAGACCCCAATGAGCGCATCAACAGCGTGCGTAAAGTGGGTACAGAAATCGAAAATATTATTCGCGGTGTCGATAGTGACGAATATGACCTTGATAGCGATTTGGTTCATGCGGTTATAGATGCTGATAAATCTCGTTTTGAATCTGAAAGTGATGAAGACATTACACCCATCTCGCCCTTAACCTCTGCTGTGCCTGCAACCAAGTATGGGATACCACAACATACAGGCGTGAAAGTCATGCAAGATGAGTCGGGCAATGATATGTTGGTATTGCCTGCAAATATCGCTATTAAAGGGCGTAAGGTCTTTACCTTGATGTTTGTAGCAATTATTGTCATGGGTATTGCTCTATTTGCCATTCTGCGAGGAGGCAATAACGATACGAGTGATATATCTGCCAGCACAGCAACCCAATGGAAAGATAGCATTCCAAGTGTCGAGGAAAAGGAATATCTTGTGTTGTTGATGACACAATCTCAAGTTAGGGATGATCCAACATATAATGCTCAATTAACAGATGCCTATGTCGATGTGGTCGAAACATTCCAGCTAAATATTCCTTTTTCCAATGTCAAAGCCTATCCTGTCGAGGTTACAGCCAATACCTTATTAGAAGCAACTAATTTATTCCGCGAGACATCGGCTGATGTATTGGTATGGGCAGAGTTAGACAATGAGCAAATTGATTACTGGATGTTGACAGGGAATCCACAAACAACCCGTGATCAATTTGATGCGGATACACTGACTCAGTTAACGACGGTAGAAGTTATCATTACAGAAGATGGGCAAACGATTGCACCTTATATCCTCGGTGTATTAAGCATCTTACACACCACCAATGGGGACATCTTTGAATCCATGCGAACCCTTGCTATTCTGGAGGAAATCACCGAACTACCTGCTACACTCGAAAGCCAAGGAACAAGCCAGCATTTCTTTAATTTTTTCAATCTATTTCTGGGTGATACCCCTGCCTCGATTGAAGCGATTACACAAGCGATTGAACTCGATGGGGGGAATCCCATTTGGTATGTGATGCGCGCGATGGCACATATGCGTCTGGGTGAGGGCGACCAAGCAATACGAGATGCCAAAACAGCAGAGCGCATTGGTCCTGAGGGATGGTCATTCCCCCTCGTCGTACAAGGCGCATCAGCCAAAGTTTATGGATCACAAATCGACCTCTTAAATACTGCGCTGGATTATCAAGATGATTGGTTTATCTATTATTTACGCTCAACCTTTAAATATGCGACCAATGATTTAGACGGTGCGTGGGAGGATGTACAAGCATCCATCGACAATAACCCCCAAGCAAATGCCCCTTATGTTTCAGGTTTTTTGATTGCAATGCGTGATGGGCGGATTGAGGATGCAGGTGACATGATGGCGCAGATGGTCAAAGATAAACCTGATCCAGCACTCGGTAATCGTGTCTTAAAAGCCTTATTTGGTGAAAATACGGTTGAGATTCTCATGAGTGGTCTGTTATATCAAGGCTATGGCAATATCGTTCTCGGTCAATATGAGTCGGTCACAGCCTTTGCACCCCAACTACAAGAGTTAGTCTCTGAATTTCGTAATTCCCTATCAGCCATTGATACCAAAAGTGAAAGAGATACACAGCGTTACTTTGGCGGGGATGTCTTTAGTATGATGGGGACAGCTTATTGTGCGCTAGGTGAATATGAAGAGGCGATGACATGGCTCACACAAGGGATACAAGTTGACCCAACAAGTGCGATGTTACGCTATATTCGGACGGCTGTAACATCAGAATTGGGTATGGAAGACCTCGTGCAAGAAGATGTGGCTGTTATCATAGGCTTAAGTGATGAAATGGATGAGCTTATCCGCGCAGGAGAAAATGATGAAATCCACTGTGACGACTTCTTTGATTATTTTGTCAATTTAGGGAATAGTTAAAAGCATAATGTTTGCATATGTTCCCTCTCACATCTTATAATGATGTTGTTGATAGTATGGGGAACGATTTATGCGAAAAATATATCTACTCATTTGCATGGTAAGCTTACTTTGGACACCCTATCTAATTTCGTCACAAGATAACACAACTTGCACTGAGTCAATCCAATTGGCTATCCAGACAACGAGCGAAGCCTGCGATGGACTTGGGCGTAATAAAGCCTGTTATGGTAATAAAGAGATTATCGTTCAGTCAGCCTTGCCCAACACCTTCACAGCAGTCGGTGACCAGATGTTAGTTGCAGACATCACTTCAATGACTCTCAGCCCCCTTGACGAAATAACTGAATCATGGGGCGTTGGATTATTTAAACTCGTTGCGACAAATATCGACAACACAACCCCAGGGCAATTGGTCACAATGGTTGCATTTGGGGATACTGAATTGATACCGACCATAAGCAATGATATACCTGATGATTTTTCGGATGCTGAGAAAATTCAGTCCTTTACCTTGCAGACAGGTATTGGTACGACTCAATGTAACCAGACCCCTATCGATGGCGTACTCATCCAGTCAGAATCGGGGCAAGTAAAAGTTCACTTTCAACTCAATACAGTTGACGTTATTTTAGGGTCAACACTCTATGTCAATACTATAGCCAATGATGCGATGTATTTCTATACTTTAGAAGGTCAAGCAAGTATCAATCTGGATAATCAAATTATCGTCATCCCATCAGGTACATTTCTTCGTATCGGTATTGATACACACTTTCTACCAACAGGTGAAATCGGCGTACCACAAGTTTATGAGTCTCACCTATTCGATAATCTTCCGCTTGCCTTATTACAAGATGAAGTTACCTTAAATACTCCAGAAGATGTCATTCAAGAGTTGCTCATCACACAAGGTCTCGCATTCACTTTGGCTATGCAAACAGGCGAGGATGAACAAACCCTAGAATTTGATTTGACCGTCACTCGTCCGTGGGTAAATACATCTATTCAACTGACGCAAGGACAGACCATCACAATTAAAGGGTCAGGGATGGCAAAAACCTGTAACCATGCCGATTGTGAACCACCCTATGACCAGTTGGCTAGCCCACTCGGATTAAGTGGAACAGAATGCGAAGACTGCCTTATGTCAAATGTCCCTGAAATGTTACTCATTGGAAAAATCGGTGATAATGCCCCTTTTTCTATAGGGGATGAAGTCACCTTCACTGTCAAAGCCGATGGCATTTTATACATGGCGGCTAATGATGCCGATTATGCTTATGATGACAATGAAGGGATTTTTAATATCGAGGTTATCATCCAAAATTAGCTGATATTAATCTTCTAAAATCAATGTGCCATACCCCATATAAACACATTCGCCACCGATGATAATATCTGTGAAGGTATCACCATCTTTGCCGATATGAATGTCGATAAAACTAGGACGACCCATTTCCACGCCTTGTTCACTGACCATATCGCCAGCTTCAACCAAGCCATATTTGACAAGGTACGCGCCTAATGGACCACTGGCTGCCCCTGTTGCAGGGTCTTCTGGAATACCAAAAGCAGGTGCAAACATCCGACTATGAACAGTTGAACCCGGATATTGGGTTTCGATGGTTGTCGCAAAAATCTGCTCGGCATTTGTTCCTTTGAGTTTCTCACCCCACATATCAAGGCGCAAGTTAATTTTGCCGATTGCGTCTAGAGAGTTCACCACAATATACAAAAAGGGAACGCCTGTTGTCGCAACTTGCACAGGAACAGTTGGGTGCAAGTCTTCTACCGACAGTGACAACATATCCGCAATCCACTGTTTGTCCTCATAAATATCCAAAAATTCAGGTAGGGGTTGGCGCATCAGCACACGCTGAACCTGACCTGCTTCATCTGCTTTGACCGTCACTTTGATAGGACCGACCCCTTCTTCAAAGGTCACTACTTTTTCGCCATCAATATCACCCAACATCCCCTGATGAGCCAATAAATAACCTGTCCCGACGGTTGGATGCCCTGCCATCGGCATCTCGGTTGCAGGGGTGAAGATGCGTACACGATAATCGTTATTGCTGTCATCAGGTGGGAAGACAAAAGTGATTTCCGCAAGGTTCATCTCTTTTGCGATTTTCTGCATGGTGGCTTGGCTAATATCAGCAGGGGGTGATGTAAAGACCGCCAGTTGGTTTCCACCAAATGCTTGATTTGTAAATACATCTAGCAGGTGATAATGCAATTCCATAAGT
>CAYGTY010000043.1:19130-36669 GCA_964352825.1 uncultured Anaerolineaceae bacterium
CGTCACACGGCTGAACTGCTATCGGAACAATTCAGTAATATCCCAATTATTGAAAATCTCAACTTAGCCGAACACAGTCGTCAGTCGAATGCACCTTATAGCACACGACAAATCTTCCATGATAATCTACGACGCTTCTTTGAAAATCCCGATGCGCTTATCTTTGGGGATGAAACTGCATCACAAGCACAAAAACGCTTCAATCAAGGTATTCGTGAAGTCATACAACAAGCTCCAGCAGGTGAACATATTATTGTGATCGCACACGGGACGGTCAATTCGTTATTTACAGCCCAGCATAATGATATTGATGTTTATGATTTGTGGTTGCGCCTCAAATTACCCTCCATAGTGATATTAGATTTAGCATCATTTCAATTAGACGATGTGATTGAGGATGCGGGTATATTGCCCTAGACTGTAATTTCATAAATAGTCTATATCTTGTCATATAACCCATATCCTTGACATAGCTCAAATGTTCTTGTATTTTACTTTAATCTAAATAGTGATTTGAGGTAAATCGTGTTACATAATCTAAGTGCAACGGTTTTAATTGTGCAAGACCTCAATAAGTGCCGAGAATTCTATGAGTCGAAGTTCGGACTTGAAGCCTTATTCAACGACGAAGTTTCTTCTGCCTATAAAATGGGTGATTTAGACTTTGTTTTATTACATGTCGATGCTGCTAAAGATATGGTGGGTGAAGACGCACTCAATTTTGATGGTACGACAGGGAAACGCGTCTTACTTTGCGTCGGTGTTGAAGATGTGGATGTTACATACGAGGCACTCATAACCAAAGGGCTTACATTTATTAAAGCTCCCAAAAGCCAAGATTGGGGACGGCGCACAGCTTATTTTGCTGACCCTGAAGGTAATCTTTGGGAACTTTGGCATTCGCTACCTGAAGAATAAAAAAAGAGAACAACAATGTGTTCTCTTTAATCGTCGGAGAAGGTGGGATTCGAACCCACGTATGGTCTCCCATATCCGCTTTCCAAGCGGACGCACTAGGCCTCTATGCGACTTCTCCTAAATGCCAAATGACTGTGTCAATTTTAGCTTTGAGATTATAGCAACGGAAATCAGCTTTTCCAAGATGGAAAAACAACAGTATCTATTCAGCTAACCATGATTTTTTACAATAAACGGGCAAAAAATAACCATAGAGGCACAGAGAATGAAGAGAAAGACAGAATAAGACGAGTTTCATATAAGTGATAACAAGGCTTGCGGGGTTTTTGCTCATCACTCTTTACTCCTCTCGCATCACTTAACTTGGCGTTCTTGGCTTCTTGGCGGTTTCAATTTTCCCTAATTCATACTCGTGTAAGCATGTTATTCCGCTGTATACAAATTTATCGAGGTCTTGATTGACAGCGTAGGGAAAGCGTTGGCTAGTCATTCGCCTTGTGGTGGGCTATAATACGCGCCGTTTAGCTAGTCAATCTAGAGGACA
Organism: uncultured Anaerolineaceae bacterium; assembly: GCA_964352825.1. GTDB lineage: Bacteria > Chloroflexota > Anaerolineae > Aggregatilineales > Phototrophicaceae > UBA6055. Next base: position 20,593 of record CAYGTY010000043.1, read on the forward strand.
CGCACTCGATGCAAACATCTGATGATACTCAACCTCGTAATCCCCTAAAGGGGCAAAATCCGAGTCAATTTTCAAATAAACCACCGACTAAAGTGATGTATCCTGAATCCGATGATGATACGAGCGGTCCGGGCTGTATTGTCTGGGGCATTGTGGCGATGTTCAGCATATTATTAGCAGGTGTGCTGGTTATTGCATCTGCTTTTGCAGGCTGGAACTCAGGTCTCAGTGGAGCGCGTACCAATGCAACCGCAACTGTATTGGCAGATATTCAAATCCAGTGTGACCGTATGCAAGGGGATGTCGATGCAGGCAATTCGAGTTTATTGCAACGACGCATTGAAGACCTCCAAAAGAGAACCCCTGCACCCGACTGTCTGGCTATCGTCGCCCCAACAGCAACGCAACTCTTTATTGAGTCCTTGCCGACTGAAACGCCTACGCCAACAGAAACCGCAACACCGACGATAACCCCCAGTCCCGATGCAACCGACCTTGTCGAAGTTACCGAAGAAGTGGTGATTGAGAGTACGGCGGATACGTCAAGCTCATCAAACAGTCTTTATGATTTGGATGGTTTACTGTCGGAAGCACGGGCACAATTAGGTGAACAAAATTACGAAGATGCCATTGAAACACTCGATGCCATCATCGCAATTGACGAAAACTTCCAACGCTCAACTGTCGAATCACTTTACTTCAATGCGCTCACATCAGAAGCTACCCTACTCTTCCGTACAGGTAAATTGGCAGAAGGTATTGTGATTACAGGGCGTGCCGAAGCCTACGGTGATGTTCAAGGTTTAAATTATGAACGCTTCATCGCTCAACTGTATTTGGATGGGCAACGTCTCAAAATCACCAACCCAGCCCAATCGGTTCGTGCATTCAGTCGTATCGCCTATGAACAAGGCTTGACCAATTACCTCAATGGGCAAGTGATGGCAGAGCTACAAGAAGCCTTTGCAAACTATGGCAATAGCTTATCTGACCAAGGGGATTATTGTGGTGCGCGTGACCAATACAACGCCGCTTTAGGCTTACAACCGATTGCAACAAATATTTCACGGGGTGATGTCACCGCCAAGCGTGATAGTGCTGGTCAAGCCTGTACAGGTGCTGTCCCAGTACAATCAACACCTGCTGAAACCGTTAACCCTGATGGTACTATTGTGACCGCAGAGCCTTTACCCACGTCCCCCCCCCAACCGACGATTGTTCCTGTTGGGCAAAGTGGCTAATGTTATATAAGGTAATAGTTTCTCATAACCTGCTCATTGCTGTTTCATGCAATCAGTGCGAGCTTTGGTAAAATAATGATATGAAGTTTGATGTATTCAGACATCAAAAAATGATATTTCAGTTACTAGCGTCGCTGAAATGATCATATAATGCTTTTCCCTCTAGTTGCCTGTAGTGTTCCCCCCTCACTACAGGCACTTCAATTTTAGACCTTGAGAGCTCCCGACGGTTGAACACACAGGTTCAACCCTACATAAATTCTAATTTCTTGTCGAATGTCACTTGAGTCATAAATAAAATAGTTTTAACAGGATTTTAATTGCCGAATTCCCCCTGATTACTGTAGGGTATAGCATGTAAGATAGATATATTATTCATGCAGATAATAAGGTTAAGTATGCAACCAAATGATCGATTTGGGCATTTCGGTATTATTGAAAAGCTAGGCTATGGTGGCATGGCAATGGTCTATAAAGCCACAGACTTTCATTTAGCACAAGAAGTCGCCCTGAAAATCTTGCATGAGCAATATTCACAGGATGAGGAGATTATCCAACGCTTCAATCGCGAAGCCGATATTTTCTATCAACTCAAGCATCCCAATATCGTTCCCATCATCAGCCACGGTGAACATGAAGGGAAGTTTTATATCGCGATGAATTATATGTCAGGTGGCACACTCTACGACCTTTTCCGCACCCCTGAAGAAGTAGATAGTGAATTTACAATCCATATTTTAGAGCAAATTGCATCAGCCTTAGATTTTGCACATACACAGGGTGTCATTCACCGTGACCTCAAATTAGAAAATATCTTGCTCGATGATAATGATACCGCTTATTTGACTGACTTTGGGATTGCCTTCCTGACAGATGCCACCCGTTTAACCTCGCAACAAGCTATCAAAGGCACACCCTTATATATGTCACCTGAGCAGGCATTGGGCTTGTCCGTAACCACCAGCACAGACATCTATTCATTAGCTGTCATGGCATATTTGATGACCACAGGTTATCATCCCTTTACAGGACGTGACCCTTACACCGTTTTAAATCAACATATCAGCCAAAGGCCACCCTTGCCAACAGTTGTCAACTCAGAATTACCGAGTTCAATCAATCATGTGTTGCTCAAAGGTTTAGCCAAAAAGCCAAAAGACCGTTATCGTACAGCAAGCGAATTTATAGCAGATTTTAGTCAAGCTCTACGGGATGATGATCACACAACCCAAATTCTCATTCATATTGAAGACCCAAACCCCAGAGCTGTCCAGACAATAGACGAATATCAAACGACGGTTCATGCTCCCAAAGAGACAAAACAAGATAATCAACCCATACAATCTAAAAGCCAGTCTAATCGCGCTCTGTATATCATTAGCGGTTTGGTATTATTGGTCGTGGTTGGCATTGCATTTGCGCTCGTATTGACCAGCAATAATGATAATGTTAATAGCGCATTTGCGATTGCTCAAACACAAGCGCGTCGTGAAGTCGAACTCGATTTAACCGCCACCTCATTTGCCCAACTTCCACCACCCAGAGATGAGCCAAACGATAGACGGGGTAATGATGATGCTGAGCCAATTGGGGTCACAACTCGGCGTGTTGGCTTGGTTCGTAGCCCAGAGAAGGATAGCCCGACATTAGCTCAAATTGATGCTGATGTTCCATTCACATTAATTGGACGTAGTGGTCCTGGGGAATTTGTTCATGTTTATATTGATGCCGATTTATCTGGGTTTATCCGAAGCGATAGTATTGATACCGACATGAATATCATGAATCTCCCGATTACGAATCGAAAAGGTACTGATGAGGTTGAACCCTGCCTTGCCAGTCCCTTTGGTTTTGCATTGGTCGATAATGTATCTATTTTTGATGACCCCTCTACCGACTCAAGAGTCTTAACGACCCGTCCATTAGGTGACCGCCTCAGGTTGCTCGATGTTGATGTCAGTGGTGATTTTGTTTATGTGGAAGTTTATGATGATGAAAAGACTCAGGGGCATATAAAAGCCGACGAAATCGACCCTGTTATTGATTTAAGTTGTTTACCATAAAAAGAAACAGAGTGAGGTTCTCCCCACTCTGATTCATGATTAATTTTATTATGCGACAGTCGCAGGTTGTGTCGTCGGTTGGTGCATCTGAATCATCTCCACAAGCATCTCTTGCAGACGACTAGACGCATTTGCTATTGTTACATTCGGACGTACAACTGCCATTTCTCGGCTGAGCATCCGAACCAGCTTCGCCTTCATGTTCTTCTCCACACCTGTCAATTTATGGACATGTTCACGCCATGCCAAATCACGGAGAGCTTGTGCTAGGTTTTTAGGGTCGCGTGTTTTGATTTTTTGGTCAATGCCCGCTTGTCTTGTACGATAATTATCCGAGAGAACCTCGGGTGTATTCGCAAAAACATCTTCAATCGTATCCATATTTTGAATAGCTGGGCGAATATCCATATCTTCAGCTTCTGTGACAGGTATCATCACTTCACCACGGTCACCAATCAGTTCTAATACATGATAATCGCGCGTTTCACCGAGAAAGGTTAATTCACGTTTCCCCTGTACAACGCCTGCACCATAACGAGGATGAATAATACTATCGCCTGTTGAATACATACATGTAACTCCTATTGCTAGTTTACGACTGAGTGGAACAATCGTCATCGCCATAACAACGGTGACGAGCGGTGTTTTTAGGCTGATTCTTGAAAGATAAATCCTTCATCGTCTTCGACCTGATTTTCTTCAATAACTTCGTCTTCGCGTTTGCTTTGCATCCATTCTGTTTGCTCTGTATATGAAACGCTATCAATATCCATTTGTACCCGTTGGCGATTACTATCAATATCAAGGATACGAATAAGCACTTCATCACCAGCTTTAAACATATCACTCGGGTGTGATAAGTTGAGGGTTTTCATTTTGCTTGTATGGACTAAGCCTTCCATACCACTAGGTGAAGCAACAAAAATGCCATAATCAACAACATTTGTGACTTGACCTTCCATCAAATCACCAACATGATAGTGTGCAGTGAAGACTTCCCATGGGTCGGGCAATAAGGCTTTACGACTCAAGCTGATGCGTTCACGTTCAATATCAATACTTTCGATGAGGACATCAATCTCTTGTCCTACCTCTATTATATCAGATGGATGACTAATGTGTTCATGTACGATATTTGAGATATGTACAAGACCATCTGCACCACCAATATCGACAAAAGCACCAAAGTCTGTGATATGAACCACTTTACCTGACACAGTATCACCGACATTGAGTTTTGCCATAATCGCTCGTTTTTCTTCAAATTTGGCTTCACGCTCAGATAAAACAAGACGATTGCGACGACGGTCAATCTCAATAAGCTTTGTCCGAACCGTTTGTCCGACAATCGCAGATTTATCGGTATACATATGTGAATTAGGGACAAAACCCTGTAAGCGTCCAAATTGAACCAATGCGCCCCCGCGATTGGTATCTGTAACCAGTACCTCAACCACTTCGTCATTGTCCATTAATTCAATGGCTTTTTGCCAATCTTCTAATTCTAAGGCTTTATTAATCGAGACAATCAAATCGCCATCCGTGTTATAAGGCTTGAGTACATAGGCGAGGGTTTCTGCACCGGGGATGAGGGAGTCTATAACACTGTCTTCGAGGTAATCGAGGTCTTTATATGTGACAATCGCATCGCGTTTTAAGCCAACATCTAGTAATAATTCGCGCTCGTCGGCTTCGAGAACAACGGCATCTAAAATCTGTCCGCGTTCTGGCATGTCATAGCTATAGGTATCGAGTAGTTCGCTAAAAGAAATATCTTGCTGTCCAAAATCTTGGATAGTCAAATGTCCTCCTCTGGGGATAAGTATACGATTGATGGCATTGGATTTGCAGGCAACCATCATCCTGCCAAAACACATGAAGTTTTGAGAGATTGTTCATAACCAATATAAAAGGAATTGCATAACATATTGGAGAAAACAAACTCGTAGAAAGCATTTATGCTAACATAGTACCATATTACAGCGAAAATTGCAAATCAGGCGCGTACCGATGGGGCATGATAAAATCACTATAGTAGACTATGTTGATTATATTTGAGCACACAGAAAACATCGGAATTTAATAAATGAATGACCTGATTCAACTGACAAACGACTTGATTGCGATTCGTAAAAAGCCCACTACCCAAGAGCGCTTCAAGCAATATCCGCAGATGTTATTATCATTTCGTGATTTGGTGAATGCTTGCACCGATGACCAACTCCTCAAACAAGTGATTAAGCTCGATTCGGGCTATTATCTGCTGGCTGGTGACCGCCAATTGGTATTAGAAAAGTTATTAGCGATGGAACGTAGCCCTGCCATACTCCGCACCTACGCCATGCAACTCGAATTATTTGGGGATGTTGATGAATTTGGTCAAGCCGACCTTGAAATTGATGCGCGTGTTCAAGCCCTTTATGATGAAGCAGAGCAATATGAAAGTTAATGCTATCGTTTTGGATCAAGGATCGTTTAACAACATATGATTAAAAGACATTTGTCAATTATGATACACCATCTTTGTAATCTTAATTTAACTTCACCCAAATCCTGATACAGTAATTCTAATAACATCTAGTTGAGTTCTATTGAGGTATATATCATGAAACGTGGATTACAAATTTTAATGAGCCTAGCTATCGTATTTTCAGCCAGTAGCATCATGGCGCAACCTCCCGGTGGGGGTGGTGGAGTCACAACAGGTGGGGGGCTACGTGGTGGTGATGGTGTAGAAGTCCCGTCTATTGATGAAATTGACCTTGAAAGCAAGGTTGATATTGATATTGATGCCCAAACCCAAGCGATTATGGCAACCGCATCAGCTGTTGATATTGAATCATTGGTCGGCGGTGAATTTTCACCTGAGATGTTCAGTGACATGATGGACAATTTTGAAGTCCCCGAAGATTGGTCACAGATTGCAATTAGCGACCAGATGCCATCCAAAGATGAAATTCTAGCGATGCAAGACCAAATCCCAACAGACATCGACATTGAGAATTTGGATATTCAAGCCGAATCATCACCAGAAGCCACCAGCGCAATTATCGGCTATGCGAGTTCGATGCTTGGATTAAATGTCACCACACTCTATGCAGGAGAATATGGGAATAATACTGTTGCAAGCAATGAAATTGCCCAGAAGACAATCAATGAAATTTATGACGAACTGGATGCCGATATGCAATCCCTCATGTCACAAGCCGATAGTCTCAGTGGTGTGACCTATTGGGCGTTGCTGGATGATGGGTTGGCGCTGATTTATACAGGCGATTGTGATTTAGACCAATGTACGATTGAGCAAGAGATGGTACAAGTTGAAATTACAAGTGGCTCAGCAGGCGCATACGCTCTATATAGCGATACGATTCCTTCATCCACAGCCGAAGCAAAATCACTTGTTCAAAGCACCTACCCCTATTTAGCCAGCCTTGACCTATCCGAGACCGAATCTGATTATGGCACAGCATTTTTTGCCTTTGATATTGATATGGATAATGGTGAAGTGATTGCCTATTATGCAGGTGTTTACGGTGCAGATAGTGGGCAGTCGATTGTCTATGCTGTCTCAGGTATCGGTGATGCCTATATCAATATGTTACTCGGTGGATAGTCAATATCGTATTAATAGCGTGGGTTGTAACTATATATCAGATAGGGCATAGTGAGCATATGCCCTATTTTTGATTTTGGTAGTTAAGGAGTACAATGCGATTTATGAAAATATTGATAATCCTTGTTATGTTCACTCTAAGTTGTTTATCTATCGCTGCACAAGAGAATCGGGAGACAGGCTTACCCGATAGCATCCCAACAACATCACCCAACTTGATTGACCCAGAATCCTATGAATTGATAAAACTCTGGGATGACTTTGTAATGCAAGATGACTGGACAGCGATAGAGCTACCTGCATTGATTCCAAGTTATGACTACGTTGCTTACCGCTGGGATACCCTGCCACACCCCTTTGTCGTGGAACTAGAATTAGCGTCGTCAGCAACAGATTATATTGCCTCACTTGGTTTTGCAGACCACTATTTAAATACGGCTGTCTATCCGATTTTTGCAAGTGTCTTTAATGATACTCGAAATGTAGCTCAGCCAACTCGACAAGATACGATGAACGCTATTACGCGTCAGTTCCCGACATACCTCCACCCCTTATTTAAAGACGCGGATGCACTCGGTCATATGAGTTATTGGGGAATCTTGGCAGATGGTGTCAGCCTTATCTATACAGGTCATTGTCAGGGTAAATGTGCTTTGGAAGTTGATGAATTACAAGAACAAGTGGGTCGTGGTTCGCTTGGTGCATATGCTGTTTATCGTGAAGGCAACCCACAGACTGTCCAAGACATTACCTATTTGTTATATGCGACTTATCCAGAGCTCTACCAAGTGGGATTAGCTCCCATCGAAACAGAGCTTGGCTCCGCTTTTAAATCGATTTCATTTAATCCTGATACATCTGAATTTACAGGATATTATGCTGGCATACTACCAATAGATGGGCAAAGTATTGTCTATGCTGTGGTTGTGGTTGGCGAGGATTACATTAATCTGATACCCCAATAAACGGGTCATTATAAGGAAAATAGCTTAGGTTATCAGCCAATAACATCCTATAAAATCAACTTCATACAATACTCAACAAGAATTCAGACGGCATCCGCTTGAGTGCAATACATTATTAGGCTATACTTGAACCGTAATGTTGATAGCTCGTACAAATGAAGCGAGGCTCTATGGAACACTCATATCGTAGTGATGCTTTAGATAACGAATTGCGTAAACTCAGTACTGTTGTTGAAGGTGTAAAAGCAACAGTTATTGTGAATGTTGACGGTCTACTTGTTGCTGCTTATCCTCCTGGCGACGACGAAAACCCCCATCAGAATCCAACCAGCAGTCCACAAGTGGCGGCGATGTCTGCAACTTTGGTTGGTTTAGCAGAGAAAACATTAGGTCGCCTCGCACAAGGCACACTCGAACGCTTATTGATGGAAGGCGAAGAAGGTACAATGGTCGCTTATCCTGCTGGACGGGCAACCGTTGCAGTGCTGGTCGAAAAGACCGCTCATATGGGGCATGTATTATTTGCTACTAAAAAGGCAGCCGCAGAGATTGAACAAATTTTAGGTGGTAAATAATACGTTTAGCGTCTGATTACATACGCTTGGCAAAACGTAACCCTACCACCATCGTACCAAAGCGAACAATATCACCATCACTGATGACATAAGGGACATGGGGTTCAAGTTGTTGATCATTGACAAATGTCCCATTACGACTCCCAGTATCTTCTAATTCGAGCTGAAGACCATTGCGGCGGATGCGCGCATGTTTTCGGCTCAATCCCATTTGATACGCACCATATTGCGTTAAGTCCAACCCTGCGGAGAAATTATCACTGGTATCACTTCGCCCAACGATAATGTCTTGTTCGACGCGTAAAGTCAAAACTGTTGTCGAGCCAACCATCTCAAAAATTAAGTCCATCGACTCATCAAAATACAGTTTATCAGGTTGATCATCCATTTCGGCGGCATCGGATTCTTCTATTGGATGAGCCTGACGATACATTTTTATCGCTTTATCAGCCGCTTGACGCAGGTCATAAGTTGTCGTTGGGTTATGTTCATCGAGATTATCATCATTTAGATTTTCACCACCCGTTGTTATATCCTCAGGTTGTTGTATATCATTCGGGCGTTTGGGTTGATTGTTATTATCCATTGGTTATCTTTATACTACCTATTTATGCGATTACTTATAAATCTTTCAGCAATTTACTCATCTTCAGTGGGTTCTAATATCCCTGATGTCAGATATAGCATCAGAGCATAATCTCCAGATGTCCCGTTTGCACCACTCGCCATAAAGTTAAGGGTTGTCCCAATCATATCTTCAGATAAGGGAATACTTAACATCACATCATTGCTAATTCCCCGTAGCGTATCGGCATCACGTAAGGTTAATGTCGCTGTATTCATATCATCATACTCACCATAACAAGAATCTGGCAAGCTTGTATGAACACAAGAAATCAATGTACCACTTGCATCACTCAAAGGCGTTTGTTCAGCAGAAACTAATGTTAATTCTGGATTTAAATCAAGCGTATATGACAGCATATAAGCGTTGACAGGTTCACCAGATTCCACCATCGATTGGGTTACTGTAACAGATACAATATCGGTAGCGTCTTCATCTGCAATGTTCATGCCATCAAATACCAACAAATAACTCCCTGCAACCTCGCCCAATAAACCTGTTAATAAGCGAGCCGAGTTTGTCAAAATATCGACGGTAGCATTAGCACCTGAGGGATTAAATAAGCCAGCTAAAGGTAATTGAGCAGACTGTTGACCACCGATACCTGATGTATTATGACATACCCCATTGCTGTCGTCAGACATGAGTGCAAATATCGGGTCAACCTCACCTTGTGCTAGCCCATGAATACTGACCAAACTATCGACACTGGGCAAAGTGACTTCAATTGCATCACTTAATACAGGTAACTCATCGCAGGCGACGCTGGTGCCGAGTGGGGAAGTCGTTGCAGTTGCCAAGCCATCTCCAATGCCAACATCTCCCACACCGTAATGTAAGACAAAAATATAATCCCCTGTGATGACTTCTTCTGCTAAGGCACTTTGTTTAATTTGGAAGGGAACAATTGTGCCTGCATCATCAGGTGTGAGCGGAACACTCAACATAGGAGAAATAGCCGTTGCGGATGTCACACGCGTATTGCTGACATTCGTATAAGATTCGATTAAGGGAACATGTATTCCCCAACATAAGGTGTCATCACCCGCATCATCACATTCAACTGTGTTACCCAACTCATCAAAAAGCGGTACCCCATTATCATCGACAAGTGCAAGGGATAAATCTAAGTCTTCAGTCACTTCGACAACATAAGCTGTCAGCGGAATTTGTGACTCGACCATTTTCTCAGTCACAATCACATCAATCATGTCAGGCTCTCCGTCAAAAGATAAGCCTTCAACCATCACCACAGCTTCACCATCAATATTGTCTAATTCACCGACAACAACACGCATAAATGTATTATTGTTATAGGTCATTTGAGCATTAAAGACACTAGGTATGACAAATGCCGTCGTAGGAAAATCTAAGCTATAGCCTGATGCTTCAAACGAATCATCATTACAAGCACCTGATTGTTGTTGATTAAAGACAGCAACCACAGGGTCATAGTCACCAATCCCCAGCACTGTGACAATATGTTCGCTATCAGCCGAAATGGTTGGGAACTGAATATCAATACCATCGCGGATAATCACATCTTCATCGCACTCAATTTCAACCCCTTGTGCAAGAACGGCTGGGGTTAATCCTGCAACAAAAACAAGACAGCTTAATATGATTGTGATGGTTGTTTTCATAAAGTAGCTTTTTCCTTTGTCCATGTCAGAGATTATCGACTTTATCTTACCAGAAACTGATTTAATCGAATACAGCCCATTCTTACTATACGAGGTTACAAAAGCGATGAAATTCATACTTACGTCAACGTTATTTATGCTTGCTTACTGGCTATTTCAATCTGCCGTAATGTATCACTTTGCATAAATTGAGTTTGTAAATCAGGATACGCCTCAAGCCCTTCAGCAATCTTTAATAAAATATCATAGGCGGTTTGATAATGCTGGGTGTCGCTGGTTGCTTGAGCCAGTGCAAAGTGACATAACCAAAGTGCTAAGCCTGCATAATCTTGCTCATATTGGAGTGCCTGTTCTAGTGTGGATACTGTATTATCTCGTTTTAGGATATGGCACAATTGCCCTTTCCATAACAAGCCGCGTCCATACAAAATTGGATTTAAAACTTTTGCACTCTCTATAAATGTATCCACAAGTGTCATGGCTTCATCATATCGTTTGGTTTTGACGCAGAGTTCGACTTGTAATAAGTGGATTTGCAAATTGTGATAGGTATCTTTATGCCCTACTGTGACGGCTATTTCCATTTCTTCGATACCGTCTTCTATTTGACCTAGCTCAACCAGAGCTAAAGCGTGATAGCCTTGTAAAAGTGAGTCTGTATAGTGAATATATGTACAAAGTTCAATCGCCCGATTGAAGACCTCTAGTGCTTTTTCATAGGCAAAGACAGCCATATATATAGCACCAATATTCCGTAAATCTAATATCTGAAAGTGGACATTTTCTCTATCCAGATTGACTTTTAGGACTTGCTCAAAATAGCTGAGTGCTGATGCTATCTGACCTTGTTCAAATACAATCAGACCTAATTGTGTCAGATTCCCATTGAGTTCGTGCTTTGCACTAACTTTTTTTGCATAATTATATGCGCGTTTTTGATGAGCAAGGCTTTCCCCCAGTTTGCCGTTATATAATGCCAATGAGCCAAATGCACCCAATACATCAGCTTGGAGTATTAAATCATCTTCGGGAATCATATGATAAGCGCGTGTTAGTGCTTCAAAGGCATCGGCATAACGCCCCATTGACCGATACGCCATCCCCAAAAAGCGCGCTGCTGTGACCCGTATATTAACCAGTTGGTCATCGGGTAATTCTTCCAGTAGCTTTAATGCGGATTCGGCTGCGGCACTTGCTTCCCCAAAGCGATTTAGTGAATTATAGGTTTGGGCGCGGATTGTCCAGAATCGACTGGTAATCGGTAAGGCAACCTCTCGCGAAACATAGGGTGCTTGTGCTAATCCGTTTTCAATTAAGCTGAGGGTTTCTTCTAATAAGCCTCGTGATTGTCGGTTTTGGACAGCTTCTAAATAGGTAAATAAGGCAGCTTCGTGTTGCGATGATTTTGTAAATTGTTCAGCTAACATTGGGAAGTATTCAGGTTTCCCTGCCATGCGTGTCACAAGCCAACGTGTCACAATGCTATGAAAGGATTCCCTTTGCGCGCGCGGCAACATGCCATAAGCAACCTCTTGGTATAAGCCATGCCGAAACTGAAATTCGCGTTCGTGCTCAAAGCTACTTTCCGGATTTTGATAGATGATACCCCGTTGTACAAGTTCATCAAGGTAATGGTCGACATCCGTCCCGACCATTTCTTCTACAAGCCCTGACCAAAAGCGTTGCCCCACAACAGCCGCAGTTTGTACAAGCGACCTTGCCCTATCAGGCAATTCATCCAACCGTGCTTGCAAAACACCTGTCAATCCGCTGGGTAACTCGGATAAGGTGGTGTAATACTTAATCATATTGAACTGATACTGGTTGTTTTTATTGCTGATAACCCCACTATCAAATAAGATGCTCAGAAACTCTCGAATAAATAAGGGATTCCCATTCGAGCGTTCTACAATTGACTGAATCACAGATTCATTCAGGCGTTGGATATTTTGGAGGACTTGTTGAATCAGATAGATTGTGGATGGGTTATCAAGTGGTTTGAGCGTTAAAGTAGAATGATGAGGCACACTATACATATATCCTGAGGTATTCACACGGACATCATTTCGCCCTGCCGCCAAAATCATACCAATTTGATTCCGCAAGGAAAACGCTAAATACTCTAATAATTCAACAGATAGTGCATCTATCCACTGTAAATTATCGACAACGATCAAAATAGGGGAGGACTTTGCCATACCGATAAACCAACGGGATACCCAAGAGAAAATCATCCGTTGTGCCAAATGACCACTCCGTCGGATTTTTTCATCGCTGGTATCTGGTGTGCTATCACTGGTATACATCAAACCCAAGACATTGCCGACGGCTTCTGCATCAGGGTCATTCCATGTACGGGTGACATAGGCTTTGATTCGAGTCTGGGCTTCTTCTGGTGTTGTATCATCTGTTAAATTACATTCTTTAATCAATAATTTTCTTAAGAGATTATGCGACATTTCACGGCGTTCATAATCCGCAAATACCTCAATCCGTGTGACAGGTTTTTCACTAATTTTCTCAACAACTTGCTGTAATAAACGGCTTTTTCCGATGCCAACTTCACCGATAACAGACACAGCTTGGAATTCGTGTTTGACTTGTGATTGCCACCATAAGCCCAGTACCTTATCCGTTTCTTCCTTACGCCCCACATAGGGAATTTCGCGCCCAACAATTTGGTTGTTTGTAAACTCGGTACGTGGATTTTCGATTTTGCCAAGAACTGTATAGTATGAGACCATTTCCTCAAACCCTTTAATCTGAACAGGGTCGTGTGATTTGAGGTTGAAGTGGGTGCGTATACGGCGTTGCGTCTGGGCATCAATCGCAATGGTATGTGGGTCGGCAAAAGATTGTAAACGGGCAGCTAAATTGGTGGCAGGACCTAATGCGAGTAATTCTTGTTTATCTTCATTACCTATCATACCGACAACGACTCGTCCTGTACTCAAGCTAATGCGAATCGCAAATCCCGTCGCCATTTTATAACGGCGCATGGTTTCTTCTGCATAGGTTTCCATTTGACGGAGTATCGTTAAGGCACAGTTGACCGCGCGCAAGGCATCGTCACTACGGCTATGCTGCGCCCCAAAATAACACAACATGCCGTCTCCTAGGAATTGCCCAACATTGCCTTCAGCTTCAAGGACTGTGGTGGACATCAATCCATGAGCACCGTTGATAAGGTTTTTCCAATCCCCTCTATCCATACGTTGTGCTATCCGTGTGGATTCAACCACATCGACAAACATCACTGTGACCAATCGGATTTCGTCAGAGGGAACAGCATCAGTACGGACAGTATTTTTGGGTTGACGGCTATGTTGGATTTGCTCTAGCAATGCGTTTACAATTGTCTCATAAGACTCGGATGTAAATGCAGACCGATGAGAACGGATTTCTGCAAGTGCATTGCGAAGTTTTTCGATAGTTTCTGCCATAATATAGTTTACACAATTCAACCCAACCCAATTTAATGTATTGTAATGTAACAATGATAACTCATGTGTCACAATCTCATAACGTTTACTATGGGTTCTAATGTATAAGTTTTTATTTTGTAACATCTTATACTTCATTGTATCATTCAATAAGAAAAAGAATGTTTGAAAAGCCCTTGTTTTCAGTTTATGAAAGGTCTACAACTTTATGTTGAGATACTGGAAAGTTATTCTTACGGTCACTTTCTCGCTATTGTCCCTATCAATTCAAGCACAAGACACACCGCCAACCGTTGCGGATTTCTGGGACGGGACAGCAGAGTGGGTCATGGATATTGAGGATGTCGGATTACCCATTGGCGAGAGTGATACGGTGTCTATAGGCGATGGTGTATACCATTCTTATCTCCATGCCAGTGACCAATCGGCAGGAGTGATTGACCAGTGCGGGATGCCTGTCGAATTCCCTGGCTGTTTGACACTGTGGGAAAGTGCCGACCATGGCGAAACCTTCAATATGTCGATTCCAGTATGCTTGATGTCCTGCGAGAGTTGCCCTTGTGATGACCAGCGCGACCATATCACCGCTCAGCAATATCCACGTGTAGCGGTTGCAGATGATGGTACATGGTATATGGCATATGAATGGCACGCTCAGACGATTTTGAGACAATCCCAAGATGGAATGATGTGGTCAGACTGGACGTATCTAAGAACTCCAGCAGGTACATGGCATACCAATGACTTCCCCTGTAGCGAGCTTGAACGCATCGGCTCACATCCGAATATTCAGGGTGAGGTTCATAATTGTTTACTCGGTGCGCCCCCCGGAATTTATATCGATGGCGATATGCTTTATATATTTGTGTCGGCTGGGTCTGCACCTGGGCATATGCGCTGTTATAAGGGGAATCGTTTTGCGGATTTGGGATCGCTCCAAGTCTGTGATAATGACCCATTATTTGCTGGGGCATCTGAATATGGTGATATTGATTTACGGGGTTCTGATGCTCATGCCTATTTTGATTTTCGCTATGTCAGTTCCGCCGAAGTCACCCACATCGGTGAGCATTATTATATGTTTTATGAGGGGATACGCGGTCCTGAAGAACTTGAGATTGGGAGCGATACGCAGTTTGCACTTGGTTTGGCGCGGTCTGTGGATAATCAAATTGATGGGACATGGGAAAAATTTGACGACAATCCCATTTTAATGGATATGCAGTTTAATTGGGGTGTCGGACATGCTGACCTTGTGGTGATAGAAGGTGTAAGCTACCTCTATACAGCCACATCAACTGAAACACGCGGACGGTATCGTCTTGATTGGCTAGCCGAAAATGACAGTTGATTGCACAATATATAATAATGAAACAACTTAGGAGAATATCATCGTGTCTAATGTCACTAAATCATCAAGCATGAGCCCAGCTCAACAACGCCGAATTACTTTGGGCTTTGGCATTTTCTTAATCGCATTCAGCATGTATTTGTTAGCCTTCCTCGTTCCCGATGTCCTACGGACAGCATCAGGTGCAGAATCTATGGATTTAGTCCGTGCCAGCGAAATTGCGACCAGTGAATCAAGTTATGTAACCATTGAAAAAGCGCGTTGGGATTGTGACACCATAGTCTACATTCGCGGACGGTCATCAAGTGGTACGGGTGGAACAGGCGCAATCATCACACGCTATACCGAAATCTTTTTTACAGACGAAGCATCAGACGAAAAAGTGATTGTCTTGGCGCAGATGTCAGGGCGGATGGATTGTGCTGATTTTGATGGACTGATACCAACAGGTTATCTCACAACCATGAGTCCTGAGAAACAGCAAGACTTGACCAATGATGCTCGTTTAGCCCGTTTCTTTGATGCTGACACCTTTTTAGAATTATGTGGCTATTG
>CAYGTY010000044.1:0-2019 GCA_964352825.1 uncultured Anaerolineaceae bacterium
TGTTCAAGCTCTGCTGACCATAACTCAAGTCGTATACCTGTCATAAGTATTAAGAGCCGCCCATCGCGGAGTTCTTCAACATGCCATATTTTATGAGTAGGAAATTCAATGTGTTTAAGTTGTTGCCCATCTGATGTTAGAAGATATAGACTACTTTTATACTCACGCCGTCTACGAAAATACTCACAATACACCAGCAACCGACCATCTTTAAGCTGGGTAATCGACTTAATGTAGTATTCAGATTCATCTTCGCCTAGTTCAACTTGATAACGTGCCGATTCAAGACCATCGTGGAAAAATAAAGTCATTTCCCGACAGGTTATCCATTGTCCATTATTAAGTTGTGTACGCTTGTCTGAGAAGAAACTAATTGGAATATGTACATCGCTACCCAGAAAGTCACCATCAAAGTTATAAACCTCTGCAATTAGATGCTGATTAATGGTAACAAGCTTATCATTAATTACATGTAGATACCCTAGACCTATTTTCTTGATAAGCTGTCCATCCTCGTTCCAAAGTAACGACTTTTCATCGGGATAATTTGCTAGTATGTTGCTATTGGGTAATTCTGTAACATGATTGACCTTACCATCATGACCATCTAATACTGCCAAAAGTTCACCAGTTAGCGACCATAAGCGCAGGGTTGTGACTCGTTCATACCAATTATTTGCGCGTGTATGTGACCAAGACAATATACGCCCTGTGCTGAGTTCAATCGCTTCGTCAATAAAATCTATATGACCTTCCATAATAGTCAACAATTCACCATCGGCTGACCATAAGCGCAGAGTTTCATCCCAAGACCATGTCAAAATCGTATCATTACTCAGCACTAATGCACCCACAACTTTCTCAGTATGTCCACGCAAAAGCCGATGTAAGCCGCGATAGGCAGGTTGTAGTGTCGGTTGCATGAGCTGAAATCCAGTATTGTCTTGTCTGACGGTTGCAAGCAAATCTGCAATTTCAGGATAGAGGTCAATATAGATGCCTAAGCGACCAAATAATTGATGATTGAGTTGATTAGGTGTTTCATCAAGTACCTCTTCTGATAGCATCCAAAACGATGCCATAATCTGCATGACAGGGTCTTGTGGGAATTGCCTGCAATCATAGATGAGATTGGCGCAAGGTTCGGTTGTTAGGCGATGTTTCAGGGTGGGTAAATCAAGCAGTGACGCACGTAGAGATAACATTTAAACTCTCTTCCAGACACGGAAGAAACCAATTTGAGGATTAGATAGTATTCATCATAACATAGTTTTCATTATAGAGTTTTGTATTGTGCCAAAATTGTAATGTTCCGAAATTCTCAACACTATGGATAGCTTATCGTGTTATGATAAAGCTATAGGGTAAATGGTATTAGGAAATTGTGTTCATGAGCAGAAACAAAGCCAAGGCAGAAGCATTCAAGGCGGAGGTTGAAGGTAAAATTCAAGACCTTATCGCTGAATTTTCTGAGGGGAAAATCAGTCGTGAGCAATTTAATTTGCTATATGACCGTTACAATAGTCAGCTATCGATTGCAAATGAAGCACTTTCGGGTAGTGGTATGAGTGACCTCAAAGAAGTCCAGAACTCTGTCCCGACGATATTTGTGCGTGAAGCGACGGCAGGTAAAGCGATGGGCATGGCAATCTATCATCATCGTAGCGGACAAATTATCGAAGCCCTCGGCAATTTTGATGTCCCTGTCGCCCAACTCACACCTGCGCTAAACAGCATCTTAGGTAAGGTCGATGCGGAAGAATTTGTTGAACCCAAGACAATTAATATTGAGCGTGGTAAGTGGGTTTTATTTGAATCGCGCAAGTATACAACTGTGATTACCCTCTTTAAGAATGAACCCGCAGCCCTTCAAATCCGAGAGATGCAACGCCTACACCATGATTTTGAAATCGCGAATAATCGCTTTTTGAATAACGATGAGGTTGATACAAAAGCCCTCGCCTTTCCTTTCCTTGTGATTGTACAAAAAACACTCGGTCGCTAAATAGACATAATTTA